>DIXH01000028.1 GCA_002428605.1 Clostridiaceae bacterium UBA6085
GCATCAGGTGAGCCTATTCCTATTACGGACTTGATCTCAATTATAGTAGGCTTCTCTGTCTCTTCCTTGGCAAGTGTTATCGCATGCTCTACACCCTCAAGGTCGTTCGCATCCTCTACTCTAAGATACTGCCAGCCATATGCCTCATATCTTCCCTTGATATTCTCAGAGAATGACTTGTTAAGTCTTCCGTCAAGTGAGATGTCATTCGAATCGTAAAGTATCACAAGCTTGCCAAGCTTCAGGTGGCCTGCAAGGGATGAGGCTTCGCCTGATACCCCTTCCATAAGGTCTCCGTCTCCGCAGAGCACATATGTGTGGTGGTCTACCACGTTGAAGTTTTCCCTGTTGTACTTTGCTCCAAGATGGCTTTCAGCCATTGCCATTCCAACAGCCATTGCGATTCCCTGCCCAAGAGGTCCTGTGGTGGCTTCTACTCCTGCAGTATGGCCAAATTCAGGATGTCCCGGAGTCTTCGATCCCCACTGTCTGAAGTTCTTCACTTCTTCAAGGGAAAGGTCGTAGCCTGAAAGGTGAAGCAGGCTGTAGAGCAGTGCAGAGCCATGTCCTGCAGAAAGGACGAACCTGTCCCTGTTGAACCAGGTAGGGTTCTTAGGATTGTGGTTCATGCTCCTAGTCCAGAGCACATACGCAAACGGTGCTGCGCCAAGCGGAAGGCCAGGATGTCCTGAGTTTGCCTTCTGTACCGCTTCGATGGACAGTGCCCTTACGGCATTGATTGAAAGCGTGTCTTTTTCGTTAAACATTTTCATCCTCCGTGTCGATATTAGAAATTTTTTTCAGTAAACGAGTATAATCCAAAACTATTATATCATAGCATGGCAATTTTTTTCACGAAAGTTCATATGATTTGCGAAATGATTCAAGTGAGTTGGGATATGAAAAGGACCCCTGCAGATCAAAACAGAGGTCCTGTAAACATGCCTATTCCTTTATCAGCACCGGCCTGAAACCGATATGGTCGCAGGATGTGAGTATATATTCCACGCCTTTTCGGCTTCCTTCCATGACCCTCTTAAGTGCGTTCCCGTGAAGGTGTCCGTAGATGACCTTCTCGACTCCATACTCCTCAAAAAGGTCTGTGAAGGCAGAATCCTGAAATGTTTCATTTGTCGGCGGGTAGTGGATCATGGCTATTATTCCCTTTTCCGCCTTCTTTTTTGCGGTTTCCAGGGAGAGTCTCATCCTGATGAGTTCCCTTTCGAATATCTTCCTGTCATTCTCCTCGTCAAAGGTTGAGCTCCCGGGAATCATCCAGCCTCTGGAGCCGCAGACCGCATAACCGTCCCACAGGAAGCTGTTGTTCTGTATGAAGTCAATGTCGGGATACATGCTGTTAAGCTTTGTTATCCCCTTCCACCAGTAGTCATGGTTGCCCTTGATGAGGATCTTCCTGCCGGGCAGGCCGGAAAGATAGTCAAGGTCCTGCTTTCCGGAATCCATCCTCAGGGACCATGAAAGGTCACCAGCCATAAGGACAGTATCGGAATCCCTTACGATTTCCCTCCAGTTATCCTCTATCTTCTGCTGATGGTCTTTCCAGACATCAGAGAAGACATCCATGGGCTTCTCGCCCGACAACGAAAGATGAAGGTCCGAGATTGCATACAGCGCCATTATCTGTTCAAAAGGATCCTGTAGAAATGCTTCTTGCCCTTCTTGACGAGCACGGAATCCTCCTCGAAATCACTTAAGGCAAGCTTATGCATTGGATCCGCCACCTTCTGTTCCTTGAGAGTCACACCGCCCTGCACTATGTTTCTTCGCCCTTCAGCCTTGGACGGGAATACTCCGCCCTTAACCAGGATGTCCAGGAGCGTCACTTCAAGGTCTTCAGTGGTTATCTCTATGGTCGGGACATTGCTCATGTCTCCGCCCTTCTCAAACAGAGCTTCAGCAGCGCCCTTTGCCTTTTCAGCCTCATCAGCTCCATGCACGTTCTTTGTTATCTCAAATGCGAGTACCTTCTTGAACTCGTTGATGTTTACTCCCTCTGCGCTTTCCATTGCATCGATGTCCTCTACAGGTACGAATGTAAGGAGCCTCAGGCACTTGAACACGTCAGCGTCGTCTACGTTCCTCCAGTACTGGTAGAAGTCGTATACGGATGTCTTCTCAGCATCGAGCCAAAGAGCACCATTGACTGTCTTGCCCATCTTCTGGCCCTGTGAGTTGGTCAGTAGGGTACAGGTCATTGCATATGCGCTCTTTCTTTCCTTCCTTCTGATAAGGTCGGCTCCGGCAAGCATGTTTGACCACTGGTCATCACCGCCAAGCTGCATTGTACAGCCATAGTTCTGGTTCAGGTACAGGAAGTCGTAGCCCTGCATCAGCATATAGTTGAACTCAAGGAAGGAAAGTCCCTTTTCTAGCCTCAGCTTTATGCTTTCTGCCCTTAGCATGTTGTTCACTGAGAAATGGACACCTACATCCCTGAGGAAGTCCACATAGTTCAGGTTAAGCAGCCAGTCCGAGTTGTTTGCGAGAATGGCCCTGTCATCGGAGAAATCTATGAACTTCTCCATCTGCTTCTTTATGGCAGCCGCATTCGCCGCTATGGTTTCCTTTGTCATCATGGTCCTCATGTCGGTCTTTCCCGAAGGATCCCCAATCATGGCAGTACCGCCTCCAAGAAGCGCTATTGGCCTGTGTCCAGCCCTCTGCATATGAGCCATGAACATCAGGGCTATGAAATGCCCTACATGAAGGCTGTCTGCAGTAGGGTCGAAGCCTATATAGAAAGTGACCCTGTCATTTTCCAAAAGGTCCCTTATCTCTTCCTCATGAGTCATCTGTTTTATGTAGCCTCTTCTCTGAAGCTCCTCGAAAACGCTCATCTTCATTCCTCCTAAGCAATCTTTATCCTTAATAGTATATCTGCAAAACCTGATTTTGTGAATAGCACCAGTTGTTTATGCTGCTCTGGGATTCAGGCAAAAAAAGGCAAAAAAAAAGCCCATTCGGGCTTTTTATCAAAAAGGATCAGATGACCTTGAACTTTTCCAAATCACTTGTGCCGAGTTCACCCTCGTCATGCATTGTAATCATAAGGTTAACATTGTGCTTCTCAGAAAATTGCTGGAGTTTGCTGAATACCTTCTCTGTTGTCTCATCCTTTTTGTCCAGCGTATTGAATAGACCGTCTACGAATATTGTCTCAACATCGTAGTTTGTGGAAATTATCCCTGAAAGGAATCCGTATATCGCCTTGTAGTCCTTGAGATCAAAATCTTCAGTGTTGATAAATCTGATGTGCCTGTCCAGTTCGTGGATCGCCCTGTTGTCATCGTCAATGTAGACTACTGTCCCCTTTGCCGACTTTACCTGTTCATTGGCAAGAGATACCATTCTTTTGCTCTTCCCCGAGCCTCTCTTGCCATAAATAACCTGTATCATGTCAACCACACCCCTTAAATTATTTTATAAATTGTAAACCTTTAACCTTACTAACATTATATGATTATCAGAAAATTAAGTCAAACCGGAAGCCGCTTTTTCAGAAGTTTTTTGAGTTCATTATCCACTCCCAAAATATTGAAACCAATTCTCAATTCACCTGGATTCCAAATCAGGTAATCGTATTCCATATCATTGTCAGATATTTCAAAATGAGAACAAATGGATAACTCTTTTGCCATACAATCAGTATTGCCCAGCATTTTTATCAAATGTTTACTATTTAAGCTTATAAACAACCAAATAAATAATGTCATATTTTTCACGTTTAATCTTCACATGTTTTTCTCAATCTGATATAATTAAGGTGCCTGAAGAGGTAAAATATCACAAAGTACAGTTCATTTCCAGGAATTAATCCATAGACCTTAGCGTCAGATAATTCTAAGAAAAAACTGTTGCTAAGGAGGAAAAGAAAAATGGAAGACAAGAAGATCATCTGCAGAGACTGCAACCAGGAATTCGTATTCACAGTTGGTGAGCAGGAATTCTACAAGGAAAAGGGGTTCGAGAACGAGCCTGTAAGATGTCCTGACTGCAGAAGAGCAAGAAAGAACCAGAAGTTCGACGGCAGAAGATAGCAAACGGAAACGGCCAGTAAACTGGCCGTTTTTTTGTCGCCTCTTCAGAGCTCTCATCATGTTGTCTACAGACTTAACAGGTGTTAATATAGATTGGTAAGGAAAAGTAATTTAAATGGAGGCATTTCATGGAAACTAGGAAGAAAAGGATCTTCAGCGGAGTAAAGCCGTCAGGGGATCTGACTTTAGGGAACTATCTGGGGGCAATAAAGAACTGGGCTACTCTCCAGGAGGAATACGAATGCTTCTACAGCATCGTCGACCTGCATGCGATCACCGTAAAGCAGGAGCCAGCCGAGCTCAGAAAAAGGACGCTTGAGATACTTGCGATATACATTGCTTCAGGTATAGATCCGGAGAAGTGCACCCTGTTCATACAGTCACACGTACCTGCGCACTCCGAGGCATCATGGCTTCTGACCTGCAGCACCAATATGGGTGAACTTTCAAGGATGACCCAGTACAAGGACAAGACTGCAAAGGTAAAGGACAATGAGGCAATAGGCTCAGGGCTCTTCAACTATCCTGTGCTGATGACAGCTGACATACTCCTCTATCAGGCTGATGCGGTACCTGTAGGTGTCGACCAGAAGCAGCATGTGGAGCTTGCAAGGGACATTGCCCAGAGGTTCAACAGCACGTACTCGGACACATTCGTGCTGCCTGATGTTATCGTACCAAAGGAAGCAGCGAAGATAATGGACCTTCAGGACCCTACAAGGAAGATGTCAAAGTCGGATGACAATCCGAACTCGTTCATCCTCATTATGGACAAACCTGATGTCATAAGAAAGAAGATATCAAGGGCAGTCACCGATTCGATCGGAGTAGTAAACTATACCGATGAGCAGCCCGGGGTAAAGAACCTCATTAACATACTCTGCGCACTTAAGGGCTACAAGCCTGATGAAGTTGTGGAGATGTTCAGAGGAAAGGGCTACGCTGATTTCAAGTCAGCAGTCGCAGAAGCTCTTGTAGATGAATTCACACCTGTTCAGGCCAAGGTGAAGGAGCTCCTGTCAGAGAAGGCTAAGCTTGAGGAGATATACAAGAAGGGCGCCGAAAGGGCATCCTATGAGGCCCAGAAGACCCTGAGGAAGATGCAGAAGAAGATAGGTCTGGTTCCTAGGTAGATTGAATACGAGTCTCCTAACATAGAATGTGTGTTAAGTGGAAGAGTTGACCCAATCCGGGTGCCTCTTCCTTTTACTATCATTGCATCCGGTGCTTGATAGATTAAAATTTCAAACCATATAATCTCAATTTTAACAAATAAGCTAAAAATAAATAAATATCTTGCACTTCTCCGAAGATTCTGCTAACATTCATAGCAATATATCAATATTTTCATCGCTATGATAGGAAAAGAGAAATCCAAACGATCGCTAAAGAGAGTCGGCATATGGTGAAAGCAGACGCGACACGAGTATTTTGAAATCATCCTTGAGCTGGAATGCCTAAAGCGCTGGTCGCAAGTAAGTGTCCCCGGGAGGCTCCGTTAACAGCCCGAAGCTTGTCTGAGCTTTTGAGTGGCATTCGTGCAATTAAGGTGGTACCGCGGATTTATCCGTCCTTTCAAATATGAGAGGACGGTTTTTATTTACAAAAAAGTCCCTTCATGATCAGTACGTGTGGCGCGTTTGTAATACTGTCATTCATTGGAGGTAAGGAAATGGAAATGATCAACGAAAGAAAAAAAGTAAACTATCAGGACTGCATGAATTTTAGTGCCGCAAGGGAGACCCTAAGGCCTGTCATCCGTGATACGCCTCTTATCCATAGCGAGGTCTTCAGTGAAGAATGCGGCAACCGAGTCTTCATAAAACCAGAAAACCTACAGGTCACCGGCGCATTCAAGATACGTGGCGCTTACAATAAGATATCTCAGCTTAGTGACATTGAAAAGTCCAGGGGCGTGATCGCATCGTCTGCTGGGAACCATGCACAGGGTGTTGCATTAGCAAGCAAGCTCCTTGGTGTCAGAGCTACGATCGTCATGCCCAAGACTACCCCGATAATAAAGGTTGAAGCTACCCGCAGCCATGGTGCCAATGTGGTCCTTGCAGGTGACTGCTACGATGAGGCGTATGAAGAGGCCTTGAGATTACAGAAAGAGCAGGACAGCGTCTTTATCCATCCGTTCGATGATTTGAGTGTGATAGAGGGGCAGGGAACTATAGGTGTAGAGATCTTCGAGGAGCTTAATGATGTTGATGTCGTTCTTGTTCCTATAGGCGGTGGCGGCCTGATCAGCGGAATTGCCCTGGCCATGAAGGCCCTTAAGCCATCGATCAAGATCATAGGGGTAGAGCCTGAGGGAGCCATGGCCATGAAGTCTTCTGTGATGGAGGACAAGGTCGTATGCCTCTCTCATGTTGATACGATTGCGGACGGTGTTGCAGTCAAGCGGCCC
Organism: Clostridiaceae bacterium UBA6085; assembly: GCA_002428605.1. Taxonomy (GTDB): domain Bacteria; phylum Bacillota; class Clostridia; order Clostridiales; family Clostridiaceae; genus Youngiibacter. Next base: position 6,472 of record DIXH01000028.1, read on the forward strand.
GGGGACATGACTTTTGATATTATCCGCGAATATGTCGATGAGATCGTAACCGTCAGTGACCGTGAAATCATGGAAGCCTTCCTGATGATGCTTGAAAAGCACAAGCTTATCGCGGAGAACTCAGGCGCGGTTTCTTTAGCCGGCCTCAAAAGGCTTCATATGTTCAACAAGAATGTCGTATGCGTAGTAAGCGGAGGAAATATCGATGTGGTGACTGTCTCCACCATGATAAACAAGGGACTTGTCTCCCGCGGTAGACTCTTCTGCTTCAGCGTCGAGCTTCCCGACAAGCCGGGAGAGCTCCTTAGGATCTCAGAGGTCCTTGCAAGGCTCAATGCGAACGTAATAGGCCTTGACCACAACCAGTTCAAGAACACCGACCGCTTCATGAACGTGGAGCTTGAAGTAACCTGCGAGACCAGCGGTCACGCCCATATCGAGGAAATACAGTGTGAACTCGCGAGGATGGGCTACAAAGTCCGGAAGGTCTATTGAATCCCTTTAGCCAAGGCACAAGTTCTTACGTCTACAAGATGTACTTGAAGCAAAATTTGTCTGTTTCATAGTGAACACTAACCCGCTATGCCTGTTATGCTACGGATAATCATGAAGAAGGACACTGCAACCAAACTGATTGCCGTGTCCTTCAAATTATAGATAAACATGTCATGAAAATTCCAATCTTACATAATGTTGACTGAAATTATCCGTGTTGACGATAATTTGAACCACATTCATTCTGCTTCGGGCAATCTGCTTAAGATTTCGCCACTAGTGAGCATTCCTGATTCATTTATCACTTTCTCAAGTATTTCAATCTCATCTTGTAAAAGTATCCTGATCTCAAAATCTTTTGCTGGTATGAATTTACGTACGATACAATCCGAATTATTGATCTCTGCTATAAACTTAACATCGTCGAGCTGAATAATCTGCAATATACCTTCTGTGATCGCACTTATAGACCCAGAGCCATTTACCAGCCCTGTGATTGGCTATCCTGTTGTCTTTCTGCTTGAGACGTCGCTTAAGTACAATAAAAGCGATAATTTTGCTTCATGCAAACAATCATTCAATACATTGTGGTAATCATCACATGATATATGCCAATGTTCTAAGTTCTGTTTATTTCTTGACTTCGCTTGCCAACTCACGACTTAAGTCCAGAGTTTGCGAAAGCTTTTTCATCAATTGATGCCTTACTTTGAAAATTAATATCTTCAATAATTGTGCGCTGGAGACATAAAAGTATTCAGCAATTCGAAGCTGCACAAATCAGAAATGTACCAGGGTATGACTCCAGACCGAATTCATGTTTAATCTCCAACAAGAAAACAGACAGCTTCTTAGCTGCCTGCCTCACTTGTTGAATATCTTCCAAAAGTATTCCTCTTAGAACTGTACCTTTGGAACCGCCTTCTCTTCCTCTGCTATCTTGAAAAGAGGTTCCTGCCTGAAGTTGAATATTCCAGCGAAGATGTTCTTCGGGAATATCTCGATGTCCGTGTTGTACTTCATGACCGTATCATTGTAGAACTGCCTTGAGTACCTGATCTTCTCTTCCGTGTCCTTCAGGTCTGCCTGAAGTGACAGGAAGTTCTGGTCTGCCTTGAGCTGAGGATATGCCTCAACGACCACCATCAGGCGCGAAAGAGCTGCTGTAAGGCTGTTGTTTGCATCTGCAGCCTCCTGGACCGTCTTTGCGCTTACAGCCTGGTTCCTTGCCCTTACTACTTCCTCGAAGGTCCCTCTCTCGTGTGCTGCATAGCCCTTGACTGTCTCGACAAGGTTTGGAATGAGGTCTGCCCTCGTCTTGAGCTGAACGTCGATCTGGGCCCATGCGTTCCTTACCCTGTTCCTAAGCCTTACCAGGCCATTGTATACAGAGACCGCGTAAAGAAGTATGACTGCTATGATGCCCAGTATAATCGGCAGTGTCCAGTTTCCATTATTCATACTTATCATCTCCTAAATAATATTCTAGAATGCTCCGCCGCCACCGCCGCCGCCACCGCCGCCTGAGCTCCCTCCAGAGAAACCTCCACCGCCACCAGAGCCGGAAGACATTGCGGAGGATGCGATGTTAGCTGTGTTGACCGCAGAAGCGACGCTTCTTGCCGTATCGCTGACCATGTGGTTCATCATATACAACGAATTGTAGCTTCCGTGTCCCCTCATGTATGTAAGGTTCGGATCGGAAAGGTCCCTGTCACTGAATACTCTCGGCAGCTGGTCTATGACTTCCTTCGCAACACCCAGGGAAACAGCGTATACGAGATAGTGCTCCCAGATGGTTATTGCAGGTATGTCAGCCTTTTCAAGGTTCGAGAAGTCCAGGAGGAATTTCTTGAACGCTTCCCACATGGCCTTCTGTTCTGCTCCATATGGAGTAAGCTTCTTCCTTACTGACTGGATACCCATCGATGTAACAAGGAGAAGGCCTGATGCAGCTGCCGCTATGCCGAAGCCCGGTCCAAGCAGGAAGGTAGACAGTCCGCCCAGGATCAGAAGTCCGAATCCGATAGCGATGAAAACTCCGATACCGTTTGTCTTATTCCCTGTATAGAATCCCTTATTCTCGCCTTCGTCAATGACATAGGCCTTGAACTTTTCGTAGTCCTTCCCGAACTGCCTTGCGAAAGTCTTTTTCTTTGTCATCTTTTCAAGGTCGTCAATATCCAGACCTTCTCCACCGCCGATCCTGTCTATGAACCATTCAGCAAGGAATGCTTCATGAGGGAGAAGCTCATCCAGTTTTTCCCTGTTCAGCCATTCAAGCCTGTACACTTCATCTGTCGTCTTGAACAGAAGGCCTTTTTCAGTAGTTGAAACAAGGTTCAGGCTGACTACCTTCTTCCTTGCAAGGTCAAGAAGCGTCGCCATGATGTCTTCAGGCTTTGTGCTTCCCCTTGTCATGAGATAGCTCATTACGGCAGGCGAGTAGTCACCGGGAAGCTCCCTGTAGTAATCCCCCTCGAATTGTGGCTTGACTTCTCTCGCGAATTTCATGTTGCCGTATACCGTTGCTGCCAGACCGAATAATGCAGCAAATATGAATACAGGATTCAGAATGTTCATAAGGTTCTTCAGGAAGTTTTCCCGTTCGAGCTTCTTTATCGCTTCCTCTCGAAGCTTGTTAGCTTCATCAGCAAGCCTCTGCTCGTTCGTAAGAATTGCCGGCAGCTCATCCCTGTTAAATGTATTGGTTGAACCCGGTACAAGCTCCGGTGGGAATATAGCAAGAGTCTCGACGAATGTTCCCTGAGCAAGAGGTACTGTGAATTCGAAGGTGCTGCTGTCCTTGATGGAAGATGTTCCTGTGAGTGGTCCGTGCGCGAACACCTTAAGGTCGTCCTTTGATGCACCTTCCGGGATCCTTATGACTATCCTTACGTTTTCAAGGGGAACAGTCCACTTGGCATCTATTATCTTCCTGTTGAAGGTTGCTATGTCGTTATATTTTTCCACCACGTTCTTTAATGTGTAGCCATACAGGAATGTCTTGGTATCTGACCCTGACTTCTCATATACCTTAAGCTTCAAGAGGCTTCCTTCAGTTGTCGCATCATAGGTGTTGGCAGCTCCTGAATCGGCCTCTGTAAAGGTCCTTTCGGAGCCGTTATGCGACACCCTGACCGTCACATCATCTATACCTGATGTCCTTGAGAAATCAATATCCCTCAGGACTCCATTGAAGGATCCTGAAAATGAGTACTCTATGGCTTCAGTTACCTTGGCGTCCCCGTTCTCATTAATCTCAACCAGAACCTCAAATGATGTTATGTCGTAGGTCCCGCTTGAGGCATCTGCTTTGAATACGGGCATAAGGAATAAAATAAGGAGCACCCCTATCCATATGGTCTTGCGGATGAATCTTCTATCCATGTTCAACCTCCTTTGAATTCTTCCATTCCGAGGTTCATTATACTGTTAAGCGCATATGCTACTCCATCCTCATCTTCAGTTCGTGTTACCAGCTTTGCTGCCTTCTTGAGGGCATCTGTGGCATTTCCCATGGCTACGCCAATACCCGAATACTTTACCATCTCATAGTCATTTTCGGAGTCCCCTATTGCCATAACCTCTTCATTTCCTATGCCCAGCTCCCTTGCCAGAGCTGACAATGCTCTGTACTTGCTCAGTCCCTTGTCCAGGAACTCCAGGAAGAAAGGTGCAGTCCTCACTATCGCGTGCTTCTGTCTGATAGCTTCCGGGATCCTTCCCAGGTATCCCTCAAGTATATGCTCATAGTCAAGGAACAGGACCTTCATTACAGTCGCATCGTCATTGATCGTTTCAGGATCCCCAGTAACAAGCGGGATCCCATTGACTGTAGCCTCAAGTGTGGAATAAAAATTTTCAACGGGAGTCATGGCATGGTCAGCAAAGTGGATTATGCAGTTGGCTCCGATTTCGGATGCTGTCCTTGCAAGGATCTTTGCATCCTTTCCGGACATACCCTGCTCATATACCCTCTTCTTTGACTTCGCCTGGACCACAAGGGCACCATTGAATCCGATCAGAAATTCCTCATCATTGTACAGCCCCAGCTCCTCTATGTATTTCACAAGCCCCTTTATAGGCCTTCCGCTGCATAGCACTATCCTTGCCCCGTTTTCACATGCAAGGGCGATGGCTTTCTTGTTCGCTTCACTTATCTCAAGCCTGCTGTTGAGCAGGGTCCCATCCATGTCAAGAGCCACTAGTCTAACCATATCCGACCTCCATTTGTTCATCCTCTAATTATATCATTATTTTGTTCCATATATTTTCACTACCAGGTTAACAATGTATAAACATGGGCATGCATTGTCATATGTTTTGCTGTTCAGGGCTTAATGAGGATTGGAATTCCCACTTAAGTGACTGGAAAATTCTGATTCGGTTTCATTTCAATTGATTTCAATTCTTTACATTCATATCTTTTGGCTGTAGAATAAAATAGTTCAATAGTAAACTAATTCGAAGTGGAGGAAATCATCATGAAGATAGATATCAGGGAAGATAACATATTCATACTCTCCAGCTGGAAGTTCAAAAAGATGTATGAAAAGGCCTTTTACCCAACAACGAAAGAACTCCAGCTTACCCAGGGAGAAATTGATGTCCTCCTGTTCTTATTCAATAACAAGCCTCTTGATACAGCGAAGGATATAGCCAAATACCGTTCAATATCAAAATCGATGGTCTCGAAGTCCTTGGATTCATTGATCAGCAAAGGCTACCTTACAGGAGAGGCAGACTCATCTGATAAGAGGAGTATCCATCTCACAATATTGCAGGAGGCTGTTCCAAAGGTTGAAAGACTGGCTGAAGTACAAAAGAGAATCTTAAGGTCCCTATTCTCTGATATTACGGAGGATGAATATGCGGTAATGAAGAAAATATTCAATAAGATAGATACGAACATTTCGAAACAGCTTGAAGAGAATGGAGGAAAACAAAAGTGGAAGTAATACGTGGAAACAGAATGGAGACTGAGAAGGTAGGCAGACTGCTGTTTAGCATGGCATTCCCTGCAATAATTGCACAGATCATAAACGTCCTTTACAACATTGTTGACAGGATGTATATAGGCCATATCCCTGATATTGGAGCAGATGCGCTGACGGGAGTTGGTGTCACCATGCCTCTCATCATGGTCATATCGGCCTTTGCAGCACTTGTAAGCATGGGAGGTGCTCCGAGGGCATCGATCAAGATGGGCATGAAGGATAAGAATGCCGCTGAAAGGATACTCGGAAACTGCACATCCGCTCTAGTGATAGTAGCTCTCATACTGACCGCTCTTGTGCTCCTTTTCGGCAAACAGATGCTGATGATGTTTGGCGCAAGTGAAAACACTATAGGATATGCTCTGGACTACATGAACATATATGCCATGGGAACTATTTTCGTCCAGCTCTCCCTGGGGCTTAATGCATTCATCACAGCACAGGGCTTCGCTAAAACCAGCATGCTTACCGTGACAATCGGTGCAGTTACAAATATAATACTGGACCCTATCCTTATGTTCGGATTCGGCATGGGTGTTAAGGGTGCCGCACTTGCAACCATTATTTCCCAGGCCATTTCCGCCGTGTGGGTCATATGGTTCCTGATGGGCAAAAGAAGCCAGCTTACAATAAGAAAAGAAAATCTCAAGATAGACCTAAAGGTATTTTTGCCCTGCATTGCTCTTGGAATGTCGCCATTTGTGATGCAGGCTACTGAGAGTATCCTTGTCATAACTTTCAATTCATCCCTTCAGCATTACGGAGGGGACCTGGCAGTCGGAGCCATGACCATACTGTCAAGCGTCATGCAATTTTCAATACTTCCCATAATGGGACTTACCCAGGGGGCTCAACCAATAATAAGCTATAACTACGGTGCAAAAAACCTTTCGAGGGTGAAGGAAACCTTTGTCCTGCTCCTAAAAAGCACACTGGTTTACTCCACACTTCTCTGGCTGATGGTCATGCTGTTCCCTCAGATTTTCGCAGGCATGTTCACAGGTGATGCACGTCTTATTGCCGCTACAATTTCAGCTCTGAGGATATACATGGCAGCATCCCTCTTATTGGCAGTCCAGATAAGCTGCCAGCAGACATTTATCGCTCTCGGTAATGCGAAAATTTCAATATTCCTTGCGCTGCTTCGCAAGGTGATACTGCTCATTCCGCTGATATTCATCCTGCCACAGTTCATCGAAGATAAGGTTACAGCTGTTTTCCTGGCAGAGCCCATTGCCGATATCATTGCGGTTACAGTGACCTCAGTAATATTTGCAATGCAGTTCAAAAAATTGCTCGGAGAATCATCTGAAAGCTACGAAGCGCACGCCAGCCTTGAGTCATAGAGTGTCATGATCACAGCACACTTTCCAGGGTGACATAATCATAGACCACTAAGACTAAGGCCGACTTAGATAAAAAACTATGGAGCATTCTCCGATTATGTTATATAATTATTTGTTGTTACGAAGATATTGATAATCGGCTGTGAGGCCACCAGGAGGCACTTTGGAATCGATAAGAAAAGAAATAGAAAAAAGAAGGACATTTGCGATAATCTCGCATCCTGACGCAGGTAAGACTACACTTACCGAGAAGCTGCTCCTGTACGGAGGAGCTATAAGGCTTGCAGGCTCCGTAAAGGCAAGGAAGGCATCCAAGCATGCGGTATCCGACTGGATGGAGATAGAGAAGCAGAGGGGAATTTCTGTCACCTCGTCTGTCATGCAGTTCAACTATGACGGCTATTGCATAAACATCCTTGATACACCGGGACATCAAGACTTCTCGGAGGATACCTACAGGACCCTTATGGCTGCAGACTCTGCCGTCATGGTAATTGACGGAGCCAAGGGTGTGGAGGAGCAGACCAGGAAGCTTTTCCATGTCTGTTCGCTTAGAGGAATCCCAATATTCACATTCATCAACAAAATGGACCGTGAGACAAGGGACCCGTTCGAGCTTCTCGAGGAGATTGAAAGGGAGCTTGGCATAAAGTCATACCCGATGAACTGGCCTATAGGGACAGGAAATGACTTCAGGGGAGTCTTCGAAAGAGACACCAACACAATACATGCATTCGCAGGCGGAAAGCATGGACAGCTTGAGGTTGAATCAGTTGTCGGAAATGTTGAGGACGATGTATTCAAGGACCTTTTGGGCAAGCCTCTCCATGACAAGCTTATGGAGGATATCGAGCTCATCGATTATGCGGGAGACGACTTCGACCTGGGAAAGATCCAGAAGGGAGAGCTTACTCCGGTATTCTTCGGATCCGCGCTCACAAACTTCGGTGTCGAGCCATTCCTCCGGGAATTTTTGAAGCTCACATCCGAGCCGCTGTCTAGGAACACTTCCGATGGTGATGAGATCGACGTCTTCAGCGACAAGTTCTCCGCATTCATATTCAAGATACAGGCAAACATGAATCCAGCCCACAGGGACAGGATCGCATTCATGAGGATATGCTCCGGAAAATACGAGAAGGGAATGGAGGTTTTCCATTTCCAGGGCAACGGAAAGATAAAGCTTTCCCAGCCACAGCAGTTCCTGGCCCAGGACAGGGAGATCATCGAGGAAGCTTATGCCGGAGACATCATAGGAGTTTTCGACCCGGGTATATACTCCATTGGCGACACACTGACCGACCCTTCAATGAAGTTCAGGTTCGAAGGGATCCCGACCTTCTCTCCAGAACATTTTGCGAGGGTAAGGCCAGAGGATACCATGAAGAGGAAGCAGTTCGTAAAGGGTATAACCCAGATCGCCCAGGAAGGAGCAATCCAGGTATACAAGGAGCTCCATATCGGAATGGAAGAGATCATCGTCGGAGTCGTCGGAGTTCTTCAGCTTGAAGTCCTTGAATACAGGCTTAAGAATGAATATGGAGTCGACCTGAAGATGGACAGGCTGCCATACAGGTTCGTAAGATGGATAGAAAACGAGGACTATGACACCTCGAACCTTAACATAACTTCAGATTCAAGGCTCCTTAAAGACATGAAGGACAGGGACATCCTGATTTTCCAGAACGACTGGGGAATAACATGGGCACTTAACCATAACAAGGGACTTGTGCTGTCTGACGTTGGAAAGGTAGACTAAAAAATTGTGCCGTTGTGAGTAAGCATCACAACGGCATTTTTGTTTGTACTGCATGTACATTCGCTTTACATTTATTTTATTATGTAAAACAAAATCTCTATTTTCAGTTTTCCTCGAAGAATACCTTCAATGCCTTCACAAGATACAGGTGGTCATCGACTCCTCCAAGCTCCCTTACGGAATGCATCCCTAGGAGCGGAGTGCCAATATCTACACTTCTTACAGGCAGGTGAGATGCTGCTGCAGGTCCTATGGTGGAACCTCCGGCAAGGTCGCTCCTGTTGACGAAGGTCTGGAAAGGAACTTCTGCCTTTCTGCAGATCTCGCTGAAGGCTGCAGCAGAATCTCCATCTGTCGTATACTTCTGGTTGGCAGAAAGCTTTATTACCGGTCCCTTGTTAAGAAGTGGCCTGTTTACCGGATCATGCATGTCAGCATAGTTCGGATGTACACTGTGGGCAAGGTCCGCTGAAATCATGAACGAGCTTTCAAGGCTCCTGAGGAAGCCCTCCCTGTCACCGCCCAGTGAGTAATACACCCTCTCAAGTAGATTTGCAAGGAGGACAGAGTCCGCCCCCTGCTTCGACCTCGAACCGCACTCCTCGTTGTCGAAGAAAGCAGCGACCCTTATGCCGCTTCCGCCTTCAGCCGCCTTAAGTGCTTCCATGGCTCCATGCACACTGTTCAGGTTATCCTGTCTCTTGGAGGATATGAATTCATGGGAAAGTCCCATTACTATCCCCTTTTCAGCCTCGCAGAGGAACAGGTCGTAATCCAGTATCTCCTCTGATGCCACATTCATCTCTTCGGCAACAAGGTCCCTTATCAGGTTTTCCTTGGCAAAATCCTTACCTGCCATGGACATTACAGGAAGCACATGCTTCTGCTTGTCTATTGCCACCCCTTCGTTCACATTCCTGTTGAAGTGGATCGCAACGCTCGGAATGATAAGCATCGGCCTTCTGAAGTTGACAGTCTCCATCTTTGGCTTCAGCGGGCTGTCACCCTTCAGGACTACCCTTCCTGCAAGTGTCAGCGGCCTGTCGAACCAGGTCGAGAGTATGGGACCTCCATACGTCTCAGTGTTAAGCCTCAAGAAACCGTCATTCACCATCTCTGCACCTGGCTTTATCCTGAAGCCCGGTGAATCGGTGTGCGCACCCACCATCCTGAAGCCTTTCACAAGTGGGTCACTGCCTATTCTCACCATGAAGAGCGAAGACCCGTTCTTAGTGTAGAAAGCTTTGTCCCCCTCCATAAGGCTCCATTTTACGTCTCCATCGAGCTCCTGATATCCCTCAGAAAGAAGCTCTTTTTTCATGACCTCCACTGCATTGAATGCTGTCTGTGATTCATGAAGAAATTCAAGCAGTCTCCCTGCAAGTTCCATTTTATCCATAATGACCTCCTACCATGTTTATACTCAATATATTACCATTCTAACACAAGTGTGATACAATTAAATGAAGGATTCCAATCCGCTCCTGCGGAGCCTGGAATCCTTCCATTTATGCGGAAGGTGAAATTATGATCGATTTATTCATAGACAAGATCGTCAACGGCAAAAATTACAGCAATGTCCACGAGAGGGAAAAAATCGGGATAAAGGCAGGATTTGTGGGGATAGTCCTCAACTTCATCCTGTTCCTTGTCAAGCTTACCCTTGGATTCGTAACAGGCAGCATCTCACTGATGGCTGATGCCTTCAACAACCTGACTGATACCACATCCTCAGTGATCACGATCCTCGGCTTCAAGCTTGCTAACAGGCCTCCTGACGAGGACCATCCATATGGCCACGGAAGGCTTGAATACCTGTCCGGACTTACGATCTCCGTACTGGTAATGTTCGTAGGCTTCCAGTTCATATTGTCATCATGGAAGAAGATAGTGGATCCAAGCCCTGTCAGCTCCGAGTGGTCAACAACACTGATACTCGTACTTTCCATTGTCCTCAAGTACTTCATGCACATGTTCTACAAGAGGCTGGGCAGGAAGATAGGCTCCCAGACCCTTGAGGCTACTGCAACCGACGCCCTTGGTGACGTATTCACGACATCAGTTGTCGTGCTGGGGCTCATTGCTTCAAGGTTCACCACCCTTCCTGTCGACGGAGTCGTCGGAATAGGAATAGCATTGTACATAATATACAACGGGCTTATGCTTACACTTGAGACGCTCAACACCATAATAGGCGAAAAGCCGGATATGGAGCTTGCGGAGAAGATCAAGTCCAAGGTCGTATCCTACAACCATATCTATGCTGTCCATGACCTTGCGATACATTCCTACGGTCCCGGCAGGACAATGGCCAGCATCCATGCTGAAGTCCCCTTCGACATGAATCTGGTTGAGATCCACAACGTTGTCGATAAGATCGAGAGGAAGGTGCATGAGGAGCTTGGAGTAGACCTTGTCATCCACATAGACCCTCTCAATGACCATGACGATGCATTTCTTGCAGTGCAGCAGAAGGTAACCGAGCTGGCTCTTTCGATCCCCAAGATCCTCTCAGTGCATGACTTCAGGTATACGGGCCTCAAGGACCACAAGATGCTCATATTCGAGGCTGTCGTTGATTCAAAGAACCTCTCCGAGAAGGAAAGGCTTTCGATCAAGCACGAGCTGACTGAAATGGTAAGCAATGAATTCCCGGATACCAGGGTATTCATAACACTGGACCTTGACGTGACCATCCTTTAATATGGTTTGACTTAAGCCGGGAGATATCCCGGCTTTTCATATGATTTTGAATTCCTTTAGTACAGAAAATGAGCATTCAGATAAAACATATAATATTCTTCCAAGGTCATACCGATAAATCTCAATCTGCCTAAAACGATATCATTGATAACCAACTGCCATTCATATGTCCCCTTCTTCACATGATACCGATTTCCTTTGATTCTGAACGGATTTCCCAATATTTATTTCACTTAAAAATTGATTTTCATGAGAATAAGTAGTAGGATGTATATTGTTTGTATTTTAACACTTGCAATCATATTTATATTGAGGGGTGCAATTAATGACAAAGTTCGAAAACAAATGGACCCGTGCGGCAATACCGGCACTGCTTATCCACTGCAGCATCGGTACCATATACTGCTGGTCGCTGGTAAAGGGCAACATAGCAAGCTATATCGGAGCTCCTACAAGCTCAGTCGAATGGGCCTTCAGCCTTGCTATATTCTTCCTGGGAATGTCCGCTGCATTCGCAGGCAATGTAGTCGAGAAGGATATTCACAAGTCTTCACTTATAGCTGCCATATTCTTTTCGTTAGGAATGGCTGGAACAGGATTCTTCATACAGCAGAAGTCTCTTCCCGGAATATTCCTTACATACGGCGTAATCATGGGAATCGGCTGCGGAATCGGCTACCTTTCACCTGTAAAGACGCTGATGCTCTGGTTTGACAAGCAGAAGGGACTTGCTACAGGAATAGCAGTCGCCGGCTTTGGACTTGCCAAGGTCATAGCGAGTCCGGTGATCGAGATGCTTCTCGGTGCGGTCAACGCAGACGGAAGCCTTGCAGACCCGACAAGGACATACAAGATGTTCTATATCCTTGCAGTGATCTATTTTGTCATGATGATTGCAGGCCACCTTCTTCTCAAGAAGCCTGCCGGCTGGAAGGAAGCTCCCAAGAAGGTTGGCGGATCAAGCCCTCTTGTCATATTCAAGAACAAGACCTTCATAGGCATCTGGCTCATGTTCTACATAAACATCGCCTGCGGCCTTGCCTTGATATCACAGGAAAAGGGAATCCTTCACCACATCGGATTCACTTCAGTTGCAGCCATAAGCTCGCTCACAGCCATATTCAACGCAGGCGGAAGACTTGGATTCTCTGCCTTTGCTGACAGGCTCAAGGACAGGAACACGATATACAAGGTCATATTCGCCATTTCTATGGCACTTGCAGGCCTTGTCATAGTCACTGACGGCATAAACAATGCCATTGTACCGCTTGTAATAGCCCTGCTATGCGTAATAAATGCCGGCTATGGCGGAGGATTCTCAAATCTTCCGACACTTCTCTCCGACAGGTTCGGAATGAAGAGCATAAGCACTATCCACGGTCTTGCACTTTCAGCATGGGCGATCGCAGGTCTTACAGGAAACCAGATAAGCGCGCTCATACTCAAGAAAACCGACTCCTACAACAACGTGCTCTATGTCATCCTGGCACTTTACGCAGTTGCAATGGTAGTCACCTTCACAATGGTCAAGCCTGGAAAGAACGACATATAAGAAAGCTTAAGAATCGCTTTTGTTGAATATAGCGAAGAAGGCATCATTCCATCAAATTGTGGAATGGTGCCTTCTTTTGCTTTACTTTTCACATCCAGGATCTCAAGTCTCCCGATACTCCATCCTAATGATATTAAATGATTGTTTTGCTGCACTAATGACCACTTGGTTAATTGGCAGGCTTCAACTGTCGAGTTCCAACTATCCATCTGCTGCTGATCCAATTCTAGCAACTATGTTCATATCCTGCAGTTTTTTCATATTTCTTTGATCTGTGCCTACCAAGTTTGCTGCTTATCATTCTTGATCAATTCTATTATTTCCAGCCGCTTGAATTCAATTTTGGAAGTTCAATATCAGGAACCTTCCCCGCAATCTCACTATAGCCTTCAATCGGGAAAATAACCTTTAAAAATTAGCACTGATTCAAATATATATTTACTATCAGTATGATCCGTTTTATTGACCTATCTTTACAGATGCAAGAGCATGAAGCGCTCTCGTTGCCATAATGTACATTACGAGGTCCTGCTTATCCTCTTCAGTTTTGTCAGATACTACAACAACAGCATCGAACTCAAGTCCCCTTGCGTAGTATGAAGGCATTATGTAGGTGCTGCCTGTGAGGAATGCATCCTCAGTGTCGATGAGCTTTATGCTCACCTTGCCCTTCAGGAGTGAATAAAGCCGTCTTGCTGTCTCCATGTCCCTGGTAAGTATTGCAGTAGTACCCAGGTCCGTATCCCGGTAGGCTGTCAGGAGTCCTGTGATATCAACTGCAGCTTTCTCAAGGCTTTGGCAGGTCCTTTCGTCCACAGGCCTTCCGTTTCTTACAAGAGGCACTATCCTCCTGTCTGATGCAAACCTGTTGGCGTATTCCATTATCTCCTGGGTCGACCTGTAGCTCTTCTCGAGATGGAAGTACCTGATGTCATTGAAGCAGAATCCGAGGTCATTCATTACTGACTCCCCTTCAAGCAGCATCTGATTGGTGTCTCCTACCACTGTGAAGGATGAACATCCGGTTATCTCCTTGAGCGCTAGGAAATGGAAAGGTGAATGCTCCTGTGCTTCATCAAGGACAATGTGCCTTACCTCGAACGGGAGCTTAATCCCCTTCAGCCTGTTCGTCATGTACAGCATCGGTGCCAGGTCTTCCTGTGTAAGGAAGTCGAAGGTCATGAGTTTCCTGTATATTTCAAGGGCATCATGCTTTGAAAGGTCGGAAAACTCCTCTCGCTTCTCAGCGAAGGTTGCTACCAAGGCCCTTATTTCAGTCATCCTGGCATGGTCAAGCTGGTTTATCTCATCTTCACTGGACAGGGACTGCCTCAGGCGCTTGTACTTTGCATCGATCTCGTGCCTCTTCTCATCCCTCACTTCCCTCATTCTTCCGAGGATCAGCCTCTTTAGCCTGAGTCCTCTCCTGAAGTACGGAAGGGATCCGAAATCCTTAGTGAGAAGCCTTTCCCAGTCATCTGCAGATATTAACTCATGTCCAAGATAGGAAATGTCCCTTGGCTTGTAGTAGCTGGACTCAACATCAGCTATAAGTTCTTCAAGCTCACTCTTGAAAGCCATTCCCCTCTTTCTTCTGGTATCTGCGATAAGCTCCTCGTCTCCCCCGAGTATGGCTTCGATGAAGTCCTCCCCTGAAAATACACTTGAGTCTTCTATCTCAAGAAGCTTCATGGCAAGGTCATTGAAGGTATCCTGATTGGCGCCTTCTTCACCAAGTGAAGGAAGCACATGGCCTATGTAGTCCATGAATATGTTGTTTGGTCCAAGGATAAGCACCTTGTGCTCCAGCATCTTCCTGTAGTTGTAGAGAAGGTATGCTGTCCTATGGAGTGCTATGGTCGTCTTTCCGCTTCCTGCCACCCCGTTTACAACTACTACGCCTTCCCTCTTGTCTCTTATGATGGAGTCCTGCTCCTCCTGGATGGTCATTATGATGTCCTTGAGCCTGCTTCCAGCCTTTGAGGACAGGACCTCCATGAGTATCTCGTCCTTGACGTCGCTCTCAGAGTCGAACACGCCCTTGAGAAGCCCGTCCCTTATCATGAACTGCCTCCTGAGTGTGATATCCACATCTATCCTGCCGATCGGAGCCTCATAGGATGCCTCACCAAGGGAGCCCTTGTAGAAGAGGGATGAAATCGGTGCTCTCCAGTCAACTACCAGCGGTTCGGCACCATCCTCATCGATGAGACTGTACTTGCCCACATAGATCTCATCATCGGTATCATCCTCCGAAAAGCCCACCTTTCCGAAGTAAGGTGACGATGACAGCTCCTGCAGCTCGTTGAGCCTCTTGTCTACAGCCCTATATGCCTCTTCCTGTACGAACCTTTCATGGTCGAAGTAGTCGATGACCTTGTCCTCATCAGGACGATACTCATCTATCTGGTTCCTTCTGTATTCAACTATGAATTCAGTGACCTTCTGTTTCTTGGAAGTATTTTCGAGTATATCCTCCTGGATCCTTTCCGATACATCCTTAAGATATTTCTCTTCCTTCTCCAGTTCTGCCTTGGGCAGGTCAATGTTCAATCTTTTCAAGGTAAAGCCTCCTGATTCATTCAGCCGTGGCCAAAAAAGGCCACGGCTGACAAGTCTATTTATTCCATTGGTCATTTGTAGTTATTGTAATGCCTATTCGTCCCCCGAGTCTCCCTCAAGGTCCTCAGTTATCGCATACCTCATCTCATCAAGCTCGTTAACCGTGTCTTCAACCTCAGATCCTGCAACAGCAGTTTCTTCCGTTTTTGAAGCTTCTGTTACCTGAACTTCCTTTCTTCCGAAACCTTCTCCCTTGAATTCCCTGACGACTTCCATGAACTCTTCGCCGGTCATGGTTTCCTTCTCAAGAAGCTTTTCTGAAAGCACAGTGAGAAGCTCCCTGTTTTCGTTCAGTATCTCAAGAGCGGTCTTATGTCCTGCCTTTATGAGCTTCAGAGTCTCCTCGTCTATCTTGGTAGCGGTCTCATCGCTGACATTAAGGACTGCACGTCCGTCCAGATACTGGCCTCTTATGGATTCAAGCGCCATCATGTCGAAGGTATCGCTCATACCGTACATGGACACCATCCTTCTGGCAAGCTGGGTCGCCCTCTCTATGTCATTGGAGGCTCCTGTGGTAATTGATCCGAACTCAACCTCTTCTGCTGACCTGCCGCCGAAGAGTATCGCTATCTCCTTCAGCATCTCGTCCTTGGACATGAGGTACTTCTCGTCCTCAGGCACCTGCATTGTGTAGCCAAGTGAACCCATTGTCCTTGGTATTATGGTTATCTTTATTACAGGATCCGTTCCCTTCTGCATTGCAGCTACAAGCGCATGCCCTATCTCGTGGAACGCGACTATCCTCTTCTCATTTGCGGACATTATCCTGTCCTTCTTCTGCTGTCCTGCTATTACGACCTCTATTGATTCCTGGAGGTCCTCCTGCATTACGAATTTCCTGCCGTTCTTTACTGCCCTCAGGGCAGCCTCATTGATCATGTTTGCAAGGTCGGCTCCGACAGCTCCGGGAGTACCCTTCGCTATCTCATTGAGGTTGACATCCTCGCCCATCTTGACGTCCTTTGAATGCACCTTGAGTATTGCTTCCCTTCCCTTGAGGTCAGGGGAGTCTACTATTATCCTCCTGTCGAACCTTCCCGGCCTCAGAAGGGCCTTGTCCAGCACTTCCGGTCTGTTGGTCGCAGCAAGAAGTACTATACCCTTTGAGGAATCGAATCCGTCCATCTCAGCAAGGAGCTGGTTCAGCGTCTGTTCCCTCTCGTCGTTTCCGCCTGGAAGTCCTCCGGTTTCCCTGGACTTTCCTATGGCGTCTATCTCATCTATGAAGATTATGCAAGGTGCCTTGGCCATGGCTTCCTTGAACAGGTCCCTGACCCTTGCTGCTCCCATTCCAACGAACATCTCGACGAATGCTGAGCCTGAAAGCGAGAAGAAGGGCACTTTGGCCTCTCCGGCAACTGCCTTGGCAAGCAGTGTCTTTCCTGTTCCAGGAGGTCCTACAAGCAGTGCTCCCTTGGGAAGCCTTGCTCCGATGTCCACATACTTCTGAGGATTATGAAGGAAATCTACGATCTCAATAAGTGATTCCTTGGCTTCCTCCTGTCCTGCTACATCCCTGAAGGTAACACCTGTATCGCTCTCATACAGCTTTGCGGTGTTCTTTCCGAAGCTCATCATGCTTCCGCCACGCTTCTCCATGTTCTTCATCAGATAGCTTCCGAGGAAGAGCAGTAGTCCAAGGGGCAGCACCCATGAGAACAGCAGCGTCATGAGAGGGCTTGCCGTCTCAACAGGCTTTGAATATATGTCCACTTCCTTTTCCTTGATCAGGGAAAGGACCTCTTCATCCCCTGTGACCATTCCCGTATACAGCTGGAGACCTGCGAGCTCGTCGCCTTCCTTCATGGTATACGTGTATATCCTCTGGGATTCGTCTACGGTTATCTCAGCGATCCTGTCAGCCTTGAGGGCCGCATAGAACTCATTATAATACTGTCTCTTGTTCCTTATGTCATTCATGAAGTAGTTGAAGACAGTTACCATGATAAGTATCGCAACGAAATACACTGCGTAGAACTTCAGATTTCTGTTGTCATTGTCGCCTTTTTTCTTGTCATTGTTCACAATATTTCACCTTCATTCAGCTAAAGCCTTCATGGCCTTTGCATATACTTCCGCACACAGCATCAGGTCGGAAACGCTTATGTATTCGTCCGCCTGATGGGCGACGTCTTCTCTTCCGGGCAGCATAGGCCCGAAGGCCACAATGTTCTTCATTTCCTTGGCATAGGTACCGCCGCCAATGGCAAGCGGTCCTCTCAGATCCCCTGTAGTCTCCCTGTAGGCATCCATAAGCCTTGATACAAGCTCATGGTCAACCGGGTAGTAAAGGGGCTTGTCCTCATGCTCAACGACCATCCTGAAGCCATTTAGCTTCACTTTTTCTTCAAGCTTAGCGAGAACATCATCACCGGAATAAGTAACGGGATACCTTATGTTAAGTCCTATCTCAAGCTTGCCGTCCTTCAGTTCCAGGGTTCCCATGTTCATCACAAGCTTTCCTGAGGCTTCATCAGCAAGGTCGATTCCGAGTGCCGATCCGTCTGTATCTCTACACAGGTAATCATTTATGAATCCTATAGTCTCATCGAGGCCTCCTGAAATCTTCGTTTCGCGAAGATGTCCTGGCACCTTCATTTCATGAAGATGTCCTACAAGCTTCCAGATGGCGCTCTCGCCCTTGTGAGGCGTGCTTCCATGAGCTGATATACCCTTTTCCTCAATCACTGTTTCTGTGCCGTCATCGTGGCTTATCACCGCCCTGGCCCTGTCCGGGACCATGTTGACAGCGCTTCCACCTTTAATCGTGATGTTCCTGTCCGGCAGTTCCCTTGTAAGCTTGATTATCAGTATACCCATCTCTGCATTGATCGCAGGAAATTCCGCATCAGGGGTAAAGCCTGCAGCAGGCTGGCTTTCAGTCATAAGATAGTTCTTTATGTCCGGACCCCCGGTTTCCTCGCTGGTTCCGAAAATGAGCCGTATCCTTCTCGAAAGCGCAGTGCCTTCTTCCTTTATGGCCTTCAGTGCATACAGTGCAGCCATCATCGGCCCCTTGTCATCGATGGCTCCTCTTCCGTAGATCCTATCTCCCACGATCTCCCCATGGGGATCCCTGGTCCAGTCAGACCCTACAGGAACTATATCAAGATGTCCAAGTACAGCCACGTATTCTTCTCCTGTCCCGTACTCTATGTATCCTGAATGACCTGCCAGGCTCCTTACCTGAAAGCCCATCCTTCTTCCGATTTCAAGTGCCCTTTCAAGGGCCTCGTTAACAGCCTTGCCCTCTGGCATCAGCTCAAAAGGCTCGCCAGCGACAGACTCTATCTCAAGCAGGCTCAATATGTCATTTATCATGTCTTCTTTCATGTTTGAAAGAGTTTCTTTAATTTCCATAGTTATTTCAGGAATCCGATGTCAGACAGCGGATATACCCTGAGACCTCCCTTGCCGATCACTTCACCCATGTCAATGTAGGGTTCGTCCCAGAACCTGGCATCGTTCGATGTAGCCCTGTTGTCTCCAAGGAACAGGAACTTGCCTTCAGGAACCTCAAAGACTGTGTTGAAATCAAGGTCATTCTTGACGTACTCCTCTGGATAAAGCTCCCCGTTGACATACAGGTCACCGGATCTCAGCTCGACCCTGTCTCCAGGCAGTCCTATGAGCCTTTTGATCAGCAGGGTGTTGCCGCCCTCCACGAAGTTGAATACGACAATATCGCCTCTCTCAAGCTTTTCAGGATTGTATACCCTTACAACATAGATCCTGTCATCTATGTTTATCGTAGGTATCATGGAGCCTGTCGGCACCTCTATCCTGAATATCAGGAACTTGTTTACAAGAAAAGCCAGCATGAATGCCGCCAGTATCGGTATCACCCATTCCCTGACTATATGATTGAGGAGATTCCCCTTGCCACCGTTCTCCAAAGCTAACACTACCTTCCAATTCGGACAAGCATTGTCCGACTCTGATATTAAATTTCTCACAATCTAATTAAACTTGCCTTAAACGGCACACATTGCTTTCTTTTTGTGTGCTATCACTCATTTAAGTATACCACACTGAGGCTTCAATATCGCCTGAATCAGCCACTTTGAGTATATCTGACTGCTTCTACACATTAATTTAGTGTAAATTCACGGATTGTTCCTGATATATGTTAATATACTGTGATATTATGGAATTGGAGGTGAATGAAATGAAAAAATTCATGGAAGAATTCAAGGCCTTTGCAATCAGAGGCAATGTAATCGACCTTGCTGTCGGTGTAATCATAGGCGGAGCATTCGGAAAGATCGTTGCTTCCCTTGTCAATGACGTACTTATGCCTATAGTCAGCCTGCTGTTCGGCGGTGCCAAGTTCACTGAGCTCAAGGCGACAGTCGGCGGTGCGGAGATTCTCTACGGAAACTTCATCCAGAATATCTTTGATTTCCTGATAATCGCCCTAGTAATATTCATAATGATCAAGAACATCAACAAGATGAAGAAGAAGGAAGCGGAGGCAGCTCCAGCGGCTCCACCTGCTCCTACCAAGGAAGAGCTTCTTCTCACTGAGATCAGGGACATACTGAAGGAGAAATAATAGCATCAACTCAAGAAGAAGCGGCCGGATATTCCAGCCGCTTCTTTCTATAGGTCTTTAAAGCTTATTAGCTCTATGCCGTGCCTCTTGACTATCTCCCTTGCTTCCTCAGATACGAGGACATCCAGTTCTTTGGCCCTTTCCTTGTTGTAGCTCGAATTCTCCATGACAAAGGTATCGAGATATCCGGGATGGCACATGAGCTCCGCCACCTCATACTTTGAAGCCGCCTCTATGGCCTTTTCAAGGTCTAACGGAGTCAGGTCGTCACCATGGAAGCTCGCTATCATCCTGTCTGGCGATGGAATTCCCTTGAGACCTTCCGGTACATGGTCCTTTGTATGTATCCTCACAGGAACCATTAGCTCCTTTGCGAGCTCTCCAACTATGTCGGATATTCCAGGCTCCATATGTACATGATGATGGCTGTCGAGATGCGATGGTGTAAGACCCAGCATCAGAGCCTTTTCTATCTGGCTCCTGAACTCCTTCTCCACATCCTTCAATGAATATCCCTTTAGCTGCTCCTTCCTCTTCCTGAACCTGCCGTCCTCGCCCACAAGGCTCGGTACGTCCTCGGAAACCGGGAATCCTGATGTCATGACAAGATGCAGTCCTACAGGCAGCCCGTGTTCCCTTGCAAGCATGACGGCATCCTCAGCCTGCGGCATGTTCATCATTATGGTTGCCGATGTGACAATCCCTTTCCTGAAGCAGTCTATGATTCCCAGATTCACAGCCCTTGACACTCCGAAATCATCCGCGTTGACAATTAGCCTCAAATCAATCACTCCTCAAAACCAGTCTTTACGTAGATTATACCAAGATAGACCCCGGCATATGTGAACCAAATTGAAATTCTTGGGAAAACTCATGTTTAATCTTCGCTTAATCGAAACTGCACTTTAGTAGTGGTATAATATATGGTGATTATGAATATTCAAGGAGGACATTATGATCAGCTTCAAGAATGTTACCAAGGTATATGGCGGTACGGTAAAGGCTGTCGACAACCTCACACTCGACCTCTATCCCGGCGAAATCTACGGATTCCTGGGGCCTAACGGCGCCGGAAAGACAACTTCGATAAAGATGCTCACCGGAATCCTCAGGCAGGACTCAGGCGAGATAATGATAAACGGAAAGAACATGCTTACTGACCCTCTGGAGGCAAAGAAGGAATTCGGCTATGTGCCGGACAATCCGGACATGTTCCTGAGGCTCAAGGGCATAGAGTTCCTGAACTTCATGGGGGACATCTACCAGGTCCCCGGCGATGTAAGGAAGGAAAGGATCGAAAGCCTTGCAAGGCGCTTCGACATGGAAAGCGCTTTAGGCGACACCATATCCGGCTATTCACACGGAATGAGGCAGAAGATCGTCCTTATGGGTGCCCTGGTACACGAGCCCAGCGCATGGATACTCGATGAGCCCATGACCGGACTTGACCCCAAATCCTCATATATGCTCAAGGAGATGATGAGGGACCATGCCGACAAGGGAAACGTGGTGTTCTTCTCCACTCACGTGCTGGAGGTCGCCGAAAAGCTCTGCGACAGGGTCGGCATTATAAACAAGGGCAAGCTAATGTTCTCAGGCACCATGGATGAATTGAGACAGCTGGCGAAAGAGAACGAGAGTCTTGAGAACATATTCCTGGAGATGACAAAAGATGAGTAACCATATTTTCCACCTGACAAAGACCATGTTCGGAAGCGATGAGACGCTCTCAAACCTTGGAATTGGCAGCAAGAGAAAGAAGAGCATATTCAGCAGGAGGCCTGTGAAGATACTCCTCTTCCTTTTGCTCTTCCTTTCAATGGGAATGTCCACCGGAAGCTTCGCATACCTGCTGTATGACTCTCTCAGCATGTACGGCTTCCAGTCGCTAATAATAAGGCTTGCTGTGCCTGCATCCGGAATAACCGTATTCATGTTCGGCATATTCTATGTAATGAACGTGTTCTACTTCTCAAGGGATATCGAGAACTATCTGTTCCTGCCGGTAAAGCCAGGCGAGATACTGATGTCAAAGTTCCTCGTCGCCCTCGTATACCAGTATTTCATATACGGCATGCTCTTCATGCCGGTGCTCCTTGTATATGGGTTCCTTGACAAGGCAGGACCCCTGTTCTACCTTTATCTCATTCTGATCACACTGTTCGTGCCTGTGCTTCCAATGGTTTTCGCTTCGCTTATAGCGATGGTCATAATGAGAGCCGGCAAGGGTATCAAGAACAAGGACAGGTTCAACATGATCGCCGGAGTATTCGGCCTTGGCATTTCTTTAGGCTTCAGCTTCGGCATCCAGTACATCGCTCAGAGGGCGACGACAGGAAGCATGGTCATCACTGACCTTTCACAGCTGCCTGCAATAAAGATTACTTCACTTGCATTCCCCACGTCATACCTCGCAAGTGAGGCTCTCATAGGCTTCGATGGCTTCAGCGGCCTCATGTATCTCCTTGCGCTGATAGCAATATCCCTGTTGTCCATGGTTGTCTTCTATCTTGTAGGAAACGCCATTTACTTCAAGGGAGTCATGGGTGTACTTGACAGCTCATCAAGAAGGAAGAAGCTTTCTACAGGCGAGCTCGAGAAGGAAACCAGCTCAAAGCCAATACTTCTCGCATACTCACTCAAGGAGCTGAAGCTCCTCATTAGGACACCTGCATATTTCATGAACTGTGTGCTCGTTTCCCTGATATTCCCGCTGTTCTTCATCATCCCATTTCTAATTGATGGTCCTGACAGCGCGGAGATCAAGGAGATAATGGCCTTCATCCGATCAGCCGGAGACGCAAATCTCCTGGTTGTCATGGCAGCCCTTGGACTTATCCTCGGTGGACTGAATATAATTTCATCGACTTCAATCTCCAGGGAAGGTAAGAATTTCTTCTTCATGAAGTACGTACCTGTCCCATACATGACACAGCTTTACGCAAAGATACTGAGCTCCTTCTATGTTGAAGGTGCTGCAGCAGTAGTCCTGTACGTACTTCTGATCTGGCTGTTCAGGCCGTCAATGATCGTAGTCCTGCTTTCAATACCACTTTTCATCCTTGCCTCAATATTCATAAACCAGTTCTCGATAGCCATCGACGTATATATGCCGAAGCTTGAATGGGACAGCGAACAGAAGGCAGTGAAACAGAACCTGAACTCAATGTTCCAGATGTTTGGAAGCTTCATTTTCGGAGGAGGAATGATCTTCCTCTCCACAAAGCTTTCACCATCCCTCATCCCGGCATTCCTTGGCCTCCTTGTCATATTCGGTGCGCTGGTGGTCATGACCCACAAGTTCTTAGAAAGGCTTGTTGAAAGAAGATTCGCGGAACTTTAGAAAATTCAAAGGACAAGGCGATACTAATTATTGCCTTGTCCTTATACTTTGTATCATTAGGTTTTCTTTAATGAGCCGAACTATGAGGAAATATTTATTTCTTAAGCAAGTCCTCATATTTACGCTTTCCATACAGGATTCTCATTATCACAACTTCTTGATTTTATCATCTACAAGATAGATTATGATGTAACTTTCTACTATCAGTTTCCTATAACCTTTCGCCCTCAGATACTCATCCTCAAATTCACTTCCGGAAAATGGAAAATCACCCAGTCTAGTTATGGATGTCTCAACAGCATTCATAAGTCTTGCTGCAGCAATATCATTAAACAAGTGGAGAGAAATTCACTCGAATATTTCTCTAATATCTTCGGATGCTTTTGGAGTGAACTTAAAACTATATTTATTTATACCCATACTTTGCTCTCAATTCGTTGAAGATTACACTCCCATCAATTAATTCTTCACCATTTCTAATCTGAGGCATAAAATCAGTTCCTTGCATTATTATGACTTAATTATGCCATAATACTGTAAATTCTTCATCGTTTTTACTGGTAATTTTGAATTAACCATTTGAAATTGAGTTACAAAACTCCTCTGTTCTGTCTGATTTTTCTTTGTTTCTTTATTCCCCGATCATCCAGTCTATAGGTTCCTTACCCATATCCCTTAGTATGTCGTTGGTCCTGCTGAATGGCCTGGATCCAAAGAAGCCCCTGTGGGCTGAAAGCGGGCTTGGATGAACGGACTTGAGTACCCGGTGCCTTTCATCAATGAGGGCTTCCTTCTTTCCCGCAGGCGCTCCCCAGAGCAGGAATATGACAGGGTCTTCCCTCTTTGAAAGATGCACTATCACTGTATCTGTGAATATCTCCCAGCCCTTGCCCTGATGTGAGTTGGCCTGCCCTTCCCTGACTGTTAGGACAGTGTTTAGCAGAAGCACACCCTGCCTTGCCCAGGACTCAAGGTTTCCATGACCTGGGATCGGATATCCCAGGTCATCCTTAAGCTCCTTGAATATGTTAAGGAGCGAAGGAGGCTTAGGTACTCCCTTCTGCACAGAGAAGGCCAGTCCGTGGGCCTGCCCTTTACCATGATACGGATCCTGTCCAAGTATGACTACCTTGACATCCTCATATGAGGTAAGCTTAAGCGAGTTGAATATATTGTGCATGTCAGGATATATTACCTTCGTCCTGTATTCTTCCTTCAGGAATTCCCTAAGCTTAAGGTAGTATTCCTTGTCGAACTCCCCTTCAAGTACCTTATCCCAGCTGTTTCCGATCTTAACCATATTCTCCTCCGAGTTTCTTAATTCCATCGGTCTTATAATTCCCATATAGTCATTGTACTTCAGAGATAGTTTACAATTCCATGGTATTCTGTAAAGTATGATACAGAATTTCCCAGGAGGTTCATATGCAAACAATAAACAGCAAAAGACGTTTCGTCATAATTTCCTTTGATGCGCTTTCTTCACGTGACATGGATACTCTGAAGCATCTGCCGGGTTTTTCAAGGCTGTACAGGGATGGCTCCTATTGCGAACAAGTAAGGAGCATTTATCCCAGCCTTACATATCCTGCCCATTGCTCGATCTCTACCGGGATGCTTCCAATTACCCATGGTGTAACCTCTAATCAGCTGCTTCAGCCAGGCAGAAAGGATCCCGACTGGCATTGGACCAGGGACCACATAAAGACAGATACGTTCTACGATGCTGCACTAAGAAAAGGCATGACAGTAGCTTCTCTGCTCTGGCCGGTTACAGGAAAGTCGGCCATAACCTGGAACATGCCTGAGATATATGCCAACAGGCCATGGAAGAACCAGATCGCCGTTTCACTTGCAAACGGAACACCGGACTATCTCCTTCTACTCCAGAAAAGGTTCGGAAAGACCAGGCAGGGCACCAGGCAGCCAATGCTTGATGATTTTGTCCACCAGAGCGCGCTATGGACGATTAAGGAAAAGAAGCCCGATGTCATAATGATCCATTACGTTGACCTTGACTCAATGAGGCATCACCACGGATATGCCTCCAAAGAAGCTGATTCAGCCCTTTTAAGGCACGACAGAAGACTCACCGACATATTGGACGTCCTGGAAGAAGAAGGCCTCATGGAGGATACTACGCTGTTCGTTCTTGGTGACCATGACCAGATTCCGGTAAAGAACATAATATACCTTAACTCCATACTCAAGGACAAGGGGCTTATAGAAGCAAAAGGGGGAAAGATAACTGACTGGAAGGCATATGCACAGACCCTGGAGGGTTCCTCCTATGTTCATGTCAAAGACAGAAGCGACACTGAGACATATTCGAAGGTTGAGTCGATCCTGAAAACTCTTGAATCGATACCCTCATACGGAATCGAGAAGGTATACTCTTCCGATGAGGCAGCTGCTTTAGGCGCAAGCCGCGATGCTGCATTCATGCTTGAAGCATCATGCGGTTTCAAGTTCCTTCCTGATATCGACAAGCCTGCCGTAGCTCCGATACCACCGGCAATCGATGGCTGGTTTGAGGAGTCCATATCGACTCACGGCTTCTCACCTGACAAGGAAAACTATACTACAGTGTTTTTCGCCATGGGGAATGGAATCAGGAAGGGCATTGCAATCCCGTCAATGTCGCTAATTGATGAGGGACCCACATTTGCGAAAGCGATGGGGACAGTCCTGTATGACACTGACGGCAGAGTCCTTGAGGAGATACTTGAATAAACGAAACACCCCAATCCAACCTTTTATTAACCAGGTGGATTGGGGTATTGATTTTGTTGCAAAAATGTTTTGCTCAAAAGGCTGTACATAACTCATCTTGTTAAGTCCATGTGAGCCATGTGCCTGGACTGAAGCTTCTAACTTTATTTCTACATAAGGTCCCTTCTCTTCTTGATAAGTTCTACGAAAAGGTCAACAGTGCTTGGCTCCTGATGTGAGAAGAACAGGCTCTTACCTGTATCCAGGGTTCTGATGGTTTCCATGTCCTCTGCCGGCAGCTCAAAGTCGAACACTTCGAAGTTTTGCTGTATCCTTTCCCTGTGTGTGGATTTGGCAAGTGCTACAACCTTTCTTTGGATCAGCCATCTCAGGATTACCTGAGCTACGCTCTTGTTGTGCTTTTGAGCGATTTCCTTGAGCACCGGATCTTCGAATATTCCATTCCTTCCTTCTCCAAAGGGAGCCCAGGCTTCAATTTGCACGCCATTCTTCACCATGTTCTCCTGAGCCATTATCTGCTGGTTAAGCGGATTGGTCTCCACTTGGTTGACCTGTGGCACTATCTCATTGAAGGCTGCAATATCCGAAAGCCTGTCAGGATAAAAGTTGCTTACTCCAATAGCTTTGATCTTCCCTTCCCTGTACAGGACCTCCAGCGCATGATAAGCACCGTAGTAGTCGCCGAAAGGCTGGTGAAGGAGAACCAGATCAAGGTAATCTGTCCTGAGCTTCCTCATCGATTCAAGGACCGATCTCCTTGTCTTATCATACCCGTAATTGTCTATCCATACCTTTGTCGTTATAAACAGCTCATCTCGTGGAACTCCGCATTTTTCTATGGCGCTTCCAACGGCTTCCTCATTGAAGTAGGACTGAGCAGTGTCAATCAGCCTGTAACCAATACTTATCGCATCCAGTACGCACCTCTCACAGTCCTCCTTTGGAATCTGGTAGACACCAAATCCGAGAAGAGGCATCTTAACTCCATTGTTCAAAATAACATGATCCATTACATGACCTCCTTGATTAAATCGGCAATGTTCATTACACTTCAAATATATACCCCGTTAGCTACTACCGGTCAATACTTATGACATAATTTTGGAGGATAAGCTATGTATACCATGAAGGAAACCAGCCAGAGAGTCGGAATGACCTATGAGGCACTAAAGTTTTACTGCAATGAAGGCCTGGTGCCTAATGTGAAGCGTGACAAGAACAACCACAGGATATTCGATGACAGGGATGTCAGCTGGATAGATGGCCTTACCTGCCTCAGGAAATGCGGAATGAGCATCAGTGACATGAAGGTTTATCTGGACCTGTGCATGGCTGGAGAGTCTTCCATAAGTGAGCGCAAGGCAATGCTTGAAGCCCAAAGGAAGGTCCTGGTCGATAGGATACGCGAACTTACCGGATCAATTGAATATATCGACTCGAAGCAGATGTTCTATGACAACGTACTTGAAGGCAAAGTAAAGTATTTCAGCAACCTGATTTCGGTTGAAGATTAGCCAAAGGAGATATTCATAAGCTGAAATTTCCCCCATTTACCCCCCTGAGCCTTAAGGATAATATCCGGAATACCATCATGATAATTCATCCCAAATGAGAAAGGACCCCATGCGGGGTCCTTTTTCAGGGAAACAGTATAGTTACAAAGGGTAGGGGTATTACTACCCTTGGATATGGGAGCTTATCCATGAAATTAGTATATCAGAAATTATAGATATTTTTTTAACATGATTGTAAATAAATCGTTAATTAACGAACCATCTCGGTTTATATCAGTTCGTTTTTTGAACACTTAACCTATCTCGTATTTCTTCATCTTGTAGTAAAGCGTGTTTCTGCCTATGCCAAGAGTCCTTGCCATTTTGGATATGTTCCACTTAAGGGCTTCACCTGCGTTTATTATCGCAAACTTCTCATATTCCTCCAGGGTTATCGGTGCATCCTTGGCGAGAGCTTCCCTTGAATGAATCGTCGTCTTGTCGAAGCCCTGAGCCTTCAGATACGCATCATTAAGCGTAGTGTCTGCTATCTCTCCGATCCTCTCTACAAGTTCATCCTCATTGAGTTCAGTGTAGAAGAATACAACTATCCCCTTCATGTAGCCCGCAGAAAATACAGGAACTGCGCAGGCTATGGCTCCGGAGTTAAGTCTCCTTGTTATCGGTTTCTTCCTGTCCCTGGCTTCTTTGGATATGCAGCCAAGAAGTGTGTTCTCGGACAGCTTCTGATTGACCCTTGTGTCCCTGATTATCGGAAGTCTTGCTATGTCCTTCTTTTCTTCATGTGTTATCCTCAGGTCTTCCGAAACTATGAAGGTGGCATTGCATTTCATGGGAATAAAGCCCTCAGGATCTACCTCTTCGAGAAGGTTCTCGAGCTCAGATTCCCTCAGACCATGATATGTGTCGGAATTGTTAATTCCAAAACCAGTCCTGTTTGCAGCATCCATTAAGTCCACCAACTTTCCTTATATATTGATAATATATTAACGAAAGTTAGTTTTCAAGTCAATTTATGACAAAAGTCAATAATTAGCACGATTGCAGAAATCAGATAAAATATTAGGCAAATCTTCATTTACAGGGATTTCTGTTGTGAAATCCATTTTCAATAAAGGTCTGCCCACTTAAACATGTACTAAATTCGGTAAAAACTGCCAACTGCTGATACAGTCTTCATGTTTATGGATTGTTCATTTTCAGCCCAGATTTGAAGAAACCAGACCAAGACTAACAAGAGCCTTGAGAACACCCTCCTTGTCCACATCCTCTGTTATATGGTCAGCCTCTTCCTTCAGGATATCACAGGCGTTTCCCATGGCGATGCTTACATCTACCACGCTGAATAGCGTCCTGTCATTCATCCCGTCACCGAAAGCATAGGTCTCATGGTCCTCACCGAAGTGCCTCCTTACCGCAAGCGCACCCTCAGCCTTGGAGCTTGATGTGAACAGTACGTCGTAGGCTCTGTAGCCCGTCTGCCTTATGAACGTGAATTCGCGAAGGAATCCCCTTGCCTTTTCCTCCTGCTCCTTGGTGTCCAGGAACATTATGAACATGTTTACTCCCTGGTAATCCCTTGCCCCTGCATCCTTTGCATACTTTCTGGGCATCTTCGCTAAAGTCACATAATCAACAAGCTCCTTGTCATTAATATGGCTGTAGTAGGAGAACTCTTGAGTTTCAGCAATATACATGATCTTGTTCTCGTCGAGGAAATCAAGGACCTCTGCAAGCCTGTCTCCTGTAAGGCTTACATTATGGACTATCTCGCCGTCGATTTCAGCATACGCCCCATTGGAAGTGACATACCCATCCACAGGAAGGCTCCTGATATGGTCGTCCATAACTGAAAGTGCCCTTCCAGAACATAATACGACCTTTCCACCCTTCTGCCTTATCTCTTCAAACGCCCTTATCGTGGCATCAGACACCTTGTCCTTGCCTATCCTGTATTCCACAAGGGTCCCGTCAATATCAAAAAACACTATCTTCTTCAAATCATCAACTCCAAAAATCTACTCTGTCCATTTTACCACGAGGATCGTGATTTGGGCCAATAAGTGTGGTCAGGTTCATCACTATGCCATTCCTCAAAAAAAGCCGCCCCGGCAAAAATGTATCGATATGAATACTGTATTACCGGCTCCAGGTGCTGCAAATTACAATTTCCTACACTCCTGATTTATTACCGTTTGCACCTGTATGTATTTACATAATTGCATATTTTGCAGGTGTATTCTGAAATTGCTGTGATATAATACATGGGTAGGTATAAAGATGCATAAACAAAGGAAGGCGGTCGTTCACATGATGCTGGGAAATTTCGTCAACGTAGCGGCGATATTAGGCGGAAGCCTGTTAGGATTCATATTCAAAAAGAAGATAAACAAGCAGACATCTGCAAGTGTATTCAGGGTCCTTGGACTCTGTGTCATATATATCGGTATCGCAGGAGTTCTGGAGACAAAAAATCCACTGCTTCTCATAATCTCAATGGCTATAGGTACTGTTATCGGAGAAACGCTCGATATCGAGGGCTTCCTGGAAAGGATCTCCCAGAGGCTTGAGACAATGCTGAAGGCTGATGAAGGAAGCGGGCTCAAGGAAGGGTTCCTTACGGCGACACTTCTCTTCTGCGTAGGCTCCATGGCCATAATCGGGCCCATTGAATCAGCACTTACCGGAGACCATACTACGCTATTCGCAAAATCCGTACTGGACGGAATTTCCTCCATTGTTTTTGCAGGGACAATCGGTGCTGCCGGAGTAATGCTCTCAACACTCCCACTATTCACCTATCAGGGCTCCATAGCTATTTTTGCAGGGATACTGAAGCCATTCATGACACCGGAGCTTATCACAGCACTCGCTTCCACCGGATCCCTCATGATCCTGGGGCTTGGACTTAATATGGTTCTTGATGCGAAGCTCAAGATCTCAAACATGCTTCCGTCACTTCTGGTACCAGTGATCTATTTCTCAGCTCTTTCACTGATAGGCTAGTCATAAATCTGATGTGGGCACATTTGCTTTAATAACTTCAATCACTAAAAATGCCAGCTGGCAGCTTTTCAAGAAGCTTCCAGCTGGCATTTCAATTGTCCTAGATCATTCCTCTGTATTCCAGAAGCCTTTCAAGGAAGTACACTATCTGGACTCTCCACCATGGCCAGTCATGGGCCACTTCATATCCCCAGAAATCCACCCATGCAGGTATGTTCTTTTCCCTGAATATTTCTCCGATCAGTCTGGTGTCCCTAATTGATTCAGCTTCGAAAGCTCCCTGACCTACACAGACAATGATGTCTCCGTTCCTGTATCTGTCGATATAATATGGGTCATCGATGTTCTTAAGGTAATCAACAGGCGAATTGATGTACACGTTGTAGCCGAAGTCTTCACCTACGAAGAATCTTGCATCGTATATGCCGCTGAGAGCTATCGTAGCATCAAACACATCAGGATGCCTGAGGTATATGTTAAGCGCATGAAACGCACCCATGCTGCTGCCGTGGGCTATGAACCCGCCGTACCATCCGGTCTGCTCCTTGATAAGCGGCACCAGCTCATCTACTATGAACAGGTCGTACTGGTTGTGTCGCTTTGCCCTTTCTTCACTTGGCAGCCCGTAGTTGTACCAGCTTTCGGAGTCGACTGAGTCGGGTGTGAATACCCTCACAAGTCCTCTGTCTATGAGATGCGCAATGGCATCTATCATCTTGAAGTCCTCGAACTCGTAGAACCTTCCTCCTGATGACGGAAATACTATCATAGGTTTGCCGGCATGTCCGTAGCTCTTGAACTCGATATCCCTGTTAAGGTTCCTGCTGTAGATCTTCTGATAATTTATCTGCATTTCTGTTCCTCCTTGGTTCCCTTATGTCATTTTTCTTCTGCTATTTCTTTTCGAGGATGAATTTCACCCTTTCCCTCAGGTCTTCGAATTCCTCAACCCTGAATATGAATGCGTAGTCGCCAAGCGCCTTGGACAATATCTTCGGTATTTCGCCATGGTAGAGTATCCCGGTATTGTACCTGTACACTACCTCATCCACTGAATTCCTGTAGTTTGCAGTCAGCTTCCTTCCTGTGTATACGCAGTAGTATTTCCCGAGAAGATCAGCATCATATGCATTTCTTACCACGACCTGGGCATACTGCCTGTACATGTCGACATCGTTGGCAAAGTTCCAGATATCCACGGAGTAGCCTCCGGGTGGCCTGATGTTGACCTCCAGAGCCACAAGCTCTCCGAGCTTCGTCCTGAAGAACTCAATATGGAAGAACCTCTCTTTAAGGCCAAATGCTGCTACAGCCTTCCTTCCCATCTCCTCAAGGTCATCGGGGATCTGCTTCTGCGAATAGTAGAAAATATCAAGGTCTGAGTTCACCACATCCATTATACCGTTGCTGAATATGAAGCTTGATGAGAATACAACATCTCCATCCTGGTCGGCCAAGCCGTCATAGCTGTGTATGTCTCCTTCTATGAACTCCTCGAGTATATATTCTTTTCCCGCCCTGGTGCTGAAGAAATCAGTTACATCCCTGTCGCTTACAAGGAGCATGGTATCCTGAGCCCCTACTCCCATATCAGGCTTTACGACAACAGGGTAACCATATTCAGCTATGAGGACCTTAGCTTCCTCTTCGTCCGTCACCACCGCACCTCTTGCTACCGGTATACCGCATGACCTGAAGACTTCCTTCATCTTCGACTTGTACTTCATCTTGTCCATATCACAGGTCTTCAGCCCATGGACATTGAAGTCGGTGCGCAGCCTTGCATCCTGCATGAGCCAGTGCTCGTTGTGCGATTCGATCCTGTCGATCTTCCCGTACTTGTGCGTGAAGTACCCTATGGCCTTCAGCATTTCATCATAGTTTTCCATATTCTCTACCCTGTAGTATTCCGTAAGGGTCCTTTTAAGGTCGCTGTTCAATTCGTCATACTTATCCTGTCCAAGCCCCAGAACATTCACGCCCTCAGCCTTCAGCCTTACGGCGAAGTTTGAATAGCCCCTTGGGAAATTGGGTGATATGAAAACATAGTTCATTTTAGTCCCGCCTCCCGAATCTTGCCCTGCCTGCAAAGCGCCTGCCAGACAACTGAATTTTCTTAATTATAGCACGATTTGAGCCCTAACGACAAAAAAAGGAATTTAGTCACATCTGCAGCAGTACTTATTTGCCAGATAATGCAGCACCTGTTTCTATTTTCAAAAAAACCTCACCCATAGTGCAAACAAATGGAGAAAATAATGAAGATATGAATGGATGAGGATGATTGTAAAAGATTTTAGCGTGATAGAATTTTATCAACGTGAGGTGTAAAATTGATAATATAGAAGTGATTGGTAAGTGAAGTTTGCGTGAGAGCCTGAGAATAATTCGAAGCACTTCCTTTGCTGCTGTAGTCTCTTTTTTTCCATGCATGCAGTCTAAATCTGCCAATGATTTGCTTACCATGCAGCTGCAGCTATTTAGAGGTCGTATCCTAATGTTGCTGCTGATTGTGACAGCAGCTTAGCTTCATAGAACAGCTACAAGATCTGAAGGAGATTTATCATGGATATTATGGAAACTGTTAGATCACGACATTCTGTAAGGGCATTCACTGACAGGAAAATTGATTCTGATACCGCCAGCATTCTTCAATCATTCATAAGCAAATGCAACGAGGAAAGCGGTCTTGATTTCAAGCTGGTGCTTGAAGAACCGAATGCACTTGATTGCTTCAAGTCACACCTCAGGAAATTCAGCAATGCGAAAAACTATGTAGTGCTTATCGGAAAAAAGTCGGATGATCTGGATGAAAAGGTAGGCTACTATGGCGAGAAGGTAGTCTTGAAGGCCACTGAAATGGGACTTGGTACCTGCTGGGTGGTAAGCACGTACAGCAAGAAAAAATGCGAGTATGCTTTGGAGGATAACGAAAAGCTGGTCGGTATTATCGCATTTGGCTATTCAGATACGCATGGGGTGCCTCATGATATGAAATCCGTTGAAGAACTGAGCAGGGTAAACGGAGATATGCCTGATTGGTTCCGCCGCGGCATGGAGGCTGTCAGGTATGCGCCTACATCCTTCAACCAGCAGAAGTTCCTGTTTTCACTTGATGGAAATACGGTATCAGCAAAAACCGGGATTGGTATCGGCACAAAAATAGATCTTGGAATTGCCAAATGTCATTTTGATCTTTGTGCTGGCGATGGAGATTGGAAATGGAGCAATTGAATACATTAAATAACCTCTCAATAATCAGCGAGTAATCAACATAAGAAACCCGGACCTGGCAATTTCTGTTGCCAGGTCCGGGTTTCTTCATAATATGGACTTATGGTTCGATCACCTTGCTGTAGTCGACCTTCA
Source organism: Clostridiaceae bacterium UBA6085 (assembly GCA_002428605.1). Classification (GTDB taxonomy): domain Bacteria; phylum Bacillota; class Clostridia; order Clostridiales; family Clostridiaceae; genus Youngiibacter. The sequence goes on from DIXH01000028.1 coordinate 40,472, forward strand.
GGTACTCATTCTCATCAAGAAGTATATGCCCCGATTCGTAGGTCTTGTCATCAACTGTCAGCATAACTCTTGTCTCACCATAGAAGTCTCCAAATGTGTTTGTGACGCTCTGCAGTATCATCGCTTCAAATTCAGACCCTGCATTCATCTCTGTGACAAATTCCTTCGAAAGGTCGATATATACCATCCCATCATCATTGAGGTACAGGCTGTTGATCTTAGTGTTTGCACTGAGTATGTTCGAGTTCTTCTCGGTTCCAACTGCCTTGTATACGTCCTGTAGTACTATCCTCGTTATGCTGTTGGTCTTGAAGGTCACTTCCTTGTTGACCCTCAGGAGCTTTGCGTCCACATTCGTGACGTAGAAGGTCATGAGCCTTGTATAAGGCTTGTTCTTAGTGACTGTCTTCAGGCTGGATGAAACCTCGTCAGTTCCCGGATTGTATACTGTCTTAACCAGCCCCACGCCCTTGGCATAATAGTTTATCGTGTCTCCAGTTGTTCCATCAATCGTGACTTCAACAGCCTTGTATTCGCCAAATGGGACCTTAACCGTCACATCTACTCCGGTGATCTTACTTACTCTGCCATCCGGAAGAGTCCAGGTCGTTCCCTTCTCTATCGGAGCCTTTAACAGGATCTCAGGCTTTCCTGAATCCTTCTTGAGGAAGCTTTCCCTGAAGTATGTCTCAGCCCTTGAGAACACTATGCTAATCTCATTATCGTCAGCTTCAATTACCTTTACTATTTCCGTTCCGCCATTGTTGTCCCTGATCTGTATCCTGTCACCGTCAATGTAGTCTACTGTCCTCGTAAATGTCGCGTACTCGTTGCCCATTCCTTCAAAAATATATTCCACATCGCCCTCGAACGGAAAGTAGTCCTTTACCGATATAGTCTCAGGTGTTTCCGGCACCGACGGAGTCGATGGCGTACTTGGAGATGTAGGAGCATTTGTCGGAGCTACGGTAGGCGTTTCAGGCTTTGCTCCGCATGCGAACAGCAGCATCAGGGCTGTAACCATTCCCATTGTCCTTATGATCTTTTTCATTTTCAGCACCCCTCTTATAGGTCCTTTTCTTTACCATAGAAATATCATGGCACTTGTTATGATTCAATTATAGAACATGGATACTTGTGAAGGTTACTAACAGTTAACAATCCGGTTCTATTTTCATTGCAATTTAAGAGGCCGCCTTTTCAGGCGGCCTAAGGAAGCTATTTATCTCAGGTCCTCTTTCTCCTCATAAGGAGTACTCCACCGATTACCGCCATGGCTCCAAGAGCATACAGCAGCTCGCTCGGGATGCCTCCGGTCTGAGGAAGCTCTTCCTCTTCTGTGTTTGGTATCTCCACATTGAAGACGAGCCCAACCCTATCGATCTTTATCGCATAGATCTGGGTCGTAAGCACGTAGCCTTCTGGTGCAAGTATCTCTGAGATGATATACTCGCCTACAGGAAGCACTGCCTTTACCAGTCCGTCTGCACCGCTTGTGCCTTCAAATACTACGGTTCCTGCCTTGTCCTTGATTACGACCTTTGCTCCTGCAAGGACTGCCTTGGTTACCGAGTCTACCTTCTTGATCGTTATATCTCCCATGATCTTTACATTTACGACCATCGAAGGTGTAGGTATTACTGTCTTTCCCTGCTCAGTAATGGCTACAGGTATTACCTGGCTGCTCTTCTCATAGCCTGCCGGTGCGCTGATCTCCTTTATGTTGTACTCACCGAAGTCCACATCCTTGAACCATACGAGCCCGTCTGTGAGACTTGTTGCAGTCTTGATCGGTGTAGCGAAGCCAGTGTCAGCCTTGCTGTATAGTCCGAATACTGCTCCTGCAAGAGGCATGTGCAGCTCGTCATGCTTGTAGAACTCTATGTCTCCCTTGATCCTTGTATTGGTTACTGTGTAGCCTACTACCAGCTTGTCATATCCAGGTACTGCAACTTCATCAACGCTGTAGGTATATGGATGTCCGTTGAAGTCCGTGACATCCAGATTGTTCCAGGTGTATTCTACAGTTCCGTTAGGTATCGTAACCGGATCTCCAACCGTCATTACTTCTCCGCCTGAAATCTTCCTGTAAAGCTGAACCTGGATGCTTGGTTTGACCTCCGGTCCGCCAACCCAGATCTTCTGCAGTGTGACATAGGTCTTTGGAGATACATATTCATTGGTGATCTCCATGCCCTCTTCTGCCTTCTCATAGTTCTCCGGTACTCCTATCTCCTTTACGAAGTAGGTGTATGGATGTCCGTCCATGTCGGTTGTCGGCATATCCAGCCAGGTATATCCTGTCCATCCGCCTTCAAGCTCGACCTCAGGTCCTACCTTCATCGGTTCGCCTTCAGGGATGCTCCTGTAAAGCTGAAGCATGATATCAGGCTTCTCGTCCGGTCCGCCTATCCAGGTCTTTGTAGCCATGATGTCTGTCATCGGCGGCTCATAGGTATTTGTTACCTCAAGTCCGTCCAGTGACTTGACATAATTTTCAGGAACTGCAACCTCATCTACTGTGTAGATGTAGAGCTTGCCGTCTCCGTCAGTCTTTGGCATATCCTCCCAGAGATAGCTTGTCTCGCCGTTATGAAGCACTACAGGGTCGCCTACCATCATCATCTCTCCGCCTTCAATGTGCCTGTAGAGCTGAAGCGAAATGTCAGGCCTTGGAACAGGTCCGCCTACCCATGTCTTCATGCCCTCTACATCAATCAGCGGTGACTCATAGGTATTGGTTACAGTAAGTCCCGATTCAACCTTGTCATAATTCTCAGGTACTCCGATCTCCTTTACGGTATATGTATACATATTGCCTACAGGGTCAGTCTTTGGCATATCCTCCCAGGTCACCTCTGTGGTTCCATCTGGAAGGTCCTTAGGATCTCCTACAGGCATCAGCTCTCCTCCGGAAATGCTTCTGTACAGCTGGAACGCTACTGTAGGTCTAGGACTTGGTCCGCCTACCCATACCTTCGTAGCTGTCACATCTATCAGAGTCACCTTGATCTTGTTGGTTATCGTTATTGAAGCATCCGGGAAATCGCCTGTGAATTCAACAACTCCCTCATCGGAAATCGTGACCTCATACAGGTCTCCATATCCCGGTTCTGTTACCGTGTAGGTTCCGGGCTCGAGGTTCTCGATCACAATCGATGATCCGCTTGTTATTGTCCTGTTTATCGGTGGTGTTCCATTGTCGCTTGTAACAACGATATTGAAATCCCTTGCCTCTGCAAGCGGGTCTCCGTTGGCATCAAGCAGTATCTTGTTTATCGTCAGGTCTCCCAGGTATATTATGTCGTTCCTCATCATGGATACTGTCTTGTCTGCCCCCGCAAGTCTGTACTGCAGGCTTGCACCCGGCCATTCAGCTGCGTTGTCTGAAAGCTGAGCCTTGAACTTAAGGGTAAACTCCTCCATTGCCACGAATTTTGGTATGTCCTCAATTTTTAAGGTAAAGGTGAGTATATCACCTAGAACAACCGGCGTCGTTATAGAGTAGCCTCCGACAATCTCATCAGGCTCGCTGCCTGGAGTGAAGTCATCCAGTCCCTCATAGAGTACGAAATATCCCGCATGCTCATAGCCGATTATCCCGCCGTTATTATAATCAAGTTCAACCGTAAACTCCGTCGGTATTCCATCATAGCTGTTGACTCCGAACTTCAGGTCAACCCAGTCAAGCTCCATGTATCCCTTGATGGCACCGGTAGTCCAACTACCATTTTTTTCCCTTGTCCACCCTTCCAAAGTGTAGCCTGTGTTTGCAAGCGCTGATTTTGTCGCCACAAGTGAAAATACCATCATGAATGCCACGGACAGCGATAGCAGCTTCTTTAAGAACCTGTTCATGGTTAAGCCTCCTTCCAAAGACTTTCATATATCAGAATGTGTAACAAATACAAAAACCCTGAGTATACTCAAGGCCCCCAGGCGTTATCTGATCACGTATCCTTTTCGGAATCGCAAAGCCCGGTTCCTCGCCATTCAAATTGCCGATTTCTGATGATATATTTAATATAATTAATATTTGCATATATCTCTAAATCCATATTATCACTGTATTCTAATCTTTTCAATTTCAACACCGTGAACATATTATGCATTTTTTGTATTGTTTCAACATATTTCGTACACTATATATCAATTATTTTATCAATTCATTATCAATTCTATAAATTAATATCAATCAAATAATTATAACTATTCGACATTTTACATATCCTATACTTCAATTCATTTAGAATGATATAATCTATTTAAATATCTATTTATTCTATAAATTTTTATCAATGTTCATCCCGAGGTATTTTAACCCTATCCATTTATACTCTTCATGACTTTAAAACCCCTTGTATATATACAGTTCACTGTATATCAGCACATCACATTACAACATCTTTCCATCAATAAAGCGTTACCCAACAATTTGCATTTTTCGCGTCATCAGAGTAAACCAGCAGTAAATAGCTTTATCAATGAGCAATGAGGAAAACAGGCCGAAGTGTTGATCAGTTATTTTTCACCTTATCCCGAAGAGGAATCGTCCTAATCCACGTGAAAAGAAGCCACCCCGGAAGGTTATCCTCCCGGGGTGGCCATGTCACTTCTTTATCCTATTGTTCTCCTCTTGCCTTTCATGAGGATCGCTCCGCCTATTATGGCCATAGCACCCATGAGATACAGGAGTTCGCTCGGGATTCCGCCGGTCTGCGGAAGTTCTTCTTCCTCAGTGTTCTGGATCTCTACATTAAATGTCAGTCCGCTCTTGTTCACGTTGATGCTGTAGGTCTGGGTCGTCAGTATGTAGCCTTCAGGTGCCGCAACCTCGGAGACTATATATTCTCCGTATGGCAGCATTACCTTGAGGATACCGTCCGCTCCGGTGGTACCTTCGAATACTACGGCACCAGCCTTGTCCTTGATTACGAGCTTGGCTCCCGCAAGGACTTCTTCAGTTACAGAATCAACCTTTCTAAGAGTTATGTCACCCATGATCTTTACATTGACCACGGTTGCAGGTGTAGGTATAACTGTCTGCCCCTGCATTGTTACAGCTACCGGTATAACAAGCTCGCTCTTCTCATAGCCGACCGAAGCGCTGATCTCCTTGATCTTATACTCGCCATAGTCGACATCAGTGAATCTGACCAGTCCGTCTGCAAGGCTTGTAGCCGTCTTGAGAGGCGTTGCAAACATCGTGTCCGTCATTGCATATAGTCCGAATACCGCACCTGCCAGAGGCATATGCGCATCGTCATGCTTGTGGAATTCTATGGTGCCCTTGATCCTCGTGTTGCTGATTTCGTATCCCTCGATAACCTTTACGTATCCCGCCACATCAGCTTCCTCTACACTATAGATGTATGGGTTGCCATCATAGTCGGTAACATCCAGATTGTTCCAGGTATACTCATTTGTTCCACTCGGAAGACCCACAGGTTCTCCAACCTTCACCTTCTCACCTTCGGTTATATTTCTGTAAAGCTGGATGTAGATCGTCGGCCTTGGTTCAGGTCCGCCAACCCAGATCTTTTCTACAGTCACATAGGTCTTAGGTGATACATATTCATTTGTTACTTCCATGCCTTCTTCGATCTTCTCGTAGTTCTCTCCTGTCACTACTTCTTCAACGGAGTAGGTATACAGGTTTCCATCCATATCGGTTGTAGGCATATCTTCCCACATGTACTCAGAGGTTCCGTCTGGCAGTTCTACAGGATCCCCAACCTTCTCTGGCACTCCTTCAGGTATTACCCTCCAGAGCTGCAGCTGTATGGTAGGTCTCGGGGTTGGTCCGCCCATCCAGATCTTGGTACCGGTTATGTCTTCTACAGGAGGTACGTAGGTATTTGTAAAGTCGAATCCATCCTGACTCTCCGTCCATCCATCCATCAGATCTTCCATTACAGTGTATACTATAAGCTCGCCGTTCACATTGTTATACTTGTCGAGTCCGGCAAACTCATAGGTCAGATGTGTCGCATCAAGCGGTGCACTTAGTCCGGTATCTTCTCCATCCGCATACAGGTGAACCATTGTACTTCCAGGCATTCCAATCCAGGTCTTAGTTCCACTTACCGTTGTTGTCTCATCATTGATGTTTGTGAAATCAAATCCATCCTGGCTCTCTGTCCAACCTTCCATAAGGTCTTCCATAACAGTGTAAACTATAAGCTCACCATTAACATCATTGTACTTGTCGAGTCCCGTGAACTCATATCTCATATGTGTGTCGTCAAGTATTCTTGTCAGTCCTGTATCCTCGCCATCTGCATACAGATGAACCAGCGTGCTTCCTGCAGGTCCTATCCAGGTCTTTGTTCCACTTACGATCGTTGTCTCGTCATTGATGTTTGTGAAGTCGAATCCATCCTGGCTTTCTGTCCAACCTTCCATAGGATCTTCAATTACGGTATACACTATAAGCTCTCCATTAATGTTATTGTACTTGTCGAGCCCCGTAAATTCATATATCAGGTTGTCAGCATCAAGCGGTTTGCTTAGTCCAGTGTCTTCACCATCTGCTAGTAAATGTACCAATGTACTTCCAGCAGGCCCTATCCAGGTCTTCGTTCCACTTACCATCGTTGTTTCGTCATTGATGTTAGTGAAGTCGAATCCATCCTGGCTTTCCGTCCAGCCTTCCATATCATCTTCCATGACTGTATATACGATCAACTCGCCATTAATGTTGTTATACTTGTCAAGACCGGTGAATTCGTATGTCAGGTTATCCGCATCAAGTGTTCTTGTGAGTCCGGTATCTTCTCCATCCGCATACAGGTGTACGAGAGTGCTTCCAGCCGGGCCTATCCAGGTCTTCGTTCCACTTACCGATGTTGTCTCATCATTTGTATTCGTGAAGTCGAATCCATCCTGGCTTTCTGTCCATCCAACCATATCATCTTCAAGTACTGTGTATACGATGAGGTCTCCGTTTGTGTTGTTGTACTTGTCAAGTCCTGTGAACTCATAGGTCAGGTGTGCTTCATCCAGAGGCCTTGTGAGTCCGGTATCCACTCCGTCTGCAAACAGATGTACAAGAGTGCTTCCAGCCGGGCCTATCCAGGTCTTCGTTCCGCTTACCATCGTTGTTTCGTCGTTGATGTTAGTGAAGTCGAATCCGTCCTGGCTCTCTGTCCATCCAACCATATCGTCTTCCGTTACTGTATATACGATCAACTCACCATTAATGTTGTTATACTTGTCAAGACCGGTGAATTCGTATGTCAGGTTATCCGCATCAAGTGTTCTAGTGAGTCCGGTATCTTCTCCATCCGCAGATAGGTGTACGAGAGTGCTTCCTGCTGGTCCTATCCAAGTCTTCGTTCCACTTACCGATGTTGTTTCATCATTTGTGTTCGTGAAGTCGAATCCATCCTGGCTCTCTGTCCATCCAGCCATATCATCTTCAATTACTGTGTATACGATGAGATCTCCATTTGTGTTGTTGTACTTGTCGAGTCCCGTGAACTCATAGGTCAGGTGTGTTTCATCCAGAGGTCTGGTTAGTCCGGTATCTTCTCCATCCGCATACAGGTGTACGAGAGTACTTCCTGCTGGTCCTATCCAGGTCTTCGTTCCACTTACCGATGTTGTCTCATCATTCGTATTCGTGAAGTCGAATCCATCCTGGCTTTCTGTCCATCCAACCATATCATCTTCAAGTACTGTGTATACGATGAGGTCTCCGTTTGTGTTGTTGTACTTGTCAAGTCCTGTGAACCCATAGGTCAGGTGTGTTTCATCCAGAGGTCTGGTAAGTCCGGTATCCACTCCGTCTGCAAACAGATGTACAAGAGTGCTTCCAGCCGGGCCTATCCAGGTCTTCGTTCCACTTACTGTTGTTGTCTCATCATTTGTGTTCGTGAAGTCAAATCCGTCCTGGCTCTCTGTCCATCCAACCATATCATCTTCCATTACCGTGTACACGATAACATCACCATTGACATTGTTGTACTTGTCGAGTCCAGTGAACTCATAGGTAAGGTGTGTTTCATCAAGAGGTCTGGTGAGTCCGGTATCCACTCCATCTGCAAACAGATGTACAAGTGTGCTTCCAGCCGGGCCTATCCAGGTCTTCGTTCCACTTACAGATGTTGTCTCATCATTTATGTTCGTGAAATCAAATCCATCCTGACTCTCTGACCATCCAACCATATCATCTTCCATTACCGTGTACACGATAACATCACCATTGACATTGTTGTACTTGTCCAGTCCAGTGAACTCATAGGTAAGGTGTGTTTCATCAAGAGGTCTGGTTAGTCCGGTATCCACTCCATCTGCAAACAGATGTACAAGTGTGCTTCCAGCCGGGCCTATCCAGGTCTTCGTTCCACTTACCGTTGTTGTCTCATCATTTGTATTCGTGAAGTCGAATCCATCCTGGCTCTCTGTCCATCCAACCATATCATCTTCAAGTACTGTGTATACGATGAGGTCTCCGTTTGTGTTGTTGTACTTGTCAAGTCCTGTGAACTCATAGGTCAGGTGTGTTTCATCCAGAGGTCTGGTGAGTCCGGTATCCACTCCATCTGCAAACAGATGTACAAGTGTACTTCCAGCCGGGCCTATCCAGGTCTTCGTTCCACTTACCGATGTTGTCTCATCATTTGTGTTCGTGAAGTCGAATCCATCCTGGCTTTCTGTCCATCCAACCATATCATCTTCAAGTACTGTGTATACGATGAGATCTCCGTTTGTGTTGTTGTACTTGTCAAGCCCTGTGAACTCATAGGTCAGGTGTGTTTCATCAAGTGGTCTGGTGAGTCCGGTATCCACTCCATCTGCAAACAGATGTACAAGTGTGCTTCCAGCCGGGCCTATCCAGGTCTTCGTTCCACTTACCGTTGTTGTCTCATCATTTGTGTTCGTGAAGTCAAATCCATCCTGACTCTCTGACCATCCAACCATATCATCTTCCATTACCGTGTACACGATAAGGTCACCATTGACATTGTTGTACTTGTCCAGTCCAGTGAATTCATAGGTCAGATGTGTTTCATCCAGAGGTCTGGTGAGTCCGGTATCCACTCCATCTGCAAACAGATGTACAAGTGTGCTTCCAGCCGGGCCGATCCAAGTCTTAGTTCCACTTACTGATGTCGTCTCGTCATTAACATTCCTGAAGTCAAAACCATTCTGGCTCTCTGTCCATCCAACCATATCGTCTTCAATTACTGTGTAAATAATAAGGTTGCCGTTAGTATTATTATACTTGTCCAGCCCCGTGAACTCATAGGTCAAATGTGTTTCATCCAGAGGTCTGGTGAGTCCGGTATCCACTCCATCTGCAAACAAATGAACCGTCGTGCTTCCTGCTGGTCCTATCCAAGTCTTAGTTCCACTTACTGATGTCGTCTCGTCATTAACATTCCTGAAGTCAAAACCATTTTGACTCTCTGTCCAGCCAACCATCGGATCTTCTGTTACCGTGTAAACTATCAGTTCACCAGTTGTATTGTGATATTTATCAAGCCCAGTGAACTCATAAGTTAAATGCGTTGCATCAAGCGGTCGGGTATCACCAGTTAGAACTCCATCTGCATATAAGCGTACCAAGGTACTCCCTGCAGGTCCTATCCAAGTCTTTGTTCCACTGACCGATGTGGTTTCGTTGTTAAGATTTAGTATGTCGAGAGTAGCTGTCTCATTAGCTACCACTATCGCACTTCTTCCATCCGGATAGCTTACTGCCCATCCAGGTACGCTTATTTCAGCAATAGTATAAGTTCCAGGAACTAATCCTGGTTGTGTCACAGTGCCTATACCTGTAGTTTGATTAATATTAATAACAAGCGGGAATGAATATGATACACCTGTTACCTGGACAGTAATCTGATCAGGCAGATCAAATCCAACGGGGTATCCTGTAAAAGTCTTTACAATACTAAGACTTCCATAGTCAAGGAAATCCGATGGCTGCTTAAGAGGTACAACCTGACTTCCCGTGTTTATAGTACTTCCTGAAGCAGTTTCCGCACTAACTAAACTTGAATCGTTATTACCAGTTATTTTATCAGGTAAACTATCCTGCAATACCACCCAAACTTCAACAACGACTTTATCTCCATTATCAAGGCCCTCAACAGTGATTATACTTGAGAAAAATCCACTGCCTGGGTTATTATCGATTGCCGTAACCGTAGCATCTTCGCCAGGATCATCAGAGTCACCAATATCAACAAATGCAGCGTACACCATATAATCGCCGTCATACCCAAATGCACTACCTGATGTCGTCACTGTCGACCAAAGCATCTCTATGTCAATTACACCATTTTCAGGTATTGTTGAGCCAATCACAGTTATTTCAGCTTCAAATGGCACTATCTGTCCAAGAACGAGATCCTGAGGATTTAGCGATTCAACCGTATTGGAGTGAAGAGTATTATCAAGTTTGTCCGTGTATCTACCTGTAGTACCTTCAGTCAAAGGAGCAAAATATTTAGCAATATACTTTTTGTAAGTGTCAGGATTGTAGCTGGAAAAGTCAATACTGTAAGCTCCCCCATCATCTGTAAATGAGGTTTCCACAACTTTACCCGTATCTTTTCCTGTTACCGCAACTGTATAGTCTGGTGTATAGTAATCTGCGATATTGAATGATTTTGTAAACTTACCTTTAGAATCTACAGCAATTTCTATTTCATACTTCCAGTCTCCGAATACTTCTTCAACCAGTATAGTTACAGCTGAATCAAGTATCCAGCCTTCACCTTTCATGTTGACTCTGCCACCAGGCTTATAGTCCTCTTTATTTACAGTTACTACTGGAGCTACTTCATAAACTAGAGGGATAACCGGTGCTGCTTCCTGTACAACTTCAGGTATTTCCAGTTCAGGTGCATTTACAACAGGTTCCTCATCAACCGGTAATTCAACAACCGGTTCTGCAACAACTGGCTCTTCTTGTTTAATCTCTTCAATAACCGGGGTTCCCGGTACCCCAACCTCTTCCTCAACCTCTGGTGGTGGTAATTCTGTTGGAGCAGGCGTCTCTACTACCAGTTCAGCAGTCTCATTCTCCACAGCGACATCAGGCGTTTCTGTAACAGCTTCCTGCGTTACAACAACTGTCTCTTCAGCATGAATCTTTGCAGGTGATATAATCGATGGTAAAACAAACAGGAACGCAGTAATAATTGAAATTCCAAACATTAGCATTCTTCTGTTTCGCCAATAAGCAGCTGGATGTTTGTTCATGTAGAATCAACTCCAATTCTAATTATTCATGAGTATCAGGAATTTGATCCAAGTTCACATCGTTTAACTTAGTTAGAATTCCCTCTTGAAAAAGCAGAGTATGAAACAGTGTAGTTGCGCTCCAATTGCCGTTTCTCAACGTCCGAAACTCAATAATTCTCGCCTTGAACAATCAAAAGCTACAGCAACTATCATAGATAGAAAATCTAACAGAATTTATTTAGCACAAACACCTTGAGAATCGATATACTACAGTGATCCTTCTTTCAATTGTCACCAATAACCTGACAATCCTGTAAGCAAATCGCAATAAAGCAAAAACCTCAAGGTTATCCTCAAGGTTCGTAAGCTTTCACTAAAGCATTATCAATTTTTCAGAAAGCCTATCCCCTTTAAGGCCTTTTGTCAAATACTGTCTTATTATCAAATATTTGAACAAAGGTTTATAATATAATTAACATCAATTCTCATCTATATGTTCATATTAGCATTATCCTATTTTCATTTCAATTATATTATTATGAACTTATTGTGCACTTTCGCATTTATCGTGTATATATCCGGCATAATACAATTGGTTTGATTATTTTATAACACTTTTGTAAATAATTTGATATTATTCAAAATATTTGAATACTGTTCGAACATTAAATATCCTAACTACTAGTATAATTTTATATTTTAAATTAATTTAATTGTTGTAAATATCTATCTATTCATATAATTATTTCTTTTCTATTGCATATATAATATGTTTTTATCTAAATTTTTCTTAGCTATCGTATGGATTAGGGTACCTTATGGTTTAATTTTTAACAAAACTGCAATTTGTCTTCCGTAATAAAGTAATCTAGTAATCAATGAACCTTAATTGAGAAGCTTATGTCTGAATCAGCATTTTGAAACCATTTGAATAACATCATAAAACAATAAGTGGTTAAGTCCATTAGCCTTAACCACTTATTGTTTTATGAATACTACTGATTCATTTAATATTAATATTTGTAGCCAAGTCTGTCCGAAATCGGCTAATTTTAGCTCATTCAGTTCCGCATTGACGAAAGTTATCTTTCATTAACCAAAGCGAATCTTGGACAATAAACCATATCAGATTTTAGACAACAGTAGTCAGCGAAAAACAATCTATGCTAGATAACGAGGTAAAAGTCAATAAAAATTGCTAAAAACATTGCAAATCTGCGATTAACACGAATTTCATTAATGTATTTTCCATAACCCAGGATACAGGATAAAACCCGAACTTCTGCAATGAATATCCGGGTTTTACTGTGTTTTACGATATTTTTCAGTTCAACTAAGTTTGCTTTTCTGTTGAATCAGAAATTTATGGGAGTTAACATTAATCAACCGAAGTTAGTCTACTCCACTAATTTTGGAGCATCACCTGGCAAATCACCCTCGACTGTTAGAAATGTTTTTTTTACTGGATCCCACTCGTAGGACTCTTGAAATTCTAGATAGATTGTTTTACCAGGAGAATACCAATCATCTACTACTATGCATTTCAATAGCACGATATTAGACATTGGTAAATGAAATTTATTAATATTCGTTATTGTATCAGCATAATTGGGGATCATATTGTTTTTTATACTAAATACATATACAGCATTACCTTCTATTACGATATTCGTTAGCGGCGTATCAAGTTGAGTTGCTACAGCATAACCACCCTTCATATATATGTAATCACCATCAATAGAGTCATCATCATTCAGTATATTAACATATATACTCGAATCTGTGGGAACAGTAATTACATTATCATGAATTCTCTCTTTATCTCCTGGTGCAACACTTTCCCAAACATCGATTAAATCACCTTTTGTAGAAAAGTTATCATCCATATTTACAAATGGCAGTACATTCCCATCCCACTTTCCATTTTGAGCAACTGCTGTAGCTGATACATTTGAATTAGTTACACCTAAAAACCCAGCGAAAAAATGTTGGACATTTCTCGTGCATACAACCTTTATTTTTTTCGGGTCACCATTATAATTGGTCTCGACTGTAACTGTGTCTCCATCATTCGTAACTCCATTTTGCGTTACCTTTAAACCATTTTCATTTGCAATACTAACTGCAGTGATTATAGCAATACCCGTATTAGGTAAATCCTGAGCTCCAGCTAAAGCAGCTGCATCTGCAGCATTCTGAAGACTTCTTCTTTCATTATACATAAATCCCACATCTATAGCAAAAGCAGCAAAGCCCATTAATACGGTCATCATTAGTGCAACTAAGACAAGTACCGCCCCATCTTCATTTCTTATAAACCTTTTACAATTTTTTATCCTCATTGGATCCACCTCTCTCACTATTAAAACCGTATTAATATTTCAACATGATGTTTCTCAATTTAAATATATTTCGTTTCACCTAATAAGTCAATTTAAATTGAATCTTATCACAAATTCCGCATTAAAAACCGAATTCCGACATAAATGGAGGCTTCGTTATTCATTGTGGG
>DIXH01000104.1 GCA_002428605.1 Clostridiaceae bacterium UBA6085
TGACCTTCTCTGATAACGTTTATATACTCACAAGTTAACATATTGTTCAAACCCTTGTCAATCTCATATGAGTACAAAGGTAGGACCACTTGGGGGTTTTAAACTTGACAGTCTTTGAAAATCAAAGGAATTCACTAACATCATTTTTTATTATATTAATAAAATGTAACTACGTTCATGGAGTTATGGCATTTGACTAAATGAAGTGGTAGATATTTGAACAATGCGAACAAATATGAACGCTATTGGAAAGATAATGGCAAAGGCTGCGGGAATGAAAACAATCGAAATTTTAAAGTGCCCGTGGATATTAAAGATTTAGACGACCCTTGTCTCCAGACGATGTGTTCATCATCAGGTTTTTTCTGGATTCATATTTCTATAGGTAGTAGAATCAACATATGGAAGCAGAGGGAGGGATGAACTTGAAAAAATGCATAATAAACGGAGTCATCATAACGATGGATGACTCAAGAAATATAATTGAAGACGGATTCGTCATGATAGACGGCAATAAGATATGTGAAATCGGGAAAATGAGTGATCTTAAGGCTTCAGGGGATGCGGAGCTTATCGATGCTGATGGCGGGATTGTTATGCCTGGCTTTGTGAACTGCCATACCCACATATCCATGTCTGTGTTCAGGGGCCTTGGAGAGGATATGCCTGACAGGCTGAGAAGATATATGTTCCCCATGGAGGATGAGATCCTTGACGAGCGGATGGTAAGGATAGGGGCAAGGCTCAGCCTTATTGAGCTCATACAGGGAGGTGTAACCACCTTCTGCGACATGTATTATTTCGAGGACGAGGTGGCAAAGGCCGTTAAGGACTTCGGCATGAGGGCTGTCCTTGGCGAGACGATCCTGTCGAAGCCTTCACCTGACTCAAGTGAGCCCTACGGAGGCATTGAATACGCCAAACGATTCATATCGAAATGGAAGGGCGACAGCCTTATAACTCCTGCATTTGCACCTCATGCCCCATATACCTGCGATGATAATCATCTGATGGAGATAAGGAGGCTCGCAGATGAGCTTGGCGTGCCCATTACCATGCATCTTTCAGAGATGCTCCACGAGATGGAGGAATTCGATTCAAAATATGGGAGGACTCCGATAAGGCACCTCGAGGATATGGGATTCCTTTCCGAAAAACTCATAGCTGCACACCTTGTTTACGTGGATGATGAGGACATAATGGTATTGAAGAGAAACGGAGTCGGCGCTGCCCACAATGTGGTAGCGAACGCCAAGAGCGGGAGGAAGGTATCCCCGGCACCTGCCATGCACAAGGCTGGCATGAAAGTAGGACTCGGGACAGACGGTCCCATGAGCGGAAACCATCAGGATGTTCTGTCACTTCTCGGCTACTATACCAAGATCCAGAAGCAGGCAGCACTCGACAACAGGATATGCTCTGCTGCTGAAGCCGTAGAGCTAGGCACAATGGGTGGTGCCAGGGTTCTTGGAATGGCAGATGAGATAGGGTCGATTGAAAAAGGAAAGAAGGCCGACATCATAATAATTGACACCTCGGCGCCTAACATACAGCCTGTCTACGACTACTACTCTGCAATAGTATATGCGGCTCATCCTCACAATGTCGTCATGACCATGGTGGATGGAAAAGTCCTTATGTCAGGGAGAAAGCTTATGGCTATGGATGAGAAAAAGGTGCTTGAAGAGGTAAGTGAGGTTTCGAAAGAGATCAGGACATTCGCCATGGAGCTTGACAGAAGGGCCAGAAGCTGATGCAGCGAATAAATGGAGGGATGATTGTGGGTAGGATACCTGTAATAATCGATACGGACCCTGGTCATGATGATGCCATCGCCCTTATGCTGGCAGTATCCAGCGGCTTTTTGGATATCAGGGGGATCACAGTATCAGCCGGGAACAGCACGATTGACAATACTTCAAGAAACGCATTGAGTATACTGGAACATATCGGATGCGGGGCTAAGGT
The DNA here is from genome assembly GCA_002428605.1 of Clostridiaceae bacterium UBA6085. Lineage (GTDB taxonomy): Bacteria > Bacillota > Clostridia > Clostridiales > Clostridiaceae > Youngiibacter. Next base: position 1,969 of record DIXH01000104.1, read on the forward strand.
ATTCAAGGGAGCTGAAAGGCCAATGCTTTCATTGCTTAAGCCTTCAAAGGAGATTCATGGTGGAGATGGGCTTTCAGGAACAACCGTCAAGGAACCTGCAGGATATGCTGAAACCATAAATGCCGTGCAATTTCTCGAGGATGAGGTAAAGCTTTCGGAAGAGAAGATCACCATAATAGCGCTTGGCCCGCTCACCAATATCGCAGCATTCATACTGGCAGCACCTGAGCTCAAGCACAGGATAAGCGAGATATTCATGATGGGAGGAGCAGTCTTCGGAGGAAACAGGACTCCTGCAGCTGAATTCAATGTCTGGCAGGATCCGGAAGCTGCCCATATCGTATTTGAGTCTGGTATTCCCATCGTAATGTGCGGTCTGGACGTGACAAGGAAATGCGGCATGCTCGAAAAGGATATTGAAAGGATAAAGGGATCAAGGGGTAAGGCTTGCATCCTTGCTTCCGAAATCATTGATTTCTTTGGCAATTCAACCGGAAACAGAGAGGTCATTTTCCATGATGCTGTTGCAGTAACGAGAGTACTTAGGCCGGAGCTGTTCAGGTCTTCAGACTACAATGTGGTCATAGACCTGGATGGAAGGTATACAAGAGGCTGCACGGTCGTTGATACGATAGGGATCAGTGGTGGAAGGATAAATGCTGAGGTAGTGCTGGACGCAGACAGGGAAGGGGTATCTTCATTTATTGCGGAGTCACTGCTTAGGATTGATGGGGAAACCGGGAGGGTATCATGTTGAAGAAACCTATAATACTTGACTGTGATCCGGGAGTTGACGATGCATTTGCAATAATGCTTGCAAATAGCCATGAAGGCTTCGATATACGTGCTGTGACCGTGGTTTCCGGGAATGTTGAAATAGACCATACATCAGGGAATGCAATCCGAATTTGCTCAATGCTGAATATGGATGTAAGGGTAGGAATAGGTGCGGCAAGGCCTTTGATCACAGAACCGCGGTTTGCAGGGCATGTTCATGGAGACAATGGTCTCGGAGGAATTGTCCTTCCTGAGGCAAACATTGAGTTTGACAGCATGAAGGCCTGGGACATAATGTATGATGAGGCGGTAAAGTGTAACGGGGAGCTTGAGATCATAGCCGTCGGTCCGCTAACCAACGTTGCCATCGCAATACTTAAGTACAGGGACCTGAAGGACTTGATCAGTAGGATAACAATAATGGGAGGTTCGGTTACTGCAGGGAACCACTCCCAGTATGGTGAGTTCAATACCTGGGCGGATCCGCATGCTGCTGAAATCGTGTTCCAGTCAGGGATACCAATAACCATGTTCGGACTTAATGCCACAACGCAGTGCGCTTTGCCGTTTGATGATCTCAGGCGCCTGGGAGAGGAAGATTCAGCAGTAAGTGACCTTATTCTTGGCATCTACGACTATGTGAAGTCTACCAGGAGAGGTTCAGGCAGCAGGATAACGCTGCATGATGCGATTGCAGTTGGCTACCTCATTGACGATAGCATTGCCAAGACAAGGAGTGCATGCGTAAGCTGTGAAACTGAAGGGAAACACACCCACGGAATGACGATAGTAGACTTTGAGGTGCATGAAGGTAAGACTCACAATACAGATGTGGCGGTGGTTGCACATCCTGAAGTATTCAAAAGGATGCTCGAAGAAATGATCGGATTTTACAGGATCAGGAAATGATGAAATGCCTCAATGCCGGCTGAGTATATTTTGTGACGTTAGCTCATAAGTTTTAATATTAACGAACTTCTTAAGCTATTGAGAGAAATCGGTAACATCTGTTATAATTGGAATATCCAGACAGAGAAAAAAACTGCAAAAGCAGGACTTCGACCCTCTGCCGGGATGCTGAATATGGCTATACATATTAATATATATAGCGACCTAACACAATAATACCAAACGTTGGAATACCTCACGACCCGTCCAGTCGCGAGGTATTTCAACGTCCAGATATAAATATCTGATTTTAGTTTTTCAGATGTCCAGTGCTATCCTTCCATCCTTTATCTCGATTATCCTGTCTGCCTTTTCTGCGATCCGCCTGTCGTGGGTTATGATGACAAAGGTAGTCCCGAACTTTTTGTTGATATCCCTCATCAGGTTATAGATGTTCTCTGTTGAGTCCGAGTCAAGGTTTCCTGTGGGCTCATCAGCAAGTATTATCCTGGGATTGTTCATGAGTGCCCTTGCTATTGCGGTCCTTTGCTGCTGACCGCCTGACATGTTGGAGGACAGGTTGTTTTTCACCTTTTCTAGTCCTACGAGCTGCATCAGCTCTTCGGCACGTGCTTTTGTTTCCCTGCTGCCCTTACCCATAATGTTATTCGGTAGAAGGACGTTCTCGATTGCAGTGAACTCTGGAAGCAGGTAATGGAACTGGAATATGAAGCCAATGGTTCTGTTCCTAAGCGCTGCAAGCTCGTTCTTTCCCATGCCGTCAGTCCTTTTGCCGTCTATTATAACCTCTCCGCTTGTAGGCTTGTCGAGGGTTCCAACAATATTAAGCAGGGTGCTCTTGCCGCTCCCGGACTGGCCTATTATGGATGTGAAACTGCCTTCCCTTATGTCGAGGCTCAGGTCATGGAGCACCTGGGTCTTTATCTGGGTTCCGTATATCTTGTTTATGTTCTTGAGCTGTATGATATCAGCCATTTCTGATCACCTCTATCGGATTGAGCTTAGAAGACTTCCTTGCGGGTATGAGCGCTGCAAGCATAGATGCAAGTACAGCAACCATCGCCGAAAGGGCTATGAACCTGTAGTCGATGAAGAGCGGTACCACCGGAGTTCCGTCTGGGTTAAGGGCAAACTTTGAGAAGGAGAAGAGAAGGCCGAAGCCGAATATAACTCCAAGCACCGCACCAGCCATTCCAAGAAGGAGTCCCTGGAACAGGAATATCAGGCTTGCAGTGCCGTCCTTGATTCCCATTGCCTTCAGTATTCCAATCTGTCTGGATTTCTGTACGACAGTTATGGCAAGTATGCTTGCTATGCCAAGGAGAACCGAAATCATGACAAACACCTGGATCATTATGCTTGATACGCTCTGACCGTTAAGTCCGCTGAGGAGCTGGGCATTCTGGTCCTTCCAGTTGTCGACAAGTATATCATCACCGGCAATCTCCGAAACTTCAAGGGCCATTGCATCAGCTGAGAATACTTCCTTTACCTGCATTTCTATTGAGGTAACTCCATCATCATAGGAGAAGACCTCCTGTGCAGTGTCAAGATTCGAAATCAGCCATGATTTGTTGAGGCTCGACACTCCGAGGTCAAAGATACCTGTTATCTTGAATTCTTCAGTCTGTCCCAGGTTTGTTATGAGCTCGAGCGAGTCACCTATCTTAAGGCCTGCTTCTTCCATAAGGTCAGTACCTGCAAGTGTCTCGTAGTCATTGGAAGGAAGGGCCCCTTCAATAAGGCTGTCAGATATGTTGTATATTCCGTCAGCCTTCTGTATGTCAAAGCCCCTTAGAAGAACACTGTAGGTATCCTCATCAACCTTTATCAGGGCAGGACCGTCTGCAGATACTGAAATAGCTTCAATGTCTGTGACCTCTGACATTATCCTGTCTGAAAGGATTGAATGGTCCTTGATAAGTCCATCATCATCCTTCGATGTCAGGGTAATGTGCGGCTGGCTTCCTATTGTCTTGTCAACAAGGCTCTTCTGGAGTCCCTGTATGAGCGAGCCTATGAATATCTGAACTGATACCCCGATGGCGATTCCTATTGCTATAAGAATTGTCTGTCCACGGCTGGAGCCAAGGAACCTTACTGCTATCCTGAATGGTAGTTTCATATTCCGCTCCCTCCTTTTAAAGCTGCTATATCCTCGAAGCTCGTAAGGTATCTGTCTGCTCCAAGGCTTGAAGTTCTGTCATTCAGCTTCGAAAGTGCGCTTCCGCCGGCAAGTATCGTAACATTTGGGTCTGATTTCCTTATCAGCTCGATGGTATTCCTTGCAGAAACCAGATTGTATGGATTGGTGATGCTGATTGCTACATAGTCTGGCCTGTCGACATGGATCCCGGATACGAAGACCTCCTTTGGAGTGTTGCTTCCGACAAAAGTCGTATCATAGCCGTTTATTGTAAAGTAGTCTGCGATCATCCTTGCGCCGATTTCATGGTACTCATCTACGGGACATACCACTGCAACCTTTTTGCAATCAGGCTGAGAACCTCTGCTTTCCCGTTCCTTCACAACATATGGATAGCAGTTCTCAACGATTGTCTTTATGATCGAGCTCCTTACATGCTCCTTCCAGATATCCGTCTTTTCTTCTCCGGTAAGCTTCATCTCATTCAGTGATCTCGCCAGGACTTCCTCATAGATCTCAACTATCCCTGCTTCACCTGATTCCAGTTTCCCGATAATATATTCCAGTGCTTTGGCTCTGTCTTCCGTTTCAAGTATGGATATGAACTCTTCAGCCATTCTGGTCATCTTCAACACTCCCTGTATTAAAATAATGATTATTTCGTAATTATGATTCTTGATTACATCATATACCACGATATGAATTATAGCAAGGGCAAAATTAAATTTTATGAAATTAATACCACGCTTTGGGTTATTTTCTTTTTATTCGAAACAGAACAAATCTTAGTGACTCTGATCATATTTTTTGTAGACATCTATTTTCTTAGATACATGATAGATAGAGGAAAAGAGGTAATAAAGGGATGAAAAAAGCACAGCTGCATTCTCTGCAGCCATGCCTGGGGATTTGTTATTTGCTTGTAGAATAAAGCTCATCAGCTAGCCTTGCGACGAGGGTCCTTGGCAGGATCACGGGTTTACCTGTGATTTCTGCTACTCTTCTTTTCATCTCGACTGTGTATCCCATGAAATCGAGACAGATACATGCCTTGTTGCAGAGCTAAATCTCCAATTCTACAATTGAAATCAGACGGAAGGGCTCTAACTCACTCATCCTTAAATCCTGTGGAGTGCCGGGTAATGGAAGCCTTGTCAACTACAAGGGGGATAAGGCCAGTCTCTCTCCGACCTTCTGGGTCTATAAAAAATGCGGCAAGGCTGAGCTTTGCCGCATTTTTGTATGTTGAAAAGCCTAAGGATGTGTCACAATGTAATTAGCATTTGTTGGAGGTATCGATATGAACGAAAAGGATTTGAAGACCTGGAGAAGACTTTATGAAGCTGCGGATCTGCTTAAAGTTCAGAAACCCTGGGAACTTATTGATGATTATGACTTTGTGACTGTTGAGCTGAGAGGTAGGAAAGAGTCGGCTTATTGCAGGGTTTTGGGGGATCTTGAGAGGGCTTATATGATAAATGTCTTTGAGTCTTCTGATGCTCTGTTTGATGCAATATATGAGATGGAGCATGATGATATTCCATGGCATCAGAAATCAAGGTACATCAATTGTTTAAGCGTTGTATATTCCGACAGGGAGGTTCTCATTCCTGAAGACAGGAAGATGATAGACCTACTTGGGCTTAAATATCGGGGCAGAAAAGCATGGCCACTTTTCCGGACTTTTGAAAAAGGATATGTTGGAATGCGTCTTAATGTAGAGGAAGCTGCCAGGCTTGCAGAAGTGCTTGAGCAACTGGCTCCGGCTATAGCTGACATGCGTGCTGAGGACCTTGAACTTGACATCGATGGCGAAGAGACGATACTGAGAAGATTCAATAAGAAGACCAAATCCTGGGAGACACTTGTGGCACCTCTTAATGATGAACCAAAACACATCGAAAGCTTCAGTGTGACTGACGAAATAATGATGAGCCAGCTAAAGAGGGTCAGGAAGCTTCAGAAGGTAGTGGAAATTGATGTTATGCATCATATCCTAAGCATAGATAATGCTGCACTTAGAAAGCGCAGGCTTGCCCGCTTCGCAATGGCTTGTGAGGTGGATAAGCCTGCAGAACCTTACATTACTTCCCCTTTGGAACCTGAGGATGATGAAATTTCGACAATTCTCAATATCCTGATAGGATACATTAATGAGATAGGAAGGCCTCGTGAAATCATAGTAAGGGATGATATCATTGAAATTGCGATACAGGAAATATGCAGCGAGCTTGGAATAAAGACATCAGTATCTGAATCACTTCCTGCAATCGATGCTGTATTTGGGGCGATCACAGGATTGGATGAGATAGATGAGGATTGATTCCGGGCTCGAATGAGTCCATACTTAATGTTGACTTTTGGCTGAAATAAATGAAGCGAGGCGGAGAATGGATACTGTAGTTTTGTCACATGCACTGTATAAGGATGGAATGGATGTATTAAGTGGGAAGGTAGAGATGGTCATCACAAACAACGGCAAGAGTGATGAGATCCTTGATGAGCTGAAGAAGGCTGATGGATTCATACTTAGAATCGGGAAAATCGACAGAAGGGCAATTGAAGAATGTCCGGGGCTCAGGGTCATAACAAGGACAGGCGTGGGCTGTGATAATGTGGACCTGAAGGCTGCGACAGAACATGGGATACCTGTGGTATTCTGCCCTACCCAGCATGCAAGGGCCGTAGCTGAACATACTTTAGCGATGATATTCGCACTGTCAAAGAACCTCATTGAAAGCCACAATGAGACCCTTAAGGGAAACTTCAACGTAAGGAACAAATACCAGGCAGTGGATGTGAAGAACAAGACAGTCTCGATAGTAGGCTTCGGAAACATCGGAAAGGAGCTGGCCAGCCTGTGCAAGGGCATAGGGATGGATGTGCTCATATGTGATGCCATGAAGAAAAGAGAGATGGTTGAAAATAAGGGCTACAGACATACTGACAATCTTGATGAAGCGATAGGAGCGGCAGATTATCTGTCCCTCAACATACCATACCGCCCTGAGACTAAGCACATCATCTCGAAGCCTCAACTTGACATGATGAAAAAGAGTGCATTTTTCATTAACTGTGCTCGTGGGGAACTGGTAAATGAAAATGACCTTTATGAGGCTCTGCTTGAAAAGAGGATTGCAGGAGCAGCGGTAGACGTCATGCAGACAGAACCCATACAGAAGGAGCATCCGCTCCTGAGCCTGGACAATATCATCATAACGCCTCACATGGCTCCCCTTACAAAGGAGACAACCGCGGAAATAGTAAAGATAGCCGCGGAAGGGACACTGGCGGTGCTTAACGGTCAGAAATGGCCTTATGTTGCAAATCCTGAAGTGTATGACCACCCTAGGTGGAAGGCATAGGCTAATCCTTAAAAGCTATATAGCTAAAGGTTCCTCTGAAGAGATGGTTATTAATCCTCTTCAGGGGAACCTTTCTATTTTTAAATCTGTTAACGGCATGAAATGAGGGTCTGCTGACGAGTTGCTGACCGATGAAATTTTAATCTTTGAAATGAAAGTGACCCCTGTCAGACAGAGGTCACTTAAACTTCATCATTCTTTTTGTCTACTTAAGGTGTCTCCAGAGTGTTGTCCTGCTGATTCCTAGCTGCTTGGCAGTGGTTGTAAGGTTATCGTTGTTCAGCTTAAGAACCCTTTGGATGACCTCCTTGCTGATATCATCAAGAGTCATTGAGGAGTCCAGCTTCAGATGGATGGTATCCTCGGAATCAATCTGGGCGGTGGAGCTGTTCGAGAGTATCGCGGTTTCCTTTTGAAGTGTTGATTTGACATTATCCTTCGTGATGTATGGTGTCGTAGTAATGAGTGACAGCTCGTTAAGTACGCGCTTGAACTGTGTGTAGTTGTATGGCCAGTCGTATTCCTGGAGAAGAGCTATTGCATCAGTATCGAATCCGAGTACCTGGTTGGTGGTATTGAGATTCAGGTTACCAAGGTAAAGGCTGGATGCATCAGGGATCTCTTCGATCTTTTCCCTGAGAGGGTCCATATGTATATTCGAGCACTGGAGCTTGTTCATGTATTCAAGCCTTATTGAAAGCTTTGATTCTTCAGAGGTGTTGACGCACGAGATGATCAGCTTGTTCCTCTTATGGAGATCCAAATCCTTTATAAGGGCAAGAAGGTCAAGTGCACTCTTGTCTGACAGCTTTTGAAGGTCACTTATGAATATCACATTTGATTTGTCCAGCAGAGGTGAATTTGTATTTGTGGTCAGAAACTTCATGCCCTTCTCATTTAACAGGCCGCAATCAATGTTGACCATTGGGTTGTTGGAGTATGGGTGGAAAGTATAAAGCAGGTTGGCCATTTGAGATTTTCCGGTCCCGACTTCACCTGTAAGCATGATCGGAGACTTACTCAGACTAAGCTGCTCGATATCATAATGGTTCTTGCTTGTTGTATTTATGATGCTGAAGAAGCTGTTGAAGAATGAGTCTTCAACCTGAGCCTTGTTATAGTAGTTGATTCCGCTGAGCTGTCCGGATGAAGGGGCCTTGTCATATCTGAAATAGTAGACAGCGTATTCCCTCTCCTGATTGGGGATCTTCCGACCTCTTATCGTGTACAGATTTTCGTTTATTGTCTTGTATATCTTGTGGGAGCCGAGCTTTAGCGTATTAGGAAGCTCGTTCTTCAGGAGCTCAATTATCATGTCGTTGTCTTCAGAGGTTATCGAGTCGAATATGATGTTGCTGTTGCTGTCGAACACGATGACGTTGTCACCATTACCCCTTATTATCTCCTCGAGGAACTTGTTGTCTTCCTTGACATGTATGTAGCTTTTGTACAGCTTCACGGCCTGGTCTATTGCGCTGTTGATGCTTTCCTCTCCGGATGTAATGAGGATTGCATTCATACCCATCCTTTTTGCAAGGGTCGTAGTGATCATATCGCTCAGTACCATCTTGTAACCCTGCTTCTTGAGGCTCTTAAGGGTTTCGCTCGCCTCTTCCTTGCTGTGGATGGTGAAGTGGTCGATATTCGACTGCAAAACATCACAAAGCATCTGGGCGCTTGTGATGATTGCAGGATATCCTACTATAGCGTATTTTTCTGAATAGTTTTCAGCAAGCTTGATGGTCCTCAAAATATCATATACTGATATGTTGATCTCGATCAAAGGGATCTCTGTGATCTTGCTGATCATCTGGGCAGTACCGCCTCTTGAGATGATCACATCGCAGTTGCTGCTGATATTGCGCTTTGCGATTTCAACACCTTCATTAAGGTCTCCTACAAAGACATTCAGGTCAATGTCATCTCTCTGGGATGCAATTCTTGCCATTATTGACTTCATGCCTTCATAAGGGGCTATGCCTAAGATTTTAACCTTATTTTGACTCATGATGATGCTCCTTAAATCGGAATCCGATTTGTTTACTTATGAAACAATAATAGCACAAACTGAAATTGGAATCTATAATTTTGTAAACTGTTTCATATTTAAACATAAATTACGTGATAATGTGGTTGTAAACGATAAAGACATAAAGTAGAATTGAAACATAAGTAAGCGATTTCAAAAGAAGTTGCAAATTGAAACGAATCGAATGGAGGTTAAACAATGGTGAAATTAATAGTCATAGCTGATGATTTCACAGGGGCACTTGATACAGCCGTTCAATTCGCTTCCGAAGGTGCTAATACTAAGGTTGTTGTGGATTCGAACTATCAGCTCAGTCAAATCAATGAAGATGTTGAAGTACTGGTCATAAATGCCGAGAGCAGACATCTGCCATATGAAGAAGCATATCTGGTTGTTCATAGAATTGTAGAACAGGCTGTGAGTTTAGGTATACCGAATATCTTCAAAAAGACAGACTCTGCCTTGAGGGGAAACATCGGAAGTGAATTGGCAGCAGTGGTGGATGCTTCGAAGAAGACAGTTCTTCATTTCATACCGGCTTTTCCGCAGATGAGAAGAACGACAAAAAATGGTGTCCATTTCATAGATGGAGTTCCAGTGCATGAAAGTGTATTCGGCAAGGATCCGTTCGAACCGGTGAAGAAGTCGGTGGTGGCTGATATCATCCGGGAACAGAGCGAGGTTAATCTCATTAATGTTTTTGAATCATCTGATAAAGCTTCGGTCAAAGACCCGACGATATTGATTTACGATGCAGGTGCCGAAAGCAAGCTCTCTGAGATAGTAGACGGGCTGTATATAGAGAACCAGACGCTCCTAATTGCAGGATGCGCAGGACTTGCCTCAGTGCTCTCGAAGAAGCTAAGCTTCAGAAATGCAGGAGTAAAGCAACCGATAATTTGCAGCAGGCTGCTGGTGGTGTGCGGAAGTGTAAATCCGATAACAATAGCTCAGCTGGATTACGCTGAGAAGAACGGCTTCAAGAGGGTCCATCTCGAAACCGAACAGAGGATGATGGACAATTACCTGGATACTGATGGAAGCAGCAAAGCAGTAAAAGCATTGATGGATATCTTCAGTCAAAATGACAGATGCATTCTTGACAGTCAGGATCCGACAGGCGGTTTAGCTGACAAGAAGTACATCAGTGACAACAACCTTTCGATAAATGATGTGAGAATGAAAATCTCGACAAATATTGGAAAAATCATAAAAAGGCTTCTCCAGGAAGGCCTCGACAGCGCAATCATGATAACCGGCGGAGATACGCTGATGGGATTCATAAACCAGACTGACATCAAGGAAATCACTCCAATAGAAGATGTTGTTTCAGGGACGGTCCTCTTCACGATTGATTTTGAAGGACGGACAGTGCAGATACTCAGCAAGTCAGGCGGATTCGGCAATGAAAAGCTTTTGATCACCCTGGCAGAGCGGATGTTCGCGAATAGAAAGGAGATTGCACATGCTAGATAAATACAATCTGAAAATGCCTAAGGAAGTATACAGTGGGGTAAACGCCCTTGATAAGATGAAGGATATACTTAAGGGTAAGTCCAAGGTAGTAATCTTCACTGACAAGGGAATAGCGAACTCAGGACTTCTCGAGATTCCTCTTCAATATGTAAAGGAAGCCGGCGTATCATATGAGCTGCTTGATGACCTGAAGGTAGAGCCTTCATGCGACGAGGTCCAGGTGGTCGTTGACAGATTCAAGACCACGAATGCGGAGCTTATAATCGCAGTAGGCGGAGGCAGTGTCATGGATACCGCGAAGCTTGCATCGGTTCTGTTTACAAATGACTATACTGTGAGAGACCTGCTCGCTGATCCATCCAAGGCTGTTAAGAATATCAAGACGCTCATGATACCTACGACAGCAGGAACTGGCTCTGAAGCCACACCGAACAGCATAGTGCTTGTTCCGGAAAAGCAGATGAAGGTCGGAATAGTAAACGATGAGATGATATCTGACTATGTGATACTGGATGCTGTGATGATCAAGAAGCTTCCAAGGAAAATTGCGGCAGCTACCGAAATTGACGCACTGTCACATGCAATAGAATGCTATACATCCAACAAAGCTAATCCGTTCAGCAACATGTTCGCACTTGAAGCGCTGGACCTTATCATGAACAATATCGAGGAAGCGGTAAACAATCCGGATGCCATGGAAGCGAAGAACTCGATGATGATCGCATCCTTCTATGCAGGCGTAGCGATAGCAACCTCAGGAACCACAGCGGTCCATGCACTTTCATATCCGCTGGGAGGAAAGTACCATGTACCCCATGGCGTATCGAACGCAATAATGCTCATGCCGGTAATGCGGTTCAACGAGCCTATGTGCAGGGAACTGTTTGCAAAGGCATACGACCGTGTAAGCCGTTCAAATCCTTCTTTGTCAGTAGAAGAGAAATCCAAATGGATGCTTAACAGGCTTCAGGAGATCCTTGTGAACCTGGACATCCCCACAAACCTCAAGGATTACAATGTTCCGGAATCGGACCTGGACATACTTGTTGAATCAGGTATGGAAGTCCAGAGACTGCTCGTAAACAACATGAGACATGTCACTCACGAAGATGCCAGAGCGTTGTATCTGGAAGTACTGTAAGGAGCGCAGAAGAGATGGTAGAAATAAAAGGTATAATTCCGGCGATAATAACTCCAATGAACGATGACGAGTCAGTCAATGAGGCTGAACTAAGGAATCAGATACAGAGACAGCTTGAAGCAGGTGTTCATGGAATATTCCCTTTCGGAACGAATGGTGAAGGCTACATACTTAGCGAAGCTGAGAAGAAGAGAGTACTTGAGATTGTTGTAGAGGAAGTAAACGGACGTGTGCCTGTTTATGCCGGAACAGGCTGCATCGGCACTAAGGACACCATAAGGCAGTCACTTGTTGCCAAAGAAGCTGGAGCTGACATCCTTTCAATAATAACTCCTTCATTCGCGCTGGCATCACAGAATGAGATCTATGAGCATTACAAAGCGGTAGCTGAAGCGGTTGACATGCCTATCGTGCTTTATAACATCCCGGCAAGGACAGGTAATTCAATAGCACCTGCTACAGTCAGGAAGCTCAGCCAGATTCCCAATATCATAGGAGTTAAGGACAGCAGCGGAAACTTTGACAACCTTCTGCAGTACATAGAAGAAACCAGGGACAGGAAGGACTTCGCAGTGCTTGCCGGAAATGATTCTCTTATACTCTGGAACCTGCTTGCTGGTGGAGCTGGTGGCATAGCCGGGTGTGCAAACGTATATCCAAAGACCATGGTCGCAATATATGAAAACTTCATCGCGGGAAATATGGAGAAGGCCCGTGAGGCTCAGGACAGCCTGAGAAGCTTCAGGAACTGCTTCAAGTTTGGAAATCCAAACACAATAGTCAAAAAGGCTGTTCAGCTCTTAGGCTATGAGGTCGGACTGTGCAGAGCACCCTTTAACCAGGTATCTGCAGAAGGCGTAGCTGCAGTACAGAAGGTCCTGGATGAGAACAAAGAAAAGAATATGTGGTAGGAGTTGAGAGATGAGCGAAAAGCTGAAAATCGGCATCACAATGGGTGATCCTGCCAGTATAGGTCCTGAAATCACAGTAAGGGCATTTGCAGACAAGTCACTGTATGAGATGTGCAGCCCTGTCGTCATAGGCGATGCGGATGTTATGGCAGAAGCAGTGAAGATCGTGGGTAAGCCGGAGATAAAGATCAATTCAATCAACAAGATATCAGATGCAAAATTCGATTACGGGACTATAGATGTCTATGACATGAAGCTTGTTGACATGAGCAACTTCGAGAGGGGCACTGTTTCTGTAATTTCAGGTGAGGCAGCGTTCCAGTATGTAAAGACGGTAATAGAGCTTGCTCTTGCCGGTGAAGTGGATGCGACAGTCACTAACGCACTTAATAAGGAAGCGATAAATCTAGCCGGTCATCATTATTCCGGACATACCGAAATATATGCGGACCTGACTAAAACATCGAAATACTCAATGATGCTTGCGCATGAGAACCTAAGGGTCGTGCATGTATCAACACATGTATCCCTTAGGAAAGCATGTGACCTGGTAAAGAAGGAAAGAGTATTGGAAGTCATAAGGATTGCATACACTGCCTGCAGGGCACTCGGTATAGAGAATCCCAAGGTAGGCGTAGCAGGACTTAATCCTCACAGCGGGGAGAACGGACTTTTCGGGGATGAAGAAATACTTGAGATCATCCCGGCTATCAATGAGGCAAGAGAAGAAGGCATTATTGTTGAAGGCCCAATACCGCCGGATACGATTTTCTCTAAAGCAAAAGGGGGAATGTACGACATAGTAGTAGCCATGTATCATGATCAGGGTCATATTCCGCTGAAGGTCCTGGGGTTTGTATATAACCAGAAGGAACAGAAGTGGGATGCGGTGTCAGGTGTAAATATCACTTTAGGTCTGCCAATCATCAGGGTTTCTGTTGATCATGGTACGGCATTCGATCAGGCAGGTAAGGGTACGGCAAGCGAGCTCAGTTTAAGGAATGCAATCGAGTATAGTATTCTTTTGGCTAACAGTAAAAAAATTAACTAATTGGAGGGAAATTATGTTAAGTGTAAGGAAAAAAGTTCTTGGTCTTGGTCTGGCAATGATGATGACAATCGGTATGGCAGCGTGCGGTGAGAAGACACCTGATCCGACTCAGGCACCAACAGTTCCTGGAGCGCCTACAACAGCTCCAAAGCTTGACCTTGATGCAAACGTTCTTTTTGCTACCTTTGAAGTTGGAACAAGCAACTACAACATCTCAGCAGAGTTCGGAAAGCTTTGGGAAGACAACGGAATAGGAACAGTTGACGTACAGCCGATATCCCCTGGTGGAATGGGAGCTCCTTACCTGTTTGAAGGCGGAAAGGCCGACATGGCATTCATAAACGGAGCACCTGCAAGATGGGCTATGGAAACTGGTACTCTTGGAAAGGCTCCTACGGATGGATACCTTGCGATGGTTGGAGAGCTTTCAGCTGTTTCAGCTGTCAACTTCCTCACTAAGGCATTCATCGACAAGTACAAGGTAGATACAATCGAAGAGGCAATAAGGCAGAAGCTTCCTATAAGGATAGGCTGCAGCCCGATAGGATCAATGGATAATGAAGTTGTCATGATACTGCTTGATTTCCTCGGAGTCACAGAAGCTGACATAAAGTCATGGGGCGGAGACATCGTTAGAGGCGGAGGTTCTGACCTTGCAGCAATGGTAAAGGACGGAAAGCTTGATTTCATGCTTGACCACACTTCTGTAAACTCATCCACAATGCAGGAAGTTGCAATGTCTGTAGACGTACAGTTCCTTCAGTGGGAAGATGCTACGATCGAGTACTTCGTAAAGGAAAAGGGATTCCAGAGAGTTACGATAGCACCGAACTCATGGAAGGGCCAGACTGAGGAAATAATCAACGCTGGAACACCTGACTGCCTGTTCGTAAGAGAAGATCTTGACGAGGAAGTAGTATACCAGATGACAAAGATACTTTGCGAGAACAGGGACTACCTTGTAAAGGTATTCGCATCACTTGAGCCATTCAACCCTGAAACTGCATGGGAATCAGAGAAGATAGGTGGAGTTAAGCTTCATCCAGGCGCTGAAAGATACTTCAAAGAAGCTGGTTACATGAAATAATCAAAGGGGAATATCAATATTGGAGACCGTATGGTGCGGTCTCCAATAAAGATATAATAGGAGGAAATATTAATGGCAGATAAAGTTGAAGTACTCATCAACACGGACGATGGCCTTGTTGAGAAAGCGAAAATGTCAAAGACAAGATATATTGCGCTGATTATAGTTTCAATTTGCTTTATAGGATTCCAGATGTATCTGGCGTTAGTAAGGCCTATGGACAGATGGCTGCAGGTTCCCTATCATCTTTGTTTTGGATTGCTCGCAACGTTCCTGTTCAAACCCATGGCTACTGGAAAGAAGAAGAAATGGGCCATTGCACTGTCATGGATCTATGATGCGCTTTTGTTTGCAATGATTGCATATATCGCATACTACTTCACTGCTAATCTGTCGTATCTCCAGAATCGAATCTATAATGTCGATACAATGAGAACGCCTGACCTTCTAGCCGGTTACATGATGGTGTTTGTGGTAATGGAAGCTGTGAGACGTACCATGGGAATGGCGCTGTTTGGCTTTATAGCATTCTTCATAGCTTATGCGTTCATCGGACAGAAGATTCCTGGAATATTCAAGTTCAGAGGAATGTCCTGGCAGGGATTCGCTGAAGTAATGGTAATGGATGTCAATGGTATACTGGGTTCACCTCTAACAGCATCCCTTAACACTTTGTTCTACTTCCTTCTGTTTGGAGCCTTCTTCTCCGTATGCGGCGGCGGACAGGTACTGATTGACCTTGGAATGAAGCTCAGCGACAAGACCGTTGGAGGACCTGCGAAAGCTTCGGTAATATCCAGCGGACTTATGGGAATGATCTCAGGAAGCGCTGTAGCTAATGTTACAACAACAGGCGTACTGACAATCCCCCTCATGAAGAAATCTGGATATGAGCCTCATCAGGCTGCTGCGGTTGAAGCCGTAGCATCAACAGGTGGACAGATAATGCCTCCAATCATGGGAGTCGGAGCCTTCATCATGGCCGAGATGATCGGTGTCAGCTACCTGAAGATTGCTACATCTGCATTAATTCCCGCACTCGCATACTACGGTTCTGTATTCCTTCTTGTACACTTCATAGCAAAGCGAAAATCAATGGTAAATCTCGGTGAAGAAGTAAAGTATGAATCTGATCCGATAGTTCCAAGACTATATCAGCTAATTCCTATTATCGTACTTGTTTTCATCATAGTAACCGGTGGTTCTCTTACAAGGGCGGCTATCGTCGCAACTGCACTGTCGATTGCTGTAAGCTTTGTCAGCAAGAAGACAAGGATGAATGCTAAACAGCTTATCAATGCGACTCTCGATGGAGTCAAGCAGGCTGCAGGAATAGTAATTCCAACCGCAGCGTGTGGAATAATGATAGGTATAGTGGTTCAGTCCGGTGTTGCAAACAAGCTTACGAAGATAATCGCACAGACTGGTGATTCCAGCGTAGCTTTAGCACTTATCTTTGCAATGGCTGGATGCCTCCTTCTTGGAATGGCACTGCCGACAGTTGCTGCATATCTTATAGCCAACATACTGTTCAGTTCGACACTCATCAACCTTGGAATCGGTGCACTTCCTGCCAACATGTTCATATTCTACTTCGGAGTTATTGCTCAGATAACACCTCCGGTATGCCTCGCATCATTTACCGCTGCAGGCATTGCAGGTGCAAGCTCATGGAAAACAGGATGGACAGCCTTTGGATATGCATTTGTTTCGTTCCTGGTGCCTTTCGTATTCGTATTCCAGCCGGAGCTTCTCCTTGTATCAGGAACATTTGTTGATACAGCCATTGCGGCAGCAGTTCTTGCATATGGAATAATATTCCTTGCAGCAGGACTGACAGGGTATCTGTTCGTACCGTTTGAAAACAAGTTTATAAGAGCTCTGCTATGTGTAGTTTCAATTATGATCATCGTTCCTCACACAACAATCACGATCGTCGGAAGTGCAATCGGAGCAGCGCTTCTCGCATACTTCTACCTTCAATTCAAGAAGCGACCTAAAGTCCAGGCTGCAGCGTAGGCGGAGACAAAATATGATTGTAGATAAACTTAAGAACATTGATCTTTACAAAAGCATGATACCTAACCTGGACAGGGGTCTGGAAGCGATAAAGGACCAGATGGGCAAGATGGAGACAGGCCGCTACGAGTTTGATGGCGGATTCTTCATGGTCCAGAAGGGCGAATCGAAACCTATGGCCGAAGGCCTGTTTGAAGCACACAGAAAATTCATAGATATCCAGATTGTGGTTGCAGGCGACGAAGAGATCGCATGGGCAGAGCTGGGTGATTCGACTGAAAAGACTTCTTACGATGAGGTCAAGGATGCCGCATATTATGAGGCTTCCGAGAAGCATAGCCTATATGTTTCCGAAGGAATGTTCTATGTCGCTTTTCCTCATGATGCGCATAAGGCGATAAGGCACACCTCCAATAGCCATAAGTTTGAAAAAATCGTCCTTAAAATGCCTGTAGTTCAAAAGTAGGGGCTGAAGGCCAAATAAGGAACGGCAGATTATCAAGTAATAGAGGAGTATTTGCATGAAGAGCAGAAACATCCCAACACTATATCCGCACAACCACGCATCCAACCTGTTGCTTCTCAGCAATGGTGATGTACTGTGCACTTGGTTCGGGGGATCCTGCGAGGGAAAAGCCGACATTTCAATACACCTTGCAAGACTTGCAAGCGGGGCAGAAGATTGGGAGAAACCAGTGATACTTTCTGATGACACAGAGCGCTCGGAGCAAAATCCGATACTCTTTGAAATAGCACCAGGTATCATATGGCTGATTTACACAGCTCAGATTGGAATCCATCAGGATACTGCAGTGGTCAGATGGAGGAAGTCTGAAGACTATGGTCAGACCTGGAGCGAGATCAGGAATCTGTTCAGCGAAGCCGGCATATTTGTAAGGAACCCTCCGGTTGTTCTGGAGAATGGCGATATTCTACTCCCGGCGTATTACTGCCTGAAGTCCAAATCGGGATTCCTGGGCGAAGACTATAGCGTAGTCAAGCGTTCAAGCGACATGGGCCTAACATGGAGCGAGACGGTTATCGACGGAAGCGCCGGTCTGGTACACATGTCCCTGGTGGAGACAAAGGACAGGAAGCTTGTTGGTTTCTTCAGAAACAGAAGGGCGGACTTCATCTATTCAACAGTATCGGAGGATGGGGGGAAGACCTGGAAGATCCCATACCCATTGGACCTTCCTAACAACAACTCATCGATACAATGCACAAAATTGAAGGATGACAGCCTTGTGCTGATATTCAATGATGTCAACAAGCACATGGCGCCACCTAAAGTTAACAGGCCACCATGGTTCGACAAGAAGGACATGGACAAGATCGAACTCGATGCCACTGATGAACCAAGCTCAGTGTGGGGAGTCAGAAGAAATCCTCTTGTCATAGCAAGGTCTGTCGATGGGGGACTGACATGGGAAAGAGTCAGGACCGTCATCACTAAGGAAGGTATTGAAGGAGAACCCGAGTTCTCATATCCTTCAATCAAACAGGCAGCAGACGGAACGATTCATGTATCATATACCTATATGAGACAATTTATAAGGCATGAAGAGTTGACTGAAGACTTCAAGTAAGAAAATAAAGACAACCGGCTCCATCTAGTGTGATGAAGCCGGTTGTCTTATTATGGAGCTTTAGATTTGATGAATCATTATCTGGGATATTAGCCGCCACCAAGTATGCCAAGCAGGAAGACCTCGTCTCCGTCATGGAGTATCGTACCGATCCCTGCATTCTTCTTGTTGACCATATAGGTGACACTCTTGAAGTTATCCCTGCTGGTTCCGGGTGATTCGTCGATTAGGCTCTGAATCAGCGCATCAATGGCAGAGCCTTCAGGAAGGATGACAGTCCTTCTGATATTGGTCATCCCGGCCAAAGGTACCCCTATGTACTTCATCTCAATGCGCATATCATCATCTCCGTATCTTTACATTCCGTTTATTGCATCATCGACTGCCTTCTGAAGAAGTTCAATGAATTTCGGGAACGGGGTGTTCTGGAAGGACAGGAGCCTCTGCGATTCCTCCGTATCATACCAGTCGCCGTAGATCGGCTTCTCTGGATATTCTGCATCCTCAGCAGGAACATCAAGGACTGCAAGGAACTTCTCTACAAATTCGCTGCCTATCATCTGCCATGTCTTTCCGCCGGAAACTATAAGAACCTTGTTGGCGGACGCTTCGTTCTCAACTGCACCTATCAGCGCACTGACAACATCGCCTCGATAAACGAATTCCACCCTCTGGTCCGCCACGAACGGCCACGATGGGGGATCCATAAGGGCTGCAAGCACAACCCCCGCTACTCTTAGTATAGTATAGGTTATGCCGGAATCAAACACGTATTTTTCTGCTGCGACCTTCGATTCGCTGTAGAATGTGTTGGGCTTTTGGATTGTTGTCGGCCTGACCGGAGGTTCATCCATAGTGCTGTCACCATATGAGGCGACGGTGGAAGAGAATATGAGCCTGGCCTTGCTTCCGTCGGCCTTGATCGCGTCTACAAGGTTTGAGGTTCCCTTTACGTTTACTGCAAAGGTCTTGTCGCGATTCCTTTCACTTACTGGAGGGAGGAGCGCTGCCAGATGGACAACCATGTCCATTCCCTTGACCGCTTCGCCAATTGATGAAGGGTCTGTGATATCTCCCTTAATTCCCTCAATTCCATATTCATCCAGGCCATCGTAGTTGGCATTGGGTATGTCATAAGCGTATACCTTGAAGCCCTTCTTTGAAAGAGCTATGGAAAGCTCCTTGCCCATGCTTCCGGCACCGCCAGTTATAAGCAGTTTCTTCAATATGTATCCCACCTTTGCTGCTTGGTTTTTACATTAATATTTGGGCCGCCCAGTGTTTAGTTGGGCGGCCCGGAGTTTTCTAGTAGAAATCCTTAGCTACAAAGTCCAGACCGAGGTTCTCGTAGCTTCTCTTGCTTGGGATTCCGGTAACCGGATCCCATCCGGCAAATGCGAAGAAGTTTGCTGAGAGCCTGTCAACATCTATGTCCACTCCTGCAAGTGGGCCTGCCGTCTGTGGCGGCTTTCCTACTGCCCTGTCAGTTATGGTCATGTCAGAAAGTCTCTTGCCCTCCCTGAGGTTGAAGCTGTGTCTGAGGTCAAGGATCCTTAAGCCTGTAGCCATCTGGTCCTGTGACTTGAATGAATTTCCGGTAATAGCCTCGAGATACTCAGCTTCCGCTCCCTGTACACCCGAGAACATCATGAACAGGCAGAAGCCGCCTGCGTTGTTGATCTCCTGTCCGGTAGTAAGCGTAACATCGAGGAAACCTGTTGACCTGTAATCATACTTGTCTCCAAGAGGAGCTCCTCCAGCCTGAGCGAGTCCAAGACCGCCCTTGACGTGCCTTCCCGGAGTCGGGTCGAACTTATAGGTCCTTGCGAAGCCAGGAGCAAGCTTAGGATCATGCATCGGAAGCTCTATTCCTGATGCTGTCTGAAGATACTCGGCGCCCTTTCCGAAGTGCTTTGCTGCGAATGCTGATCCATTTGCAAGTACCGCTCCAACACCTTCACAGTCCGCTATCTTCTGGGTAATAGCTACGATTGCCGCTCCATCTCCCCACTTGAGGTCGATGCCGTCAAGCTCTTCCTTTGAGAGGACTCCCTCATTGTAGCATTCCATAGCCCAGGCTACGGTCATTCCGGCTGATATGGAATCAAGTCCGTACCTGTTGCAGATCTCATTGCACTTGAGTATCGAATCCATCTCCGAGTTCAGGAGTGTCGATCCGAATGCGGCAAGGGTCTCATATTCAGGTCTCTCGGTTGGGCCAAGAGGCCATCTACCGTCATTGACCTCGTACTCTGCTCCACAGCCCATAGGGCAGTTTGCGCATGCATACTTCTTTGTCTTGTAGGTCTTGTCATAGGTAGGTGTTGCAACCTTACCTGCAGCCTCTTCTCCAAAATCCACTATACCGACTCCGCCCCAGTTCTTTACAGGGGAATCTCCGTTAAGTGCCGAAGCTCCGGTGCCTACTCCTGTTCCATATTCTCCGAAACCTTGTGCAGCAGGACTTTCCTTAAGGGCAGCTGTGATCTTCCTGTTGATGGCATTAACCTTTTCTGGTGAGAACACCGGTGTTTCCTTGGTTCCATAAGCTACTATCGCCTTGAGCTTCTTGGATCCCATGACCGCACCGCCGCCGCCTCTTCCAGGTGCCCTGTGACCGTCATTTATCGGACAGGAGATGTATGCCATCTTTTCGCCTGATGGACCTATGGCAACTACCCTGGCCTTTGGCTGTCCTGTAGCTTCCTTAAGAGCTTCCCAGGTCTCCTTAGCATCCATTCCCCATAGTGCCGAAGCGTCCTTAAGTTCTGCTTTACCTTCATTGACATACAGGTAAACTGGTGTAGGAGATATTCCCTTTATGAACACTGCATCAAAGCCGGCCTTTTTAAGCTCAGGTCCGAAGTATCCGCCTGAATTCGCATCATTCCATCCTCCTGTGACAGGGGATTTGCAAACCAAAGTGTATCTTCCTCCGAACATTGCCTTCGACCCGTTAGCAGGTCCTGTTATGAAACCAAGGATGCTGTCAGGTCC
>DIXH01000035.1 GCA_002428605.1 Clostridiaceae bacterium UBA6085
TTCCATAATTCGTCCGGTTTTTTCCGGTCGAATATCCGCTCGAAGATCTCAAGCCTTCCATTACACCGAATGAGAAAATCGCCTGCCAGACGACAGACGATCCTTTATGTTCGATATTCAACTTACAGTTTATGCTTCTTTCTCCAATGCTGCCATTTCCAGTGCCCTCTGTACTACATGGTGCATATCGTAATATCTGTATTCGCCAAGCCTCCCGGCAAATATAACACCCTTTTCATTATCAGCCATCTGCCTGTATTTCTCGAATATTTCGCTGTTCCTGGCATCATTAACCGGATAGTACGGTTCACATCCTTTTTCCCATTTTTCAGGGTACTCCCTGGTAACTACTGTCTTTGGCTGTGTTCCGAATTCGAAGTGCTTGTGTTCAATTATCCTTGTGTAAGGAATCTCATACTCTGTGTAATTCACTACTGCGCTTCCCTGGTAATTGTCTGTATCAAGCACTTCATGCTCAAACCTCAGGCTCCTGTATTCAAGCTCTCCATGTTCATAGTTGAAGTACTCATCTATCATGCCTGTAAAGACTATCTTCTTTGCCGATTTGAAATATTGCTCCCTGTCCTTGAAAAAGTCAGCATTTAAAATTACCTCCGTACCTTCAAGTAGCTTTTCAGCAATCCTTGTATAGCCTCCGATAGGTATGCCCTGGTATCTGTCATTGAAGTAATTGTTGCTGTATATGAACCTCATGGGAAGCCTTTTGATGATGAATGATGGGAGCTCAGTCGCCTTCTTTCCCCACTGCTTCTCCGTGTAGCCCTTTATAAGCTTCTCGTAGATGTCACGGCCTACAAGGCTTAAAGCCTGCTCCTCAAGGTTTTTTGGTTCATTTATCCTCTCAGCTTCAACCTGCTGATCTATTATCTGTCTTGCTTCCTCAGGTGTCCTAATGCCCCATATCTGGTGGAAGGTATTCATGTTGAATGGAAGGTTGAATATCTCATCTTTGTATACTGCTATCGGTTCGTTTGTGAAGCGGTTGAAGTCCGCAAAACTGTTCATATACTCCCACACAGCCTTGTTGTCTGTATGGAATATATGTGCCCCGTATTCGTGGACATTTATGCCTTCAGCTTCCCTTGTATATATGTTTCCTCCGATATGGCCTCTTTTATCAATCACAAGGCACTTCTTCCCGGCTTTCTTCATCTCATGGGCGAAGATGCTGCCGTAAAGCCCGGCCCCTACAATAAGATAATCATACATCAGTTGAACCCCACAACCTTTCGCGATACCTTGTAGACTGCAATCGACACGATCCTCCCGAACCTTCCCGGAAGGTTAACTGTAGCACCCAGGAATCCCCTTCTGAAATGGCTGTATATCCTGCTGTTCCTGGTCTTTATGAACTGCCAGAGATCCCGCTTCTTCCTGAGGTTCTCAGCTGTCCCAGACCTTATCAGCATTATCGAAGTAACTATCGTCACTATCTCAAGATAATTGAGCATGTATCTTTTCTGCCTAACATTAGTCACCCTGTCGAGGTCCACCTGCTCGAACATGAGCCTGTTGACCTTTATCTGCTGGTCGATCCTTCTTATCATCACAGCTTCATTAACCGACTGGTCAGCACGGCCAATGAAATAGCGGTAGAAATCGACATCCATGTAGTATAGGGTCTTCACATTCTGCATAGGAACATATACGAAAAGGTTGTCCACATAGAAGGTATGCTCCGGCAATACAAGCCCTGATTCCTTCAGCACATCCATCCTGAATATGACGGAATGCATCAGTATGTACTGTCCCTTCCTGAATCTCTTCACGTCATCCCAGGTGATTATCCTATCCTCCGGCAAGGCATTCCTGTACCTCATTGCCATGTTCACTATGTTTCCCTGCTTTTCATAAACAAAATTGCTGACGAAAAGGTCAACATCAGACCCTTGTTCAACCATCCTGCTTATAGTTCCAAGTATGCGCTTATACGAGTCCAGGTCAACCCAGTCATCGCTGTCGACAACCTTGAAATATCTTCCGACTGCATTTTTAATACCGGTATTCACAGCTCCGCCATGTCCGGCATTCTTTTGATGGATCGCCCTTACAATTGTTGGGAACCTTTCTGCATACTCATCAGCTATCAAGCCAGTGTCATCTGAAGACCCGTCATCAATTATCAGTATCTCGACGAGCTCTCCTACTGGAAGAAGGGATTCGATGCAGTTCCTCATATATTCCTGTGAGTTGTAGCAGGGAACGGCTATGGACAATAGTTTCATGAAAAATACCTCAACTATAAAAATTTGTGTCTTAATAAAAAACAGATTCTGCTATGAATACATTATTATCACATGGAGCTTCTGTTCAGGAATCTCCATGAAGGTCCTCATGCCTTCCGCCTCCATCTGGCAAAGGTATAAGCATCCTCAGGATGAACCAGTTGTCGCTCGTATTTATTGTAACATTGCCGCCGTATTTGCTGACAGTGCTTATTATGCTTTTTATCCCGTACCCGTGATAATCGCTGTCTGCCTTGGTTGTGGTCGGCAGTCCATCCTCGAAATCTATGTTGTCGTCAAAGTAGTTTTCAAATCTCACCATAAGGAAATCGTTCTTTGAAAATACAGCAACCCTTATCAGGTGCTTGTCCTTGTCTTCGAGCTTTTCCACACCCTCGATCGCATTGTCAAAGGCATTCCCGAATATGGTGCATATGTCCATGACATCCATGAAGTTCAGGAGACTTCCGTCTGCTACGCAGGTAAGGTTTATGCCCTTCTCCCGGCAATATATGCTCTTTCCTGTAAGAACGGTATCAAGCACTGAGTTACCTGTCTTTATGTCAGATTCGTACATGCTTATCGCCCTGTCCATTTCGGCAAGGTAGGATTCCTTCTTGGCAACATCGGTTTCTGCCCTGATAATAGCTATCTGATGCTTCAGGTCATGGTACTTCCTGTTAATCAGCTCAGTTGTCTCCTTGGAAGTCTGGTACTGCTCATACTGCCTGTAAAGCACGTTGTTTATTGCCTCCAGCTCGAACTTCATCCTCATTTCCTTGCGCTGCTCCTGCTGGGCATAGATCATGGTAAGTCCGCTGAAATCAACAAGCGTCCTTATGTAGAATATCCCGGCTCCCACAGTCGTGAAGATCTCAGCATCCTTGAAAGCGAAGTTTATGTTGCTGATCGTAAATGAAGCAAGTGTAATGAGTACGACGCTCACGAGCTCCTTCCTGTTGACGTCGAGCCTTCCGTTTCCTGGAACCTGCCTCTTCACAACAAGGTAAAGGAGTACGAAAAGAACCGAATATACTCCTGCCATGATCAGAACTGATGCTGACATCGAATCATGCTTAGTAAGCAGCACGAAGTAGAAATAAACCTGTGATTCGAACGCTGCGATGAACTCAGCTGCTATGAAGGCTACAGATGTAGCGTAGCCGGCGTCAAGCAAGGGTATGTCGCTGCATACGTAGATGAATGCGAGCATGGAAGCGACCGCAACCATCATGCTCGGGACCCAGAAGGCTATCGGAAGTAAGCCTGCAACGTACTGTATGGCAAACTGGATAATGCCGAAGGCTGCAAAGGCTCCTGCGAACCTTAGCCCGCGTATCCTGCGCCTCAGGACCAGAATGAATACGGCACATGCCGCGAATTCAGCCAGTGCCGTATAGAGCCTCGGAATCTCAGAAAACTGAAGATAGCTCACCTCTGCACACCTCCGATATAATCAGCAAGTGCGTTCATGAAATCAGCCTTGCGCGGCCTGCTTATCTTGAGCTTGTGTCCGCCCACTGTCGCTATGTCCTGGTTTACACTCTCCACATGGGCGAGATTGACAAGATAGCAGTTGTTGCAGCGGGTGAATGAGGAGGAGGGGAGCTTCTGCTCCATGTTCTTCAGGGAATCATTGAAGGTGTATTCCTCATCTAAAGTATGTACTGTGATCCTGTGCCCCATACTCTCGAAATAGGTAACCTTTGCCAGGTCGAGCTTTACTATTCCCCCTGAATGCTGCACCACGAGGAAGCTGTCCTTCTTCTTTTTCATCTGACTGATAGCCTTTGCCAGCTGCTGCGAGAATGCAAACGGGAGCACGGGCTTTATGACGAAGTCCAGCGCGTTGACCGAATACCCCTTTATCGCATAGTTCGCCATGTTGGTGATGAAGATCATGATGACATCCTCATCAATTGACCTTATCTTTTCAGCTGCTGTCATCCCGTCCATTTTGGGCATCTGTATGTCAAGGAATATGATGTCATATTCAGGCTTGTAGCCTTCAACAATTTCAGACCCGTCGGAGAAGGTGGTGACCTCAAACCTTTCACCGCTCGTCCTGGAATACTCCGCTATGAAGCTCTTGAGAATATCCCTTACTTCAGCCTCATCATCTACTATTGCTATCCTTATCATCTCTTCACCTCCCATTACTACAGCCTTCTTATTACCCGGATATCTGAATATTAAGCCATCGCGCTCCAAGTTTGAACCACTCATGACTAAAGTC
>DIXH01000020.1 GCA_002428605.1 Clostridiaceae bacterium UBA6085
TTTCTAGATTTGCAACAGCACCTTCATTGATTCTCTATATCACTTTTATTATCGTACCGCCGCCAAGTACCAGATTATCCTCGTAGAACACAACAGATTGTCCAAGTGTTATCGCTCTCTGCTTCTCCTTGAAGACGACCCTTACGTTATCACCTTCAGGAAAAATAGTACATTCTGCCGGCTTCGCAGAGTATCTGATCTTTGCCTTGACAACCCTTGGTTCGATGAGCCTGTCTATTGAGATGAAGTTAAGGTCTGAAGCGATCAGGGTATCCTTAAAAAGGTCATCTTCATTTCCAAGTATCACCTGGTTCTTATCCTTGTCTATGCCGGATACGAATACCGGCCTTCCAAGGGACAATCCCAATCCCTTCCTCTGTCCTATGGTATAGTATGCAATTCCCTTGTGCTTTCCAAGGACCTTACCGCTCCTGTCCACAAAATCGCCTTCGATCCTTGCTTCAGGCTTTTTTTCATAGATATACCTGCCATGGTCATTATCGTCTATAAAGCAGATCTCCTGTGAATCACGCTTGGAATGGACCCCCAGGTCCATCTCTTTCGCTATCTCCCTTATCCTCTTCTTTGTATACTCACCGCATGGCATTAGTGTCTTCTTTAACTGCTCCTGGGTAAGGTTGTATAGGGCATATGTCTGGTCCTTCGTGTCATCATCTGCCTTCTCCAGGACCATACGTCCATCCTTCTCGTAGATCTTCGCATAGTGCCCTGTCGCTACATATGATGCTCCGAGAGCTTCAGCCCTCTCAAGCAGCTCCTCGAACTTGATGTGCCTGTTGCATGCCACGCATGGATTGGGTGTCTTGCCATCAAGGTACTCATCAATGAAATAGTCTATTACCTTTTCCTTGAATACCTCCTTGAAGTTCATCACATAGAAGGGAATCCCTAAAGTATCGGCAACCATCCTGGCGTCATCAACTGCAGACAACGAACAGCATCCGCCTTCCCTTTCCTTGAAGCCTTCGTCATCCTGCCAGACCTGCATGGTCACGCCGATGACCTCATAGCCCTGTTCCTTTAGGAGATACGCAGCAACGGAGGAGTCTACTCCTCCGCTCATTCCAAGCACTACCTTGTTGTTCATAAATCAAAATCACCTGTATCCCTTGTCACTTGTTTCTGCCGTTTCTCAAGGCTCTCTGCCTTGTTATAGTGGCGTCTATGGTCTTTATCGCCATATCCACATCTTCCTCAGTATTCTCTCTGCCTAGTGTCAGCCTGAGGCTCCCTCTTGAAAGCTCCTTGTCGTTTCCAATAGCCATAAGTACATGGGATGGGTCAAGGGCTCCTGAAGTGCATGCGCTGCCTGATGACGCCAACAGACCTGCAATATCGAGTGAAACGAGAAGTTCTTCTCCTTCAATTCCATCAAATGAGACATTCACATTATTCGGAAGCCTCATTGCTCCTGATGGCCCGTTCAGTTTAGTGAAAGGTATCTGGAGCAGCCCGTCTGTCAGCTTGTCACGAAGCCTGGCTATCCTGAGGTTTTCCTCATCGCCAAGTTCCACAGCAATCTCAATCGCCTTAGCCATTCCTGCTATTCCTGCCACGTTCTCAGTTCCAGCTCTCCTGCCCTTTTCCTGGGATCCTCCGTCAAGGAGGTTATCAATCAATATGCCACCTTTGACATAAAGTGCCCCTGTGCCTTTAGGCCCATAGAATTTATGGGCAGACATTGATAGCGCATCGATGCACATACCTTCCACATCCAGGTTTATCGCGCCGACAGCCTGGACTGCATCAGTATGGAAATATACACCCTTTTCACGGCAGATCCTGCCTATTTCACCTATTGGCTGAAGCGTCCCTATTTCATTGTTTGCAGCCATGATGGTCACAAGCACTGTATCAGTCCTTATCTTTTGCATCAGCTCCATTGGAGAGATAAAGCCTTCTTTGTCAACATTAAGAAGCGTTATCTCAAACCCCTCTTTTGCTAAGCTGTCTAGAGTGCTCAATACTGCATGGTGCTCTGTCTTCTGTGATATGATGTGCCTGCCTTTTGACTGGTTCGCTCTGGCTATTCCCTTTATGGCCCAGTTATTGGCCTCGGTTCCGCCTGAGGTAAAGTAGACTTCATGGCTTTTGGAACTGATCATCCTTGCTATTGTGTCCCTTGACTTCCTGATCGCAGCCTTAGGATTTCTTGAAATGGAATATATGGATGACGGATTGCCATAGTCCTCAACAAGGAACGGCACCATTGCTTCAAATGCCCTTTTATCCAGTTTGGTTGTAGCAGCGTGGTCCATATAAATAAGGTTTGTCATTTTTTGATCATCACCTCTTTTATCGGTGTCCCCTTGAAGTTTTCGTAGTCATCCAGCATATCCTGGAGCGTCACTGATGCCATGACAGTATCTATGGAATCCTTGATCTTCTTCCATAGCACCCTTGTGGCGCATACATCCATGTTTGAACAGCCGTCCTCCAGACAGTCTGAGATATCAACAGGTCCCTCAAGGATGTTCATGATATCCAGAACAGTGATGTCCTTGGGTTCCTTAGCAAGCACATATCCGCCCTGTGCTCCCCTGATGCTTGTGATGAGCTTGGCACGTCTTAGCGGTGCGAAAAGCTGCTCCAGATAATACTCTGAAATGCCCTGTCTCGAGGATATGCTCTTTATGGAAACTGGAGTAACTCCATTATGGACGGCAAGGTCCATCATGGCCTTTACCCCGTATTTCCCCTTTGTTGACAATTTCATGGGAACACCTCCCTTAATTCTTCATCTTGAATTCTACTAAATCCGACTGTTTCTGTCAACTTTACTCCTCGCCCTTGACCTTGTCCCAATACACTTTTGCAGCCTGCTCTGACTTGTTGTCGCCATACCTGTAGAACTTCTTCCCCTTCAGGCTTTCAGGCATATATTCCTGTTTGACATAATTATTCGGATGACCGTGGGGATACACATATTTCTGCATCCTTCCCAAAGCCTTAGCCCCTTCATAGTGTCCGTCACGAAGATATAGAGGCAGTTCAAGTACGGCATTCTTGTCCAGGGCTTCCAGAGCAGCATCAATAGCCACTATTGCGGAATTTGACTTTGGAGCCGTAGCAAGAAGTATAACCGCCTGAGCCAATGGGATCCTCGCTTCAGGGAAGCCAAGGGCTAGAGCAGCATCAGTACAGGCCTTAACTATTGTGATCGCCTGCGGGTAAGCAAGCCCGATATCCTCAGCAGATATGACCAGAAGCCTCCTGATGATCGATATCAAATCCTCACCTTTTATCAGCATTGCAAGATATGCAAGTGCCGCATCCGGGTCGCTTCCCCGTATTGACTTCTGGAAGGCTGAGAGCAGGTCATAATGGACATCCCCGTCAGAATCAAAGTTCATGACCTTCCTCTGCAGCACCCTCTCCACATCAGCAACAGTGATACTGATATCTTCAACACCCGTCCTATCCTTTGAAACGAGCACAAGTTCAAGGTTGTTCAGCGCCTTCCTCATGTCCCCGTCAGACATTGAAGCCATGGACTCCAGACAGCCCTTTTCAAGGACAATGCTGTTCTTACCAGCTTCTTCTTTGTAGAATTCAACCCCTCTCTCAAGTCCATCCAGAACATCCCTGAATGAAAGCGGTTTGAATTCAACTATGATAGCTCGCGAAACTAAAGCCTTGAACACAGCAAAATGCGGATTCTCAGTTGTACTTCCGATAAGCACGATCCGGCCCTTTTCCATGTAGTCAAGGAGTATTTGCTGATTTCGCTTGTTGAACATATGAATTTCATCTATATATAAGACTATGCCCTTGTATCCCGTTAACATATTAAGCTCTTCAAGGGCAGCCTTGACATCCTTAAGTGAATCAGTCGATGCATTAAGGCTTATGAACCTCATTTCCGTAAGGTCGGCAAGAAGCCTGGCGACCGTTGTCTTTCCGGTTCCAGGAGGTCCATAGAATATCATGTTCATGAGGGACTTCCCCTCTATCATAGAGATCAGAAGACGACCTTCACCGATGATGTGTTTCTGACCGAGTACATCCTTGAGACTTCTCGGTCTGATTCTGCTAGCTAGCGGTTCCATAACAAGTCGAGTAGACAGCTCGACTTTCACCTCACTCATATATATATTTATATTATTCGTGAGGTTCTGTC
>DIXH01000064.1 GCA_002428605.1 Clostridiaceae bacterium UBA6085
AGGGAGCTTCGTGAAGAAGCATATACCTGGGGACCTGTCCATGGTTATGGGACGCCGGCATGGGTCGGAGGCTCCAATGACTTCGGATTGCTGCCGACAAGGAACATGCTGCAGAACCAGTTTGAAAAAATCGCGAATGTCCTGCCTCACATGCTGTGGAATGATACTGACAAATATGATGTGAAGCGAAGGGCATGCTATGCCTGCCAGCTTGGCTGCCACAAGTATGTGACCATGGGGGATGTCGAAGTTGGGGAGATGGAGTACGAGAGCCTTGCTGCCTTCGGACCCAGGTGCGGAGTAGATGACTATGAGAGCATATGCATGGCTGGATACTACACGACACTCTACGGATTCGACACCATTTCAGGAGGCGCTACAATAAGCGCTATCATGGAATGGTACGAAAAGGGGATCATCACTAAGGATGATACAGACGGGCTGGAGATGAATTTCGGAAACGGGCCTGCAATGGTCGAGATGATCAGGAAAATGGGACTCAGGGAGGGCTGCGGAGAAGTATTTGCAGACGGCTCATATGCCGCCGCGCAAAGGATCGGCAGGAACGCCATGGATTATGTCATGGCAGTCAAGGGTATGGAGATATCCGCAACAGACCCTAGAGGCTCATCGTCCATGACAATAGCCTTTGGAACAAGTGAACGTGGTGCCTGCCACATGAGGCCATATTCGGCTACCATTGACGCATTCGGTTATCTTTATGCGGATATCGGAGTGACTGAACCGAAGGACCCGTTCAGCGATTCAGAGGACAAGACCTGGCTCAAGGCAGTCAAGGAGATGTTCGTGGTAACGAACCTTGCCGGGATATGTGACTTCAATGTGATAAACACTGAAATGACCGCTACCACTCTTTCTGAGATATTGTCTGCGGTTACCGGGGAAGAGATCGATAAGGCTGAGCTTCTTAAGACGGCAGAAAGGGTTATTGCCCTTGAGAGAGCCTTGAACTTCGAACGCGGTTTCAGGAGAAAGGATGACAGGCTGCCGAAGCGGTTCATGACAGAACCGGCATCAGGAGGTCCGCCAAAGGGGAGGACAGCAGATGTTGACACAGCACTGGACAGGTTCTATGAAGCCTGCTCATTTGACAGGGAGCTGGCAGTTCCGGTAATTGAGAAATATCTCGAGTTAGGCATGGAGGATGTGGGAAAGAGCATATACAGGTGACAAAATACGCAGGTGTCTAAAGTTCAGTCCAGGTGATCTGTGAATATTATGAGGGCTCGCAATCTGTTAAGATGGCGAGCCCTTGGTATATCTACAGTACTATCTCCTGAAGCTCATCCTGAAGCAGAATTATTTCAGGCAGCATGTCCCTGTGCTTAACGGAATCCCTGGCTGCGACCCTTCTGAGGTTAGTGCCTGGAGTACCTTCAAAGGGTATATGGCATACTATGACTTTTTCCGGCCTGATGGATTCAACTATCGCCGTGCGACCTTCACGCCTGTTCAGGAACAGAGGATTGATGAAAACGGCATATATCGGTATGTCTTCAAGCATGGTCCTGAAGTATTCAGGGTCATAATCTGAATCTCCTGTTATAAGTAGCACCTTACTGCCCAGATGGACAAGAAAACAATAATGCTCAGTATCCTTATACATTTCTCCTGCGTGCCTGGTTCGGAAGGCCTGGATCCTGATACCATCAGGCTCATAGCCTGCCCTTATTCCCAATGGGATGTCCAGGAGCCACAGGCCTGTATTGCTTAGGGCTATTGAATCCCTCAATTTCACAAATGGCTTGCTGTCCTTGTCAGGCATCATAAGATGATTTACCCTGTGCCCTTCAACCAATGCTCCTGTAACTTCAGGTGAGAAGTGGTCATGGTGGCAATGGGTATATAGAAGGATGTTTATGTCCCTGAAGAGAGGTTTGTTACCCGCCAGGAGGTCATGAAGGACTTCCTCTGAAAGTCCGCTGAAATAGCCGTGTATTTCTCCCGGAGTTCCGTCAATGAGGAGCTTATGGTCTTTGTACACAACTATTATTCCTGAATTGGCCAGAAGCGTGACCCTGATGGAGTAGTCATCATTTAAAGCTTTCATGGCTGGTCCGCCAATTTCTTCTGGACATAGTGTGTGGCATAGCTTCTCTCGATCTTCTCGTCAGAGGACTTGCTGAATCTGAGTGGCTTCCCCTTATGCATATATGCGGTCCAGGAAGGCTTAAGAGAGTTCTTTGCCGAATAAGACCTTACTTCGTGCATCACAAGTGAAAGCTTGCTGAGGTTTGCCCGGCATACACGCTCAAGATAAGGTACCCTTCCGGACCGCCAGTCGTCATAATCCTTTCGGGATAGGATTCCGATATCGATGAGCACATCGACAGGTGCTGCAAAACCCTTAGCGTTTATTATATTGTCCATGGTTTCAGCAACCTTTTTCTTAAGCTCCACGTTGTTCATACATGATACCTCTCCTTTGTTCCAATAGCATAATACTATTGGAATTCCTGGTGAAAATCAACGGATGGCCAGTAAAAAAACATCTGATGTCATTCTGTACATCAGATGTTTCCTGATTTCAGTATCGAGATAAGAAGCCACAGTCCAAGAAGGCCTGCAAGGAAAAACCCCAAAATACCCACTATGGATACGCCTCTGACCGCAGAGTCATCACCAACCCGTATTATGAGAGCTGAAGCTATTATGATCGAGGCGGTGATTAGGGCGAAAACCATCCTGTTCACCATTTTGTTGAAATCAACCCACTTTTCATCAAGGTTGGTGATGTCAACCCGGATCTTGCCTCTTCCGCTTATATAGTTGTCAAGTATGGTGGATACCTGTGAAGGGATGCCTGCCGAATCGACAATGAAATTTGAGCCCTTGAGCATAAGCAGGTCAAGGCTGATGTCAGGAAGGGGCTTTTCGTGAGTCGTGTCCTTGATGTATGCGCTTGCAATTTCCATGATGCTGATATCAGGAGAAAGGTCTGACAATACACCTTCAAGTATCAGCAGAGATTTCAGTAGTATGGTGAACTCCCTCGGGAGCTTCAGGTTGTTTTTTCTGGCTGCTTCAAAAAGGTCCTTGAACAGGTATGAGACCTGGAAGTTCCTCAGGCTTGAATGTGCGTAGTTATGGACAATCTTCTCGATATCGTCATGCAGCCTGTTCCTGTCAACAGGTCCCTTCTGTATACCGAGGATAAGTATCAGATTGACTATCTGTGTTATGTCCTCAGATGCCAGGGACCTCAGCAGGTCGTTGAATGCCCTCCGAGATGGTGTGTCGAGTACTCCCATGATTCCAAAATCAATATAGAAGATCTTCCTTCCGCTTATGATAAGATTGCCTGGATGAGGATCACCATGGAAGAAACCATTGTTGAAGACCTGGTAGAGGAAGGATAAAATAAGCTTTCTGCCTATCTCGTTCGGATCATAGCCTTCCTTGATAAGCTCGTCCTTGCTGCTGATCTTGATACCCTCTATGCGTTCCTGTACGGAGACACGCTTCGTGGACATCCCGTCTATGGGCTTCGGGACGCTAATGCACAGGATATCCCTGTTTTCATGCAGGAATCTCTCCATGAACGACACTTCATTCCTGAAATCAAGCTCGATTTTGGTTGTCTCCTTGATCTCCTCGAGAGCTTCCACCGGATCAAGAAGGACATCCTTAAGGGTATCAGGGGCCTTCCTGACTATACCGATCAGAATATCCATGTCCTCAAGCAGCTTGTTCTCTATATCAGGACGCTGGACCTTTACAATTACCGGGGTCCCGTCAACAAGCACCGCATCGTGCACCTGTGCTACAGAGGCACAGGCTACAGGATCCTTCGCAATCGAAGAAAAGAGCTGATCAATTTCCTTTCCCAGATCTGCTTCAATGATTTCGCGGACTGTATCAAATGAAAACGAGGGAGCTGAATCCTGAAGCTTTGACAGCTCGTTTATGTATTCAGGGGGCAGGATATCAGGCCTTGTGGATAGGATCTGGCCGATTTTAATAAAGGTCGGCCCCAGCTCCTCAAAGACCAGCCTCAGGTTCTCCGGATCCTTCTTTACCTTTTCAGCCCTGAACTTCGTGTTGATGACATGACCGAATCCATAGGCTCCAAGGATCCTTACTATTTCCCGAAACCTCCTGTTCCTTTTCCTGTCTTCAGCTTCACCCATGACTCGCTCCTTCAGTGCCTGCTAACTTTCCTCCAGCTTCCTTACCCTTTCCCTGAGCTCATCGAATTCCTCCCTTGATACCAGCTCAAGTGAGCCGATGAACTCCTCGACATCCTTGTGCGTGACCGGCTTAGCCCCCTCTCCCTTCTTCATGAGCTCTTCCCTGAGCTCCTTGCCCTGCTTAACGGTAAGATTGCCCTTTTCGATAAGCTCCTGAATCGTCTTGTCGAGCTTCTCGAATGATACCGATGCCGCACCTAAAGTGACCAATGCCATCTTTTTAAGTTCCTCCATGTCAAGAACCTCCAATTCAATTTCGTTATATTTATAATATAGCGTCAATATTAATCGCATGTGAAAAAAATGTGAATAATATGGCCACCAAATTGCTGAACAGGAACTTCTGCATGTTATTAA
>DIXH01000078.1 GCA_002428605.1 Clostridiaceae bacterium UBA6085
CCTGAGATGTCCTCGAAAATCTCGCTGAGATAGTAAACCTCATCTTCTGTGGCTTCCTTCATGATCTCGTATCCCTGCTCTTCATTGCTGGTGATCATGTCTGTAAGGGTTCTCCAGTAGTCTTTCAGTGGTTCTTCCTCGGTTACGCCTTTTCTCCATTTCAAAAGCTTTGTGATTTCTGATTTCATGCGCTCACCTCTCATTTATTCATTC
Source organism: Clostridiaceae bacterium UBA6085 (assembly GCA_002428605.1). Lineage (GTDB taxonomy): Bacteria > Bacillota > Clostridia > Clostridiales > Clostridiaceae > Youngiibacter. The sequence continues at coordinate 214 of DIXH01000078.1, forward strand.
AGCTGTATAAGTATTTCTGTAGATACTATGATACAGCCAAAACATAAATTTCATGTGAGTAAAGCATTAACAATATGTATCCAAGTTATTCATTATTTTATTCAGAAAGCAGTCTCTTCTCGCCGGTCAGGTCCCTTATGCTCTTCACGTTCTGAGTCACCTCAAGTGTTCCCATGTATTTGCCATGCTCATCCCTTATTGCATAGTAGGTAATGAACACGAACATACCCTTCATGTCTATCCAGAAGCTTTCCTGGTCCTTCTTTCCTGCCTTGAAGTCTGACAGGAGCTTCTCTACAGTCGCAACACTCTGGGGCGGATGGCAGTTCTGGACTGTACGGCCGATTACTGACTTGGTCCTCGGGAATATCCTTTCCTTGGCAAGGTTGAAGTACTTTACAGTATCCTTCTCATCTATGAATGTTATGTCTACCGGCAGCGTATTAAGGACTGTCTCAAGCTCCTTCAGTGAAAGGAATCCGATTCCGAACCTTATGTTCCCGTCTTGAGGAAGGCTCTTTGTCTCTGGCTTCATCAGGAAGGATACCCTGTCCGGAACCCACTTGCCTTTCGGCTCAACGATGCAGTAGCCTATCTCTTCGCTGTCAGCTGCAATCTCAAGCCATTCGTCCTCTGTGAACTTCTCAAGGATCATTGGAATGAGTATCTGCTCTTCCTTGAATATCATCTCCTTGACCCTGTCGAGGGCAGCATACGCCTTGTCCCTTGCCTTCTCCCTGTCGTCTGCAGTTATGAGAGCCTTGACCTCCTTGAGGTCTGCCCTTATCTCATCGTCAACTCCCCACATTACCTTAGGCGGTGCGGTTATGCCGTATCTCTCCATGAATGGGAATATTACATTTTCCTTCCTTGAGTAATGCTTGTCAATGTCCATGAGCAGGTTCAGGTCTGCAATCAGCAGATGTTTGATCGGAGCTTCGGGATGGTTGAAGTATGCATCAAGCTTCGGCATTATCTCATCATCGATGAGCCTTTCGATTGCAAAGTTCTCTTCCCTCAGCACCCTCACCGGATGTCCGATGCTCTCCTCTTCCTTTGACTTGGTGTGGACTTCCTCAACAGAACCCTTGAATATATCGGCGTGGACCTCACAGAGCCTCTGTATCTCCTCGACAGCCATACCCTCTCCAATAAGATTCTGCTCCATCTGGGAAATTTCATAGGAAGATACTCCTGAAAACTTCTCCTTGAATTCCTTCTTGACTTCAGATGGGTCTACACCGTCATGAAGCTTCAGGATCATGCTTCTCAGCATCTCCTGTCTCTTTTCATCGTTTGTCTGAAACTTTTCCCTGTTGTTGATCAGGTCACTCATTAAATCTCCTCCACTTCGTATCCTTTATTCTTGAATTCCTCTATTATCTTTTCCAAAGGTATCTTCTTAATGGCTGACGCCTTTGGTATTGTCATGAATCTTCCTGCGGTCTGAAGCATCCCAGGCTCAGTTATGGATGTGAATCCAAGACCTTTAAGTATTACAGCCACTTCAGGCTCCGCTGTGCAAATCTCAAATACTGACTTCCTTAGGTCTATCCTTTTCAAGTCCCACTCTCCTTCAGCCATAGTCTCACAATTAGATTCTACATCTTTATATATGTGGAATCTTTGACTTAAGTCAAAATTCATTAAAATGCAACATAGTCATCGTTCAGATTTTGTTCACTTAGGGAAATATAGAATGTTAAGCAGATTTAACGAAAATAATTCAGAATTTTACAAAAAACGTCTGTATTTTTGGTCTGACATCATATATAATAAAATTAATAAATGAATATTCAGTTAATTTACTTTAGGAGTTGATTGAATGTCTCGAGTTGTTTATTACCATAAGAACTTCAAGGTTCTGAGGGTTGGCTTAACAGACTATGTGGTCGTAAGGAAGCATCAGTCCAGTTACTCCCAGCATTCACACCTGAAGTCCCTCCATGGGGCTATAAACCTGATAAAGCTTATAGACAGCGGACGCCTTCCGGAATCCGACTATCTTAAGGAATCAGCCAGAAGGATACTTAGGGATAAGGAATTCTACAGTCTGAAGCCGGCACAGGGTTTCTACTGATTAAACCATAGGATCATTTAAACTTTACTTACTCGAAACCTGGGCTAAATCCAGGTTCATCAAAATATTGGCTTAGTACATTATCACCGCGTCTTGCTGCACTGAAGGATTCAGCCTCTGAAGCTTTTATCGTTGAAAGGCGAATGATTTGTGTCTAATCCGCGATGTGTTCACTGTTTGCTAATATTTCACTGCGTTTAAGCAGCTGGTCGGGATGCTTATATTCCTAATTGCTGCAATAAGGGTTGGAGAAGTGGTACAAGCAGCTGCGGTTAACTGTGTTTCACTTTCGGTATATATAAATAAATAAGGGAATTCTAAAACCCTTCCCCAGTGTAATTGCGACTGGTGAAGGGTTCTTTTTCAAGTCAATGGATTCCCACATTGAGGACAGAACCTGTAGCTGCTATCTACACGGGTACCACAGTTTGAACAAGTCACTAAGGAGCTCTTCCCGAGGCTTCTCAAGTCTCCCTGAGTAATCGCCCCGGATTTTCCATTTTCGAATTCCTTGCCTGCCTCAGCATTTAGTTCGAAAACTTCACCACAGCAAAGCGCCTTCGCAAAATATCTTACATTCCATCTAAATACAGGTATGAAGAAAATATGGAAGTATGTGCTTTGCTTGACCACCGAAAGCCTTGTCAGCCTCCCACATTCAGGACAAATCACATTGTTCTCAGTACCTAATTCCTTATGTCCCTGCTTCACACCAAATATTCCTATGAAAAACACTTCACGCACCTCATTTCTACAACATTCAGAGTTACATTCTACATCATTTCCTGAAAAGTTCATAGAGCTTGAGGCCCGGGCAATAACCTAATGCTGAGATTGTCTTGAAGACTGCAAAGGATCCTGTAATGTACCAGCCAACTCCTGCCGGACCGAAGTAAAGAAGTCCAAGACAAACCAGACAGAGGAAGCTGCCAAGGGCATTTGCGAACCTAAGTCCATCCTCGTCTATCCCGACCTGCTTCGATGGAAACAGGCGCCCTATTGTGTTGTCATAGAAGACCACAAGAGGTGACCTTCTGAGCTTCAGTACTACTGCCAGAAGAAGGAAAACGAGGACAATCAGAAGCAGCTCCTTTTGCTTCAGGAGAAGACTCATCCATATCAGCACCGCAAGAATGTATCTGCTGAAAGCATACCCTCCCTTTGAAATCAGTACCTTTACAGTTCCCATTTCAATCCTCCCCTTCGCTTAAGCCTTGTTCCGTATGCGAAGCCTCCAGTATGTTTCTATAGCTGCTGTCGATATTATTGTCATGATGCCTGAAATTGCTAATATACTATATTCAGGAAAATCCAGAGCGAAGAAGTTCCTTATGAACGGAACGATAAATATCATCACCATAAGAAAGTTCATTGATGCTACAAGGAGTATCCTTAGCTTTGTCATAGGCCTTGAAAGTATTATCAGAACCCACATGCTCGAAAGTAGCAGGGTAAGCGTTGCGGCTGTCCTTGACTCTTCCAGCGAAGCTCCACCATTTAGCGCCAGATAGAAGGAAGCCATTGTGAATATCGCCGCGATTGAACCTATTGGTATCACGAAATGCAGTATCCTCTCGACAAAGCCCGGCTTGTATCGCCTGATGTTAGGTGCCAGCGCCAGAAAGAATGCGGGTATGCCGATGGTTATTTCGCTTACCAGTGACAGGTGCCTTGGAAGGAATGGAAACGGCATCCCGGTAACAGATGTGACCAGGTCGATCAGCATTACGCATACTGTCTTAACAAGGAAGAGGTTTGCGACAAGCTCTATGTTGGCGATGAGCCGCCTGCCCTCAGCGACTATCCTTGGCAGTGTCGCAAATTTTCCATCAAGCAGTACTATCCTTGCAACCGACTTTGTTGCTGCCACACCTGAACCTACAGCCATCCCAAGGTCTGCGTCCTTGAGTGCGAGCACGTCATTGACACCGTCTCCAGTCATGGCGACAATATGTCCCCTCGATTGCAGTGCTTTCACCATCTTCTGCTTCTGGTATGGAGTGACTCTTCCGAAAACATCATAGGCCTCCATGATTTCAGCCACTTCATTTTCATCCTCCGGCAGGAAACGCACGTCATAGGAGTCTCCCCCGTTGACTATACCTGCCCTTCTTGCGACACTAAGCGCTGTAGACGGATTATCACCTGAGATGACCTTTATTGCAACCCCCTGCTCCCTGAAGAACTTCATGGCTGCAGACACGTCTTTCCTTACCCTTTCCGCTATGAGTACAAGTGCTACAGGAAGAATGGGTTCCGGCAGGACGCTCCCGGCAGGAGCTGAGTCACTCTTTGCAAGCATCAGGACCCTATACCCTTTTTTTGCATACGATTCATAAGCTTCCGTTATCCTGCCTGATGGTACCTTCCCATCCATGAGCATCTCAGGAGCTCCAAGCAGCCAGTGCCCATGATCTCCAAAGCCGGCATAGCTCCATTTTCGCTCGGATGAAAACGGCACTGAACCTGTCAGTTTCCAGTGAGGATCCGGATAATTCACCTCGATTGCGGCGATTGTAGGATTCTTATGGATTGAAGCATTGCAGATCGCCCCGAGTATGCTGCTCATGTCAAAGCCTTCTTCAAGCTCAACCACCTCGCAGGTCTGGAGGGTTCCGTCAGTCAGAGTTCCGGTCTTGTCCACGCAAAGGACATCAACCCTCGCGAGGACTTCTACAGCTGGAAGCTCCTGTACCAGCACCCTTTGCCTGCCGAGGGTTATGACGCTGATTGCGAAGGCTATGCTTGTCAAAAGGACCAGAC
>DIXH01000058.1 GCA_002428605.1 Clostridiaceae bacterium UBA6085
CTCACACCGTCCCAATTCGAAGTGCTGGAGGTGCTTTATCATAAAGGGGCAATGAAGGTGTGCGAGATCAAGGAGAAGATACTAGCATCCAGCGGGAACATGACTGTCATACTGGCAAATCTTGAAAAGGACGGATATATAGGAAGAATAATGTGCGAGACTGACCGAAGGTCATTCATACTGGAGATAACAGAGAAGGGAAAGGAAGTCATGGACAGGACATTCCCTTTGCATATAGCGTATCTTGACGATACGCTGAAAAACCTGGATGAGTCTGAAAAAAGGGATATCATAAGGCTTCTCAAGAAAATGCAGGGCCTTGGTGGTACAGATGAAGTTAAGTAGGTTTTTCGGCTGGAGGACGGTAAAGACTTCGATAGGTGCAGCCGTATCAATGGTAATAGCATCAGCGATCGGGCTTCAGTATAGTGTTGCCGCTGGTGTCATCACGATCCTAAGCGTCCAGAATACCAAGAAGAAGTCCCTTGACCTTGCTGTAATGAGAGTGGGATCGACTTTGCTTGCTTTATTTATCGGAGCGGCTTCGTTTTCCATTTTTGGTTACTCTCCATATGCATATGGCGTATATCTTCTGTTCTTCATCCCAAGCGCAGCTGCGCTGGGATTTAATGACGGAATCGTTCCGAGCTCAGTGCTTGTAACTCATCTTCTTGTGGAGAGGTCAGTGTCATTGCCGCTCATGGTCAACGAGATCATGCTTATGATGATCGGCGCGGGTGTAGGGATCATTCTCAATATATATATGCCGAACCTCGAAAAGCAGCTAAACAGGGATGTAGTGGAGATAGAAAGGCTGATGAAGAGGTTACTTTCCAGCATGTCAGTGAGTTTGTCGACACAGACAGTACCCCTGGATGAGGAGAAGCTCTACAGAGAGCTTGATGATAAGCTTAAAGCAGGCTATGAGAGGGCGCTGAAGGATGCTGGTAACCATCTTGTCAGCGACGTCAGGTATTACCTTAAGTATATGGAGATGAGGAGCGTCCAGTTCGGGATAATGAAGAACATGCGAAAGCTGTTTGAGAGGCTCAGTGAATCCTATGAACAGACAAAGCTTGTTGCAGCCCTTACAGACCTGGTTGCTGAACAGTTCCATGAGTCAAACACAGCAAAGGAGCTTCTTGAGGACCTTAGTGGCTACAAGGAGATATTCAGGAACATGGAGCTTCCAAAGTCCAGGGATGAGTTCGAGGTAAGGGCGTCACTTTTCCAATATATCAATGAGCTGGAGCAGCTGCTCGATGTGAAGAGAGAGTTCGTGGACAGCCTGAATGATGATGACACAAGGAGATTCAGGACTACTCTGTCTCAAAGCAGAAACTGAAGGAAAATAAGGAATGGATGCAATAGCCTGAGCTTTTGCATCCATTTATGGTTTCTTATCCTTTTTAAGAGAGGACCGCTTGTACTCCAGGAACTTGATGACATCCTGCCTGTCTTCGTCAGGCCACAGGTTGAAATCGCTGAGGTAGGGGTCCAGTATCTCATATGCTGATCTCTTCTCAAGAACCTTATCAGCTTCATTTGGGTCCATTACATCGCTAAGATGAAGGCCGAGTGCCTTGCCGAGCTTAAGTGTGTTCTCAAGCGAGGGGTTGCTCCTTCCTCGTTCTATGTCGCTTAGGAAACTTACGGATATTCCGGTAAGGGCAGCTACCTGGCGCTGTGTCATTTTAAGTTCGATTCTTCTACGTCTAATGCTTTCTCCGATATACATCCAAATCTCCTTAATTCCGTATAATTACGGATAATTGACATCTAAAGTATACAACAAAGAAAGTATATTTTGAAGCAGTAATCTATACGGTGTGAACGTAATATAACCTTGAAATTATACGTCGATAACGTATAATTTCATTAGGGGGTGTTGTTTTGGCAAGCATCGGAGACAACATTAGGATGGCAAGGAAGCAAAAGGGTATAACACAGAAAGTGCTTGGGGAGATGATAGGGATATCCAACACTTACCTTTCTGACATTGAGATAGGAAGGACAAATCCATCGATCAAGACACTCAAGAAGATAGCGAGAGGGCTTGAAATAAGCTATGTAGAACTTCTGAGGGATACTGAATAGTCGAATGCGGGCATTCCATATGGGATGCTCTTTTCCTTGCTTCAGTTGTCGTTAGCTTATCCTCCATGTATCATGTAGTTAGCTGAAATATTGGAGGAATCATAATGCCATTTAAAATGAAAAAAATAAAGTCATCGTTGGTCATATCGGCAATCATGTCACTCATCCTGTCTACAGGCTGCACCACTGAGGCAAAGGGTCAGGAACCCCTTCCTAAGGGTGAGGACCTGAGGATAGTCGTAGCTACAGACATACACTACCTTTCACCGAAGCTCAGGGATGGGGGAGAAATTGAAAAGTATGTTTATGAGAATGGCGACGGCAAGGAAATAGGCAACATGGACCTTATACTGGATGCATTCGTCGAAGACATGAGGAAGGATCCTCCGGATGTCCTGGTAGTTACAGGAGACCTTACACTGAACGGTGAAAAGAAGAGCCATGAGGACCTGGCTAAGATATTCAGGAAAATAGAGACATTTGGAGTTCAGGTCATAGTCACACCGGGAAACCATGACATAAGCAACGTCTATGCAAGGGAATTCAAGGGTGACAAGGTGGATTATGCAGATACTGTAAGCCCCGAGGAGTTTGAAGACATATATTCTGACTTCGGGTTCAAGGATGCTGTGAAAAGGGCCGAAGGGAACCTGAGCTACCTGTACAAGGTAAGTGAGGACCTGTATATAGCCATGGTCGATTCAGCGGTATACAAGAACAATATCGAAAATGGGTACCCAGCAACAGAAGGGATAGTATCGCAAAGCTCAAAGGTCTTCCTTGAAGAATCAGGAGCGCTTGCCAGAGAAAATGAAGCTGACGTCATCGTAGCCATGCATCATAACATGATGAACCATACCACATTCATGAATGCAGGCTTCACCCTGGAAAATGCAGAGGAGATGAGGCTTCTATTCAGGACACAGGGTTTCAAGGTCAACCTGTCAGGGCACATACATATCCAGGACATACATTTTACGGAGGAGGTTACTGACATTGTAACAGGAGCCATGTCAGTATATCCCAACAAGTATGGAATCATCGATTACTCAGACGGTATGCTTGAGTATGCAACCAAATGGGTGGATATCGAAGGCTATGCAAAGGGAAAGGGACTTAGCGAGCATTACGACTTCATGTCAGATGCAAGGGAAAGGTTCAAGGTATTTTCATCAGTCAGGATGAAGGCGAGACTTGAAGGACTTATTGATGAGGATTCGGTATCGAGACTGACAGAACTCATGGGGGAGATCAACGCATACTACTTCGCAGGTGAGAAAGTACCAGCCGATGTATTTGATGATTCCCTGACAGAGCTGCTTCCTGAGGATGACAGGACAAGATTCTACATTGAGGACAGGAAATCGGGCGACCTGTATGAGAACAACAGCCTTATAATTGACCTAAAGAAGCAGGGAAATTAGTGCAGGGAAAAGACGGATGGCCAGTTTTTTAGAAGGGAATATACGAACATTCTGACATAATATGGAGATGAATGAGGGGCCAGCGGCCCCTTTTTCATTTCGGACAGAAAACAACCAATTTTTACAAGTGAAAATGATTATCAGTTTATCAGTGAAACATGAGCGATAACAGGACAATTTTCAACTGAATATATGAATAAAGATGATATTTGTAAAAATCATTTAAGCGAACGAAATTCCTTGAATGTGCCTCAACATACGCATAAAATTAACGATGTAATAATTTCAAAGAGGTGGAAAATGGAGAAACTATTCAAGCTTAAAGAGAACAACACCACTGTAAGGACGGAGGTTCTCGCGGGAACTACCACTTTCTTGACAATGGCATACATCATACTTGTCAATCCGCAGATACTGGGACTTGCCGGAATGGATACAGGAGCTGTCTTCGTCGCTACCATACTAGCTGCGGCGATCGGTACCTTCATAATGGGATTTGTTGCAAATGTTCCGTTTGCGCAGGCACCTGGAATGGGCCTGAACGCATTCTTCACATTCACAGTCGTCTTCGGGCTTGGCTATACCTGGCAGCAGGCTCTTGGTATGGTATTTGTCTGCGGACTCATAAATATCCTGATCACAGTAACCAAGGTAAGAAAGATGATCATACATGCGATACCACACTCGCTCCAGTACGCGATAAGCGGAGGAATAGGCCTTTTCATCGCATACATCGGAGTGAAGCAGGCACACTTCCTTACATTTACGGGAGAGGCATTCAACCTTCTCGTTGATACAGGAGATGGCGGCGGCATATATGCAGACGTCGTACCTGCACTCTCAAACTTCAAGGATCCTGTCGCACAGGTTGCTCTCATAGGATTGATCGTTACAGTAGTGCTCATGCTCCTCAGGGTCAAGAGTGCAATACTTTTCGGAATAGTGGCATCTACCGTACTCGGAGTTTTCTTCAATATAACTGAAGTGCCTGACCTTTCAACCGTAAGCTTTGCGATCCCGAGCCTCAAGCCAACATTCCTGGCGCTTGACATAGCGGGTCTCTTCGACTCTCCGCAAAGGATATTCATATCGCTTACGACTATCTTTGCATTCTCACTGACTGATACCTTCGACACGATAGGAACCTTCCTCGGAACCGGAAGAAAGTCAGGGATATTCGATGAAGCTGATGAGAAATCAGTTGAGACTGGTTCAGGAATGTCATCAAAGCTTGAGAAGGCCCTGTTTGCGGATGCAACTGCAACATCAATAGGAGCGCTTCTTGGAACCTCCAACACCACTACGTATGTTGAGAGTGCTGCAGGCATATCCCAGGGCGGAAGGACTGGACTAGCTTCAGTTACAACAGGAATACTCTTCCTTCTCGCGCTGTTCCTCTCACCTCTGGCACTTATGGTACCGGGAGCAGCGACAGCGCCGGCACTCATAGTTGTCGGTGTGCTCATGGCAGATGGCCTCAAGAACATAGAATGGGATGACCTTGCCATAGCGATACCTGCATTCCTTATACTGGCGCTCATGCCATTCACCTACTCGATATCAACAGGAATAGCATTCGGATTCCTCTTCTACTGCATATCAATGTTCGTAGTGAAGAGAAGCAAGGAAGTACATCCGGTCCTATACGTTGTTACCATCCTTTTCCTAGCATCCTATGTGCTGAACGCACTGATATAGTTGAAAAGCTAATGCTCCTGACATGGAAAGGTCCCTGAGGCCTCCGTGTCAGGAGCATTTTTTTGCAATGCAGCATTGTCTCGAATCTATGATTTGCTTTTACTTCTTATTGCTTGTTTATCTGATTGCATTTTATTCCCTTCTTACCTCAAGCTTCAAAGACAACAGATACGCACTCGGGGCTGTATATGTCAGACCTGATGATTTCGAGACCACCGGTCTCACTGTCAATGCTGTAAAGGGCGAGGTTGTCAGTCTCCATGTTTGCAAGCAGCAGGTACTTGCCATCAGGAGAGATGTTGAAGTCCCTCGGGTGCTTTCCGTGGGAAGGCACTATATCAACGACTGAGGTCGTGTACGACTCTGTTATCTTGAATATTGTTATGCTTTCATGACCGCGGTTTGAAGTATAGATGAACCTGTTGTCATTGGAAATCCTTATTGCTGCAGCGATGCTATCCCCTGAAAAGTCCCCTGGAAGGGCTCTCGAGCAGTGAACTATCCTGTAGCTTCCATCCCTGAAATCAACTGTGAAGACTTCAGAAGTAAGCTCGGACAGGACGTAGGCGATTTTTTCCGATTTGTGGAATACAAGGTGCCTTGGGCCGCTGCCTGCAGGAAAGTTTATGGAGTCCTTTTTCCTGAGCTCGCCATTGTAGGAGTATATCCATACCCTGTCAGTGCCAAGGTCGCAGACAAGGATATCTTCATTATAGGGATTCTTCAGGGCGAAGTGTATATGAGAGCTGTCCTGTCTTCCAGTCACAGGACCTGACCCTTCATGACTTATGGACTGCCTTCTGCCTGTGATCACACCATCCTCGATGGCATACAGGTCAAGGTTTCCGCCATGGTAATTGCATGCCAGGAGTCCTTCGGGAATAAGGCTCAGATAGCAGGGAGGGGCCTCTCCATCAGCAGTCGAAATACCTGTAATTTTCTTTTCATGTATGTCGATTGAAGCGGCTCCGGAGGCATCCCCTTGCTTCACTACCGAATATAGTATATTTCCATCATCGCCAAGTACGAGATAGGCAGGATTTCCGATCTGCATGAAGTCTTCAGTCCTGAACTCCTTTCCGTCAAAGGCGAACCTTCTGATTCCGGTGCTTTTTCTTCTTGTATAGGACCCGAGGAATCCGGTATAAATTGTCATTTCATCACCATCTTTCAAAAATCCGGTCTCAAAGCCATGGCCTTGTTAACCCTATGAGGTTATGATAACATTAGTGGACTTGTAAGGAGATAATTATGGGAAAAGATTTTAAAAATATTAATATTAGCAGCGACCTTCTAAGGTCTGTTGAAAACCTCGGTTTCACCGAGATGACTGCAATCCAGGAGAAGGTAATAGTTCCGGCCATGGAGGGCAGGAACATTTTAGGGTCGTCCTCGACAGGCAGCGGAAAGACACTGGCATTCCTCATGCCGATCCTTGAGAGGACAGCCTGGGAAGACATGAAGGCATCCTTCATGGTGCTTGCGCCATCAAGGGAGCTTGCCCTTCAGATAAGGGATGACTACGACACCTTAGGACGCTACAAGAAGCTTAAGGCGGTGGCCCTGTATGGCAAGCATCCGTTCAAGGAAGAGGAAGCATCGCTCAAAAACAGGCATCATGCCATATGCGGCACACCAGGAAGAGTGCTCGACCACATCAAGAGAGGCACACTTGATACTTCGGCGATAAGGTTCCTGGTCATTGACGAGGTTGATGAGCTTATAAGCAGAGGCTTCAGGGAGGATGTGCTGGCAATAGCCAGAAGCCTTAAGTCAGTGAAGCAGACCATGATGTTTTCAGCGACAATTGGGGAAGAGGTCCAGGGGATAGCGTCAGAGCTGCTCGATGACTACATTGTCATAGAGTCCGAGGATGAAGGCAAGCTGAACATCGAAGTTGAGCATTTCAAGGTTGATAACAAGGACAAGTTCAAGGCGCTCCTTTCATTGATCTATGGAAGAAAGCCAAAGAGCATGATAATATTCGTAAATACCAAGGATGAATGCGGAAGACTCAAGGATGACCTTGAGAAGAAGAACATAGACTGCCTGAAGATCCATGGAGGAATGCTCCAGGAGGACAGGCTGAAGGCCATGGAAGCTTTCAAGGAAAGGCAGGTGCCTTACCTTGTCGCGACTGACGTGGCTGCCAGAGGCATCGATGTGCGCGACCTCGACATATCCCTGAGCTATGATTTCCCGGTGGAAAAGGAAAGCTATGTCCACAGGATGGGAAGGACAGGGAGAAACTACAGGGAAGGCAGCGCAATATACTTCATTGCAGAGCATGACGGAAAGAATGTCAGGGATGTGGAGAGCTTCATAGGCAAGAGCCTCGGCGAGATACACGAAATGAACTATGGACCGCTGAGGACCGGAAAGGACAGCTTCAGGGAGTTCCAGAAGGAGCTCAGGAAGAACAGGCCAAGTAAGACATCGGTCCATAAGGACATCACCAAGATCTATATCAACGGCGGCAAGAAAAAGAAGATAAGGCCTATGGATATAGCCGGCACCCTTCACTCGATACCCGGTATTGAACCTGAAGACATTGGTATCATCGATGTCCAGGAAAACGGGTCATACATCGATATCCTCAATGGAAAAGGGGATATCGCAATACAGGGGCTGGCAGAGAGGAAGATCAAGGGCAAGGAACTGAGGGTCGAGAAGGCCAGGAAATAACCCGAGTGTTTATTTTCAGAGGCTCCGGTCAATAGGATTCGAATTCAAGATAATATTGAAGCGGCACAGTCACATATTCCTGTGACCGTGCCGCTTTCCGCTTAATAGCTAATTGAAGGAGACAGTAATAGTTTCCGAATCCAATAGGGTATCCCAGCCGTCCATATTAAAGATATGGAATTTGAATTCCAGGCTTTCAATTTCCTTTATATCATTGTCAGTCAGGTCCTGTTCAAGAAATGTTATTGTATCGAATGCTTTTTTCCCTGATAAGACATCAGACGAAAAAATTGGTTCAAGCATATACCCATTGACCGACATTTCCCGTATCTGAATTGTAGCGTTTTTCGGGCTATTGTTTTCTATGTAGACATAAATGTCTGCACCCCAAAAGCTGTCCTCGCTTACAAGCTTCTTTATCACGACTTTGAATCCATCCTTGTCGAAAGCTGTGAAACCACTATCATCGTACGTCTGGACAAACGTTTCGTCTGCAGAGGTTTTTATATGTATGGTTTCAGAATCGAAGATCGTATTCCACGATCCAGCATCAAAGACGGTGAAGTTGAATTCAATGTCCTTGATGGTAGTGACAGAAGCTGTCTCAAGATCGTTCATCACAAGTGTGATTTCTTCATTTGATTTCTTGCCTGGAGCAACCTCAGCAGAAAACATGGAATCCATCATCAATCCATTTATCGCAAGATTGCGTATTTGGACTCCAACAGACTTTTCCATGCTGTTTTCGACGAGAAGCTTCAGTGAAGGTCCCCAGATTTCATCATCAGCCATAGATTTCAGTGTGATCTTGAGACCATCCTTGTCAAGAAGGACCTGCTCCTCTACCGTTATTTCAGCTGCAGGGGTATTTGAAGCTGAACCGGAATTGCTGACTGCGCCGCTGACAGGACTCTTGTCTCCTTGTCCACCATCCGATGCTTCGGATGAAGAGCAGGCAGTTGAGAATAGAAGAAATACGCAAACAATTGCTGATGCTGCTTTTTTAATCATGTTATCCTCTCCCTTCGAACCAATAAGTTACTGATTGCACTGCAATTCTCAATTGAGATCCCGATGTCAACAATGTATCAGCAAAGCTATCCCAAATATTGGACAATGAACAAAAGACCCGGTGAACAAATCTATATTGGATTCGATGGAAATGCGGAAGTTTTGCGGATTTTGAAAATATCTGACTCTATATTCTGTGACTAATTACCAAAATAGATTTATTTCATAATTTTATTTGCATATCGATAATTTATGTGATACAATCATTCAGTGATTTAGAATTATCATAATATTATTAGCTTAGGATTAATAGTTTTTGTACGATCACCTTGCAGCTTGCTGCGAGGTTTTTTTATGGAGTCGCGCTTGTGCGTACACTGAAACTTGTCTTAAGCGGAAGAGGTAAAGAATGGAAAAGAAATTTGCGGAACTCGGCTTAAGAGAAGACGTCCTCAGAGGAATCAGCGATATGGGATACGAGGAGCCATCAGCCATACAGGCTGAGGTTATACCAGTACTCCTTAGCGGCAAGGATGCGATCGGACAGGC
>DIXH01000031.1:0-43187 GCA_002428605.1 Clostridiaceae bacterium UBA6085
ATTCCAAAGAAAAAGACCTGAGCTCGTAACTCAGATCTTAGTTAGTGTTAATTACTTTTTCAGTGCCCTCGCGTTCGCTTCCCTCTTTATTTCTGTGTCCTATGAGCATCCGGTGGTTGAACCGCAGTCAAGGCATACCTTGCATGTGCCGTTTCTTACCATCCTGGTGCTTGAGCAGTTCGGACAGACTGAATCGTACAGCTTTTCTCCATTCTTTTCCGCATCCTTGATTACAGTCTGAGTCTCCGGTTTCTGAGCAGGCTTTGTCTCTTCCTTCTTCGGACTTTCCTCGCTTTTCATCACGATCCTTGCAACGTTCTTCAGCGGTCTGTTGATAAGGTCCTCCGCTTCAGGCTTGACCTGGACTCTGGAGAAATCGCCAAGCTCAAGGTCAATGACCTTGGATATCAGGTCCGATATTGAAGTCACGTTCTTGATGTAAGGGTGCTTCGATACGAATCCGTAGGGTTCATACTTCTGACCTCTCAGCATCCTCGAGATGTCCTTCGGCGGTATGTGGTACTGGAGCATTACCGATATCGTCTTCGAGAGGGAATTGAGGAGCCCTGTTATGAGTGTTCCTTCCCTGTCTGTTGTGATATATATCTCCGAAATCTCGCCTCGCTCGTTTCTGTTCACAGTGGTGTATATCTTGACATCCTCGATCTGGGCAGGATGCGTATGCCCGGCCCTGATGCCAGTCATCTTTTCCCTAACCGATGTCTGTGCTGGCTTCGATTCCTTCTTCTGTGCCTCTTTTGCGAACTTGAGCAGCGCATCGTAGGTCAGGCTTTCAAGGTCAAGGTTCTTCACCTCTGCATCAAGCCTTGTATTAAGAGGCTGTGCATATTTTGATCCGTCCCTGTAGAGTGATATTCCCTTTACACCTGTTTTCCATGACAGCACGACAACATCCTTGAAGTCCTCTACTGTTGCCTCCCTCGGCAGGTTGACAGTCTTGGATATGGCTCCCGAGACCAGTGGGGTCAGTGCAGCCACCATAAGGACATGTCCCATGTGGTGAATGTATCTCTTACCGGTTCCGCAGGTATTTGCAGTGTCGAATATCGGGTAGTGCTCCTCCCTTAAGTGCGGAGCTCCTTCGATCTTGCCGTCCTTCACCATGCCGTTCTCCTCAGCACCGATATACGCCATTATGTCCTCTATCTCTTCAGGCGAATATCCAAGGTTCTTCAGGGCAACAGAGATGATGGGGTTTGCTATCGTCATGAATCCACCGCCAACAAGCTTCTTGTAGACTACGTGGGAGAAGAATGGCTCGAGGCTTGTTGCCGCGCAGTCCATGGCAAATGATATGGTTCCTGTCGGGGCGATGACAGATACCTGTGCATTCCTGTAGCCATGTGCCTCTCCAAGGCTCAGGGCATCAGTCCAGACAGACTTAAGCTTATCTGACAAGCCCTCCTGTCCCAGTGCTTCCAGCTTCTCATGGTCAACGGAGTAGGGGATATAGTGAAGTCCTTCATACTCGCTGTCGAGGGCTCCGGCTACCCTGGCATGGTTTCTGATGACCCTCAGCATGTACGGCCTGTTCAGCTCATACTTCTCGAAAGGACCCGCCTTTTCTGCCATCATGGCGCTTACAGCATAGCTCTTGCCGGTTATCATGCCCGTCAGGGCTGCAGCCAGTGTCCTGGCCTCATCCGAGTCATATGGCATTCCAAGTGCCATAAGGAGCGATGCAAGGTTTGCAATTCCAAGTCCCGTAGTCCTGAACATGTATGTCTTCCTGGCTATGTCCTCCGTAGGGAACTGTCCCCATTGGATCGACCCTTCAAGGAGGAGCTGGGAAAGTCCTATGATATGCGAATAGCCTTCGACATCAAACTGGTTTGTCTCAGCATCGTAGAACTTGTATAGGTTGATTGACGCAAGGTTGCAGCTGGTGTCATCAAGGAAGGCATATTCACCGCATGGGTTGGTGGAATTCAGCCTGTTATGGTGTGCTCCTATTTCTCCATCCTCTCCTGCAGGGCAAGTGTGCCATGCATTGAAGGTGTCGGTGAACTGAGGTGCGGGATCAGCTGATTTCCATGCCGCTTCATTGAATTTGTCCCACAGGTCCTTGACCTTCACGTTCCTGTTGACTCTCTCGTCCATTCTTCCACGGAGAGTGATCTCCTGGTCCGGATCGTTCCTTAAGTCCATTACCTTGTCCATGAACTCGTCAGTGAGCCTTACGGAGTTATTTGAATTCTGGCCGGATACAGTCTCATAGGCTTCTCCGTCCATATCGGCATCATAGCCCATCTTGGCCAGCGCACGTACCTTGTCCTCTTCCTTTGCCTTCCACATTATGAAGGTTTCAATTTCAGGATGGTCAATGTCGAGACATACCATCTTTGCAGCCCTTCTTGTGGTTCCGCCTGATTTTATCGCTCCGGCATTCCTGTCGAGACCCTTGAGGAAGCTCATGAGGCCTGAAGACACTCCGCCTCCCGAGAGCTTTTCTCCGACTCCCCTTATGGCTGAGAAGTTGGTCCCTGTTCCTGATCCGCCCTTGAACAGCTTTGTTTCGGTCACATACTGCTCTGAAATCGAATGGCTTCCCAGAAGCTTGTCTTCAACGGAAAGGATGAAGCAGGCTGATGCCTGTGTCCTTGAATAACCATCCTCGGAAAGCACTACCTTTCTCTGAACAGGGTCGAAGTAGAACAGGTCGTTCTTGCCTCCTGATATGCCGTAACTCTGCTTTAGTCCGGTATTGAACCACTGAGGCGAGTTTGGTGCGTACATCTGGTTAAGGAGGCCGAAGACCATCTCATCATAGAATATGCTCCTCTCCTCATCAGTGTCGATGAGGCCATCATCTATGAGTGCGTCAGCCCAGAAGCTAACCATCCTGTGGGCGACCTGCTTCATTGAATTTTCATAGCCAAGTTCTCCCGGAACTCCGGCTTTCCTGAAATACTTCGATGCAATGATATCCACTGCATTCTGAGAGTAGAAGGAGGGGAATTCCAGGTCCCTCATCTCTGTAAGTATCCTTCCGGACTTGTAGTCCTTCAGGAGGACATCCCTCTTTTCCCAGTCAAACAGGTCATAAACCGTTTTTTCTTTATTATTGTCAAGCTCTTTAGTATAATAACGCTTGAACAGTTGTTTTAGTTTGCTCATCTCGTACCTCCTTGAATTGGCTCGATAGTACCAGTATAATACTACATATAGTTACAAGCAAGCTGTAAACACACTACATATTGATTTACATTATGAACAAACAGTAAACCTGACAACATCACATGATGCTTTGTTCAAAGAGGAGATAAGCAGTTGATAAGAGCTTTGGGAGAAAAGGTGCCTCGTGCCAACGAGGATTCATTCATCGCTGAGAATGCGGTGGTCGTCGGGGACGTCACTCTTGGCAAAGGGGCTTCGGTCTGGTACGGTTCCGTACTTAGAGGGGATACGGGGCCAATTACCGTAGGGGACATGACAAACATACAGGACCTGACACTGGTCCATGTAAGTTCTGGCGGGCATACGATAATCGGCAGCAATGTGTCCATCGGACACAAGTGCACGATCCATGGATGCACTATAATGGATGATACTCTGGTGGGCATGGACTCCATCGTACTGGACAAAGCCGTCATAGGAAGGTTCTGCATCATCGGTGCAGGAAGCCTGGTTACAAAGGGAACGGTGATACCTGACGGGGAAGTATGGGTCGGAAGGCCGGCAAGGTTCCTTAGGAAATGCGAAGAAAAGGATATAGAATATATACGGCATGCAGCTGAGCATTACAAAGAATTCTCAGCCATGCACAAGGGAGACGAAAAATGATAAAATTCGGAGATTACAATGAACTGACCGTCAAGAGAGAGGCAGCCTTCGGCTTATACCTCGATGCAGGTACAGGAAACTCAGGTGACGACATACTGCTGCCTACAGGAAGCATCACCGGCGACAAGCCTAAGGTAGGAGACAGTGTCACCGTCTTCATCTACAAGGATTCCAAGGACAGGCTCATAGCGAGCATGAAGAAGCCAATTGCGAAGGTAAACGAACTGGCATACCTTAAGGTTTCCGGTGTTTCCGAATTCGGGGCTTTCGTTGACTTCGGACTCGAAAGGGACATCCTAGTTCCGAAGAGGGAGCAGAAATACCCGATGCTCAAGGAAAGCAGCTACCTTGTGTTCATCTATGAGGATAAGACAGGCAGGCTTGCTGCAAGCACAGAGGTTGACAGGTACCTCGAAAATGCTGAAGAGGGAACCTACAAGATGGGTGACGAGGTAAGGGGAGTGGTCTACGGAAAGCAGACCAACGAGTCTCTCATGGTCGCTCTTGATAACAGGTACAGGGCGGTTGTCCTTAAGACAGAGTACTTCACAAGGATACTTCCCGGAGAAGTCGTTGAGGGCACAGTAAAGAAGATATACGAGGACGGAAGAATTGGTTTCACACCCAGGAAGAAGATGGTTGAGGCTAAGGAAGAGCTTTCTGACAAGATAATGTCATACCTGAAGTTTCATGGCGGCTCAATGCCATACAACGACAAGTCAACACCGGAAGAGATCAGCTCTGCGTTTGCCAGCAGCAAGAACTACTTCAAGATCGCACTTGGCAATCTCATGAAGAAGGGACTTATAGAGCAGGACGAAAAGGGAACTCATCTGAAGGAGAAATAACATGGATTTTGTATTCGAAAAGACACCCGACAGGGAGGCAAGGCTAAAGACCGCCAGGCTGTTCGTGAAGAGCCAGCTGGGGAAGGAAAAGGACCTTGTTGCAAATCTTTCCAACATAAGCGCAATACTTATGGAATCAATGGACGACCTCAACTGGGCAGGCTTCTACATAATGAGGGAAGGGGAGCTGGTGCTCGGGCCCTTCCAGGGCAAGCCTGCCTGCGTAAGGATCATGCCCGGTGAAGGCGTATGCGGTACTGCCGTGGCAGAGAGACGACCGATGCTCGTGGATGATGTCCATGCCATAGAAAATCATATCGCCTGCGATTCGGCATCAAGGTCAGAGCTCGTGGTACCGGTGTTTCGAAATGGTGAGGTCTTCGGGGTCATCGACCTTGACAGTCCGAGCCTTGCAAGGTTCACCGAGCTTGAGTTGGGATATGTAGGGGAAATAGCCGAACTCATAGAGAAGGCCCTATGACCTGGAAATACAGGATCACATTTCCCTGCCTCTGTATAAGCAGGCTGAAAATAATATACGAAGATTCTTATGAGAAATGGGCAGCTGCCGGATGATCCGGCGGCTGCCCATTTCATTTGGACCTATCTTAGTTTGACCTTTATCTACCCGATGTTCGATGTGTCATGATCTCTGACCTTTAGTCGTCGTCAGCTCCGCCCATTCTTCTGAACAGCTTTATGATTTCATTGACGATCAGAGGTATCAGAGAAAGGCATACTACAAGCACCCAGTCCCCGAACGGAAGGTTATGCACCTTGAACGCCGCAGCCAGAGGTGGGATCGATATGACTCCAAGCTGGAGAAGTATCCCGACGAATATGGAGCCTACAAGATACTTGTTGGTGAACAGTCCTACCTGCAGTATCGATTTGGTAGCGCTCCTCATGCTGAGTGCATAGAACAGCTGAGTAGTTGAAAGGACTACGAAAGACATCGTCCTTGCATACATCAGCACATCCTCGGAGGCTGTCGCGGAATCCCATATGGAAACCCCACGCTCTCTAAGTCCGAAATAGAATGCGAAAAGAGTGAGCGATCCGATGAGGACTCCTCCTATGAGGGCCCTGACTGCAGCTCCGCCAGCGAAGAAGCTCTCCTTCGGGTCTCTTGGCTTCTTCAGCATGACGTCGTGGTCACCCGGGTCAACTCCAAGGGAGATCGCAGGAAGAGTATCTGTAACCAGGTTGACCCAGAGTATCTGAGTCGGGAGCAGCGGTATCGCAAATGAAAAGAGGACTGACACGAATATGGCGACTATTTCTCCAAGGTTGCAGGAAAGGAGGAATATGACTGCCTTCTTTATGTTGTTGTATATGTTCCTGCCTTCCTCTATAGCAGCTACTATGGTCGTGAAGTTGTCATCAGTAAGGATCATGTCGGCTGCGCCTTTTGAGACGTCTGTTCCGGTGATACCCATCGCAACTCCGATATCGGCATGCTTGAGTGACGGTGCGTCATTAACTCCGTCACCTGTCATGGAGACTATGTTTCCTTTGGCCTTGTAGGCCTTGACTATCTTGACCTTGTGCTCAGGGGAGACTCTTGCGAATACCCTGTAGTTGTTTATGCTTTCAGCGAAGGTCTTTTCATCAAGCTCGTCGATTTCTGCGCCTGTGAGCGCCTGGTCAAGCTTCTCGGCAATTCCCAGTTCCCTTGCGATGGCGACTGCAGTGTTCTTGTGGTCGCCTGTGATCATTATGCTGGTAATTCCGGCTCCCTTGGCTGCTGCTATGGAGTCCTTGACCTCAAGCCTTGGCGGGTCGATCATGCCAACGAAGCCAAGGACCGTGAGTCCTTCTTCCATCTCTTCAGGCCCGATCATCGTGTCAACATCCTTGTATGCCACTCCCAGAACTCTAAGTGCCTGGTTTGACATGCTCTCGCTTTCCTTTAGTATCTGGTACTTCATCTCGTCTGTCAGCGTCATTGCCTTGCCGTCGACGAGGATGTTTTTGGAGATCTTCAGTATGTTGTCTATGGCTCCCTTTGTATGGACCCTGTAGCCTGAACCTTCCTTGTTGAGAGTTGACATGAGCTTCCTGTCTGAGTCGAAAGGCTTCTCATTAATTCTTGAATACTCAGCGTTCAAGGCATCCTTGAACAATTTGTGCCTGTTTCCAAGAATTATAAGGGCAACCTCGGTAGGGTCTCCTGTGGACTCGCTTCCGTTGCTGGTAGCATCAGAGCAAAGCACAAATGACTTTATGAGCTGCTCCGCATCCTTTCCTGCCTGAAGGTCCTCGCCCTCTCTTTCAAGGCTTACAAGATTGTCAAGCGTATAGTACTTTACTACTGTCATCTTGTTCTGTGTAAGCGTACCTGTCTTGTCCGAGCAGATTATGTTTACCGATCCCAACGTCTCGACTGCCGGAAGCTTCCTGACTATTGCGTTTATCTTCGACATCCTTGTGACGCCAAGGGCAAGCACGATCGCGACTATTGCCGGAAGTCCTTCGGGTATCGCAGCGACAGCAAGGCTTATCGCTGTAAGGAACATGTCAAGGACCGGTCTCTTCTGGACTATTCCAACTAGGAACATAATGGCTGTGATTCCAAGCGCCAGCTTTCCCAGTGTCTTTCCTAGCTCATCAAGTCTTACCTGGAGAGGAGTCATGCTTTCCTCGTCCTCGTTGAGGCTCTTTGCGATGCTTCCGATTATAGTGTTCATTCCGGTATGCACTACAACGCCTTCGCCTCTTCCGTAGGTAGCAAGCGTTGACATGAAGGCCATGTTGTTCTGGTCTCCAAGAGGAACTGATTCTCCTGCAAGGATCTTTGTCGCATCCTTGTCTGTCGGAACTGATTCACCTGTAAGGGCAGATTCTTCGATCTGAAGATTCTTGCTGGTTATGAGCCTCAGGTCTGCCGGCACATATCTTCCTGCATCAAGGAGCACTATGTCTCCAGGAACAAGCTCGGTTGAATTTATCTCGACCTCCTTACCGTTCCTCCTTACGATGGACCGGGGTGTCGTAAGCTTGTTGAGTGCCTCGATGGCTTTCTCTGCCTTTGCTTCCTGAACCACTCCTATGACGGCGTTAAGGACGACGACAGCGAGTATTATGATCGCATCTGCATACTCATGTACGAGCACGGTAACAACCGCAGCTGCCAGCAGCACATAGATGAGCGCATCCTGAAGCTGTCCGAAGAACAGCGATATCAGTGACTTCTTCTTCTTTCCTTCTAGCCTGTTTGGGCCGTACTTTTCCTGTCTCTCAGAAACTTCAGCATCTGTAAGCCCTAGGGCTGCATTGGTCTGAAGCTCATTGAGGACATCTTCATGTGATTTTGAATACCACAAATTGATTCACCTCTCAAAAATATTTAGACAATAACAAAGTTAGTTTACCAAATCCAAGGGATTAATTCCACATAAACCGTATGAGTGCCTGCCTACAGCTCCCCGTCCAGTTCCTTTATGAATGTGGCGAAGGATGCATCAGACGGCATCCTCAGGTCACCTCTCGGAGACAGTGCGATGGTTCCCACCTTCGGCCCGTCAGGCATAGCTGACCTCTTGAACTGCTGGGTAAAGAACCTTTTCAGGAAGAATTTCAGCCATTTCCTGATCTCATCTCTTCCATAGGTACCACTGAAGGCATGCTCTGCCATGAACAGGATCTTCTCGACCGTAGCTCCGTACCTCATGAGATGATACAGGAAGAAATCATGCAGCTCGTAGGGTCCGATGATATCCTCAGTCTTCTGTGATATCTCACCATTTTCGCTCTTTGGGAGCAGCTCGGGACTGACCGGCGTATCCAGTATATCGAGTAATATTTCTGATATCCTATGAGAAAATTCATGCTCGGCCGCATATCTGACCAGATACCTCACAAGGGTCTTGGGGATTGAAGAATTCACCCCATACATGGACATCTGGTCACCGTTGTACGTGCACCAGCCCATGGCAAGCTCAGACAGGTCTCCTGTCCCCACAAGGATCCCATACTCCTTGTTGGCGATGTCCATGAGGATCTGTGTCCTCTCCCTTGCCTGCACGTTCTCATAGGTCACATCATGGACAGACGGATCATGGCCGATATCCTTGAAATGCAGGAGACATGCTTCCCTTATGTCGATCTCCCTGAAGGTAGTTCCAAGCTCCCTGCAAAGCTCCACGGCATTCTGGTAGGTCCTGTCGCTGGTACCGAAGCCGGGCATTGTGATCGTAATGATGTCAGATAAAGGCTTCTCCATTACATTCATAGCCTTTACCATGACAAGAAGGGCAAGGGTCGAATCCAATCCACCGGAAATTCCAACTATAGCCTTCCTTGCGCCGGTGTGGACGAGCCGCTTTACGAGCCCGTGGCTCTGGATGGAAAGTATTTCCTCGCATCTCATCCTTTTTTCCTCTTCATTGCTTGGAACGAAAGGGTGGGGGTCAATGAATCTGTCAAACCCAAGTGGAATTGACCTTTCCTGTTTGAACTTTACCCTTTCAGCAATAAAGGTCTGAGGAATCTCAGCCTCCCTGAAACTTGAGTTCTTTATCCTTTCACCTCTGATCCTTGAAAGGTCGACATAGGCTGATATGGTCTCTGAGCCGATCATGAACCTTTCATTTTCAGCAAGCATGGTCCCGTATTCAGAAACCATCAGATGTCCGCCGAATACTACGTCTGTCGTGGATTCCTCCACGCCGCAGGAGCTGTAGACATATGCTCCTATGTTCTTCGACCCCTGCATCCTCACCAGGTCTTTGCGGTAGCTGCTCTTTCCGACAAGCTCGTTGGAAGCGGAAAGGTTCAGTATTATCTCCGCTCCCTGCAATGACAGGTAGGAGGAAGGGGATATCGGAGCGAACAGGTCCTCGCATACCTCGACCCCGAAGGCATAGTCACCGCAATCGAAAACAAGGCTCCCGAACGGAATTTCCTTCTGGAAGGGCAGGTCGACATGCCTTGTCATGGAATCCCTCGCTCCGGCAAACCACCTGGACTCATAGAATTCCGAATAGTTGGGTATGCTCCTCTTTGGCACCATTCCAAGGACCCTGCCGCCCTTAAGGACTGCAGCGCAGTTGAAAAGCCGCCCCTGGACGCTTAGCGGAAGGCCGACCGCTATCGCGATTTCCTTACCCTCAAGCTCCGAGGCCAGCGCTTCAAGCCCTGTAAGGGACTTTTGAAGCAGGTCTCCTGTAAGGAACAGGTCTGCCGACGTATAGCCGGTGATGCACAGCTCCGGGAACACAGCAAGCCTTATACCTTCCGCCTCCATGCTCCGAATCAGATTGACTATCTCTCTTAGGTTATAGCCGATATCAGCTACCTTCAGCGAAGGCTTGGCAGCCGCCACCTTCAAATAATCCATATGCTCAACTCCCGACAAAAAATCTGTTAGTTCACACTACCCCTTCATTATATCATCACTATCGCCATTCTAGCCAAAAACATTGAGACAGGGGGAGCACTCCTAAAAACAGTTCACGGAGGATTCACTTTGTTAACATCTGCAAAACGAAATCTTCACCTTTTAGTATTAACATGGATACGGATACTCTTTTGCATATGTAGCTCGAAATGAACTCATGAAGCTCAAGAAGCACTGCGGGGCCGGTTATGTATAGCGCGCACTATGCTGCAGGATCATTACTTTCGTATTGTGAAGTTCTTCGAATTGGTACACATCTTTTTTGTCATTTTGCTGCTCAAAGCATAAAAATCCTTCGTATCGTTCGTCTATACACGAACAATGTGGAGCTAAACACAACTAAACATTGACTTTGTTCATAGTTTTGTTAATATTTAAGAGAAGAATGTTCGCTGGAGGTTCTTATGGATCAAAATATTTATGTTGAAAAGAAAGAAGGCTACCGGAACGAAGCTGAGGGGCTCAAGAGAGAAATACGCGAGATGCTCGGCATTGAGACAGCAGTCAGGATAATCAATATCTATACTGTATACGGGCTTGATGAAAAGGAAATCGCCGAGGCCAAGGCCAAGATATTTTCCGAGCCATCCATAGATACGGTATATGAAGACAGCTCATTCATTGATGGTGTTGACCATTTTGTGCTTGAGCCTCTGCCGGGGCAGTTCGATGCAAGGGCGAAGGCTTCTGAGGAATGCATACAGCTGCTTCTAGGAAATTTCACTGCAAGGGTAAGATGCAAGAAGCTTTACGGCTTCACGGGACTATCAGAGAGGGATATAAATAAAGTCAGGGACTATGTCCTCAATCCTGTTGAAATGAGAGAAGGAAGCCTCAGTGTCGAGCCTCTTCACGGAGAAACGCCAGTGAGGCAGGTTGAGACAGTAAAGGGGTTCAGGTACTTCAACCAGAAGGAACTCATGGATTTTCTCAAGAAGAACTCGCTTGCCATGACCTATGATGACCTGCACCTTATACAGGACTATTTCATGGATGAGAAGAGAGACCCTTATATAACGGAGATCAAGGTCTTTGACACCTACTGGTCCGATCATTGCAGGCACACCACGTTCAATACGGTAATCAAGGATGTGGAGTTCCTTTCAAATTCCGACATGGAGAAGGCTGCATACGAGAGGTACCTTGAACTAAGGAAGTCCCTCAGGCGCGAAAGCAAGCCTGTGACGCTTATGGATATTGCTACGATTGGCGCCAGGTACCTCAAGGCAAGGGGACTGCTGAAGGACCTGGATGTTTCTGAGGAGATCAATGCCTGCAGCATAGAACGCGAGATCGAGACAAGCTCAGGAAAAAAGAATGTACTCATCATGTTCAAGAACGAGACCCACAACCATCCGACTGAGATAGAGCCCTTCGGTGGAGCCGCCACATGCCTTGGCGGAGCGATAAGGGACCCATTAAGCGGCAGAAGCTACGTATATCAGGGAATGAGGATCACAGGATCCGGAGACCCCAGGAAGCCATTGAAGGACACACTTCCAGGCAAGCTTCCGCAGAGGGTCATAACCAAGGGTGCTGCAAGGGGCTTCAGCTCCTACGGAAACCAGATCGGCCTGAATACAGGATTTGTTGAAGAAGTGTACCATGACGGATATGTTGCGAAGAGGATGGAAGTCGGTGCAGTAATAGGCAGCGCACTTAAGGAAAACGTGGTCCGTGAGACGCCTGTGCCTGGCGATGTGGTCATCCTCATCGGCGGCAGGACCGGCAGAGACGGGATCGGCGGAGCCACAGGCTCGTCGAAGATTCACTCAGATTCATCTTTGCAGGAATCCGGATCAGAGGTCCAGAAGGGAAATCCCGTTGAAGAGAGGAAGATCCAGAGGTTCTTCAGAAATGAAGAGGCAGCAGGGCTCATCGTGAGATGCAACGATTTCGGTGCAGGCGGAGTGAGCGTCGCCATAGGGGAGCTCGCCGACTCCCTGGATATTTATCTGGACAGGGTCCCCAAGAAGTACCAGGGACTTGATCCGACTGAAATAGCGATATCCGAGTCCCAGGAGAGAATGGCTGTAGTCACAAGGAAGAGCGATGCCGGAAGGTTCATGGAACTTGCATCAGAGGAGAACCTCGAGTCCACAATAGTTGCGGAAATAACAAATTCCGGAAGGCTCAGGATGATCCACGGGGAAGATATAGTCGTTGATATCAGGAGAAGGTTCCTGAACACCAACGGCGCCAGTGCGTACACTTCAGTAGCAGTTGACAAGCCATCATCACCCAAGAAAAGGAAGCAGCCGTCCAACAGGAATTCAATGGAGGCTGCGCTCAAGGACCTCAAGTCATCATCACAGAAGGGCCTTCTGGAGATGTTCGACACGACAATAGGCAGAAGCCAGGTTGTGCTTCCCTATGGCGGAACCAACCAGGATACCAAGAGCCAGGGAATGGTTTCACTGATCCCTCTCAAGGGTATGGTCACTGATGAGGCTACCGTCATGACCTACGGCTTCGACCCTGATGAAAGCTCACAGGATACCTTTACCGGAGCGTACAGGGCTGTCGTTGAATCATTGGCGAAGCTTGTGACACTCGGGGCATCACACAGGGATGCAAGGCTTTCGTTCCAGGAGTACTTCGAAAGGCTCGGAACAGACAGCACAAAATGGGGAAAGCCGTTTTCAAGCCTTCTTGGTGCACTTGCCGCACAGATTGACTACAAGGTCCCCGCAATAGGCGGAAAGGACTCGATGTCCGGTACGTTCAATGATATCAGCGTGCCTCCGACTCTCATATCCTTCGCGGTAAACACAGTGAATGTCCATAAGGTCATAACCAACGACCTGAAGGCAGAAGACAGCATCCTGGCAGTCTTGAGGACTGCTGAAAAAGACGGCCTTTATTCAAGCGAGTCATTCAACCTGAACGCTGAGCTGATATTCGACCTGAGGGACAAGAACCTGCTGCTTTCAGCGGACACACTCAAGAGAGGTATCTTCAGGACACTTACCAACATGGCGCTTGGGAACAGGACAGGATTCAAGGTCACAGACAGCAGGGACCTTTTCCAGAAGGATCCCGGAAGCTTCGTTGTGCAGGTCAGGAAGGAAGCAGAGACACTACTTGCAGGAAGTGGGGCAGTCATAATAGGAACTGCCGGTAATGGGAATGAAGCTGTATTCGGTGAAGAATCATTCGCCTTTGATGATATCAAGTCATCCGTTGACGAACCTCTCAGGAAGATATTCAGCCTGGGCGAGAGAAGCGGCGAGAAGCTTACGAGGATGCTGTCAGAAAAGACGTCTCCTGCAATAGCACTGAAGGTTCCTCAGCCAAGGGTCCTCATACCGGTTTTCCCGGGTTCAAATTGCGAATATGACCTGGAACAGGCTTTCACGGAAGCCGGCGGAAAGGTATCTGCCTTCGTCTTCAGGAACAGCGAGAAGGATCTGATGGAATCCATAAGGAACCTTGCAAAGGCTGTGAAGGAGACCAACATACTCATGATCCCGGGTGGATTCTCGGCAGGCGATGAGCCTGAAGGTTCAGGAAAGTATATTGCTAACATCCTGAGGAATCCTGAGGTAAAGGATGAGGTAATGAAGCTCATCAAGAAGAGGGACGGCCTTATACTTGGCATTTGCAACGGATTCCAGGGGCTGGTCAAGTCTGGTCTGCTCCCCTACGGAGAGATCATCGAGCCTAAGGATGACATGCCTAACCTTACTTACAACACCACAGGGAAGCACATGAGCTTGATGTCAAGGACAATGGTCGTGTCAAGGAACACCCCATGGCTTAGAGGCGCAGTGCTGGGCCAGGTATACGACGTGCCGATATCCCATGGCGAAGGAAGATTCGTTGCGGATGAGAAGATGCTGATAGAACTCATGAAGAACGGCCAGATAGCCACCCAGTATGTGGGACCTGATGGAATACCCACCATGGAGGCTCCATTCAACCCCAACGGGTCGATGATGGCGGTGGAGGGAATAACCTCATTAGACGGGCGTGTCTTCGGAAAGATGGGACATACAGAGAGGTACAGGCCGGGACTATACAAGAACTACAGGGGAACATACCTTGAGAACATGTTCAAATCAGGCGTAGACTATTTCAAGTAACATAGACATAAGGAGTGGAACGAATGAAGGTTCTGATCATATTCGGAAGCCAAAGTGACAAGGACACCATGAAGAACGCCAAGCTGGCACTCGATGAATTCGGGATAACAAGCTCATCCTACGTGCTTTCAGCCCACAGGGTCCCTGAGAGGCTGGAGGAGATCCTTGCTTCGAAAGAGAAGGAAGGCTATGAGGTCATCATCGCCGGTGCAGGGCTCGCAGCCCACCTGCCAGGAGTCATCGCATCAAAGACCATCCTCCCGGTAATAGGAGTTCCCCTGAAGGGAGCGCTTGAGGGACTGGATGCACTCTATTCCATAGTGCAGATGCCGAAGCCCATACCGGTCGCGACTGTCGGGATCGGAAATGCCTATAACGCCGGCATACTTGCGGCTGAGATGCTCGCGATCAAGTACCCGGAGATAAGGGACAGGCTCATCGCTTTCAGGCAGGACATGAAAAAGAAGTTTTTGGAAGAAAATTCAGTGGAGGTAATATATTGATGGGAAAGATGCTATATGAAGGAAAGGCCAAGCAGATCTTTGAGACCGAAAAGGATGACGAGGTCATAGTCTACTACAAGGATGACGCAACCGCATTCAACGGCGAGAAGAAGGGTACCATCGAAGACAAGGGCGTTCTAAACAACCGGATAACAGAGACTCTCTTCACCTACCTTTCAGAAAACGGCGTAAAGACCCACTATATCAAGACCCTTTCAGACAGGGAGCAGCTGGTTAAGAAGGTTTCGATCATTCCTCTTGAGGTCATTGTCAGGAACCTGGCAGCAGGCTCAATGGCAAAAAGGCTTGGAATTAAGGAAGGAACTCCTCTTAAGACTACAGTCTTCGAGATATGCCTGAAGGACGATTCTCTCGGAGATCCCATGATAAACGACACGCATGCGGTGGGTATCGGTGCTGCCACATTCGAGGAGCTGAAGGAGATATATGCAGCCACAGACAAGATCAACGAGCTCCTGAAGGCATATTTTGACAAGATAGGGATAATCCTCGTGGACTTCAAGCTTGAGTTCGGCAAGGACAAGGACGGCAACATACTGCTCGCGGACGAGATAAGCCCGGATACCTGCAGGTTCTGGGACAAGGTGACTCTTGAGAAGCTTGACAAGGACAGGTTCAGGCGCGATCTCGGCAACGTAAAGGGTGCCTATGAAGAGATCATGGGAAGGATGAAGAAGATATAATGATGTTCATTAACGATGACAAGTTCAAGGAAGAATGCGGTGTCTTCGGCATCAGCTCAAAGGGAAAGAATGCCGCGTACGCCGTATTTGACGGTCTGTATGCGCTGCAGCACAGGGGCCAGGAGAGCGCCGGCATAGCCTCGGTATACAACAGCGAGATAATCGTCAGGAAGAAGATGGGACTTGTTGCGGAAGCCATTGACAAGTGCGACCTGGAGGACCTTAAGGGAGAGATCGCGATAGGACATGTAAGGTATTCGACGCAGGGGGACTCCAATGTCATCAATGCACAGCCGCTAACTTCAAAGTCCAAGCACGGATCCATGGCTGTTGCTCACAACGGAACCCTTGTCAACGCTGATGTCATCAGGAGCCTTCTCGAGGATGGCGGTTCCGTGTTTACAACGGAAACAGATTCCGAAGTCATATTGAACCTGATTACAAGGGCACTGCCGAAGGGTCCTGAAAAGGCCATAATGGATACTGTGAAGACAGTTAAGGGCAGCTTTGCGCTCGTAATTGCATACAGGAACAAGCTGATAGGAATAAGGGACCCTCACGGCATAAGGCCGCTCTGCATAGGAACAAAGAACGGCGACTATATCCTGGCGTCTGAAAGCTGCGCCATCGATACAGTAGGCGGAACACTCCTCAGGGATGTTGAGCCGGGTGAGATGGTTGTGATAGAGGATGGCGTACTTACCTCATACGTATATTCGGAAAAGACCAAGGGACAGACCTGCTCTTTCGAGTACATATACTTCGCAAGGCCTGACAGCGTCATTGACGGTATCAGCGTACATTCGCTGAGGGTAAGGACCGGCGAGGAGCTTTTCAAGGAGCATCCTATCGAGGCAGACGTGGTCATCGGAGTGCCTGATTCCGGACTTGCAGCCGCAATAGGCTATTCAAGGGCATCCGGGATACCCTTTGACATCGGGTTCTCCAAGAACAAATACATAGGCAGAAGCTTCATCGCTCCTTCCCAGGAAGAGAGGGAGAGGGTGGTTTCACTCAAGCTCAATGCACAGAAGGAAGTCGTCAAGGGCAAGAGGGTGGTACTTATAGATGATTCTATCGTAAGGGGGACCACATCGAGATACCTTGTTGACCTGCTTTACAGGGCTGGCGCTACTGAGGTCCATTTCAGGGTAAGCTCCCCAATGGTCAAGTATCCATGCTATTTCGGCATAGACACCCCATACAGGAAGCATCTCATTGCAGCTGTCATGACAAAGGACGAGATAAGGGACCACATAGGCTGCACGAGCCTCGAGTACATTTCGAAGTCCGGGCTCATGAGGTCGCTTGGAAGGGACAGCTTCTGCGCAGGCTGCTTTACAGGAGTATACCCGCTGGGAGCTCCCAGCGAATTCATGGAGGTGTTCAACAATGCTTGATTACAAGGAGTCGGGAGTCGACATAGAAGAAGGCTACAGGTCTGTGGAAAAGATCA
Organism: Clostridiaceae bacterium UBA6085; assembly: GCA_002428605.1. Lineage (GTDB taxonomy): Bacteria > Bacillota > Clostridia > Clostridiales > Clostridiaceae > Youngiibacter. The sequence continues at coordinate 16,802 of DIXH01000031.1, forward strand.
AGGCCCATGCCGCAAGGACCCTGAACAGCCTGGTGCTCAACAGCATAGGCTCATTTGCCGGGATGATGGAGATTCCGAAGGGATATGAGAATCCCGTCCTGATTACGGGAACTGATGGTGTGGGAACCAAGCTCAAGATAGCATTCGCATTAGGCCGCTACGACACCTTCGGTATAGATGCCGTAGCCATGTGCGTCAATGACATCCTTTGCCATGGCGCATTCCCCCTGTTCTTCCTTGACTACATAGCCTGCGGAAAGCTTGATGCAAAGGTAGCCAGCGACATAGTCCTCGGTGTATCAGAAGGCTGCCTTCAGGGAGGTCTGGCTCTTATCGGCGGTGAAACCGCAGAGATGCCCGGATTCTACGAGGAAGGCGAATATGATATCGCCGGATTTGCAGTCGGAGTTCAGGAAAAATCTAAGATAATCGACGGGTCAAAGATAACCGAAGGTGATGTGCTGATAGGACTCAGGTCATCAGGCTTCCATTCAAACGGCTTCTCGCTCCTAAGGAAGATATTCACTGACCTTGGCGAGGAGTTCGAGGGCAGCACCATAGGTGAATACCTTCTGACACCTACAAGGATCTACAAGGACATAGTCATGAAGGCCATGGAGAATTTCGAAATCAAGGGAATGGCCCACATTACCGGGGGCGGTCCCATCGAGAACATACCCAGGATTTTCAGCGGAAAGACTTTGGATGCTGTCTTCCTGAAGGACAGCTACGAGCTTCCGGCAGCATATTCGCTCCTTAAGTCAAAGGGCTATGAGCCTGACACCCTGTACAATACGTTCAACATGGGTATTGGCTACGTGTTCTGCGTTGCGAAGGATGACAAGGCTGCTTTCCTTGAAATGCTCAGGTCCGCGGGTGAAGACCCGGTAGAGCTCGGCTATGTAAGGAAAGGCGAGGGGGCCCTATGTATAGAATAGCAGTGCTGATCTCGGGAACAGGAAGTAACCTTCTATCGCTCATCGAGGACTCGAAGGCTACAGGACTGTACGAGATTGCCATAGTCATTGCAGACAGGAATGCCAAAGGCATCAACCACGCTTCTCTAAACTCGATACCTTTCCTCGTCCTCGACAGGAAGGACCCGCTTCTTTCAGACAAGGTCCTTGATGCTGTAAAGGGGACGGACCTTGTGGTACTTGCCGGGTTCCTGTCGATTCTGAAAGGTCAGATTCTGAAGGATTACAGGGACAGGATAATAAACATCCATCCGTCCCTTCTCCCCCAGTTCGGAGGGGAAGGCATGTACGGACTGAAGGTCCATGAGGCCGTGCTGAAAAGCGGAAAGCTGATTTCAGGCTGCACCGTGCACTACGTAAACGAGGATGTTGACGCCGGTAGGCTGATACTCCAGAGCATCGTATCCACCGAAGGTGTGAAGACACCCGAGGAGCTGCAGGCGAGGGTGCTCGGAAAAGAGCATGACACACTCACTACAGCAGTCAGGATGCTCGCCATGGAAGGTTCAACCAGGGGCATAAGATAAGGAGGATAAGATGAGAGCACTTATAAGCGTATTCGACAAGACAGGTCTCAGGGAGCTTGCGCTTTTCCTTGAGAAGAACAATGTGGAGATAATCTCATCCGGAGGCACGTACAAGTACCTCCAGGCTGAAGGGATAAAGGTCAGTACTGTAGAGTCTGTCACAGGTTTTCCCGAGATCCTTGACGGAAGGGTTAAGACACTGCATCCGGCCATTCACTCGGGCATACTGTATATCAGGGAGAACGAGAGCCATGCAAGGCAGGTCAGTGAGCTCAAGATAGAGGGCATCGACATAGTCTGCGTCAACCTTTATCCCTTCTTCGACAAGCTGAAGGAGAACCTTCCTGAGGAGGAGCAGATAGAGTTCATAGACATAGGCGGCCCGACCATGCTGAGGGCTGCTGCCAAGAATTTCAGGGATGTGTATGTCCTGAGCGACCCCAATGACTATGATGCCTTCATGGCAGGCTTCGGACCAATGGAGTCTGACAGGTATGGAGAAGCTGCGGTATCCTTCAAGAAGAACCTTGCAGGAAAAGTGTTCAGCCTCATGGGTGCGTATGACAGCGCCGTTGCCACATACATCCTCGGAGGTTCCTTCAATGACTACCTGAACCTCTCTTACAGGAAGGTAAGCGACCTCAGGTATGGAGAGAACCCGCACCAGAAGGCCTCATATTATGAGTCCCTCACCGGACCGGGTGCCCTTAAGGACATGGAGATACTCTGGGGCAAGGAGCTGTCCTACAACAACCTTAAGGACATGGACATAGCCTGGAAGTCAGTATGCGAATTCGACGAGGATGCATGCTGCGCCGTGAAGCACAACACACCATGCGGCTTCGCCCTTGGAAACGGCAGCTTCGATGCCTACAGGAAAGCATATGAGTGCGACAAGGTATCCATTTTCGGAGGAATCGTGGCGCTGAACTGCGAGGTTGATGCAGAGGCAGCCGGAATGATGAACAACATATTCCTCGAGGTAGTCATGGCACCTTCCTTCACTGCCGATGCACTTGAGATACTGAAGAAGAAGAAGAACCTGAGGATCGTCAGGCTTGAGGCAAAGCCATCTCAGAAGGCATCCGCCGTTACCCTGGACGGTCTCATCCTTACACAGGATGAAGACCTGGACTTTGTCAGGGAAATGAAGGTCGTCACAGAGAAGGTACCAACCAGTGAAGAGATGGCTGAGCTTGTTTTCGCCATGAGGGTTGTAAAGTACGTCAAATCAAATGCCATAGTCGTGTCAAGGGACCGTATGGCAATTGGAATAGGCGGCGGTCAGGTCAACAGGATAGATGCCGCAAAGTTTGCGCTCTCAAGGGGCGAAGGGGCCACCGTAATGGCATCCGATGCATTCTTCCCGTTCGGGGATGTTGTTGAGGAAGCCGGCAAATACGGCATAAAGGCCATCATCCAGCCAGGAGGATCGCTTAAGGACCAGGAATCAATAGACAGGTGCAATGAGCTTGGAATCTCCATGGTGTTTACATCCATGCGCCATTTCAAGCACTGATGGAGGAACATATGAAGATACTCATAATAGGGGAAGGTGCCAGAGAGCACGCCATTGCAAAGAAGCTTGCCCAGTCGGACAGGGTGGGCAGGATATTCATAGCCCCGGGAAACGGCGGCACCTCCAGGGAAGATAAATGCGTGAACCTTCCTGTCACTGATTTCCATGAACTCAGGGACTTCGCGGAAAAGGAAGGCGTTGCCATAACTGTCGTAGGACCGGAGGTTCCGCTCATGGAAGGCATAGTGGACATATTCCATGAAAAGGGGCTTAGGATAATAGGGCCTGACAAGAGATCCAGCCTTCTTGAAGGCTCAAAGGCATTCTCCAAGGAGTTCATGAAGAAATATGGGATAAAGACCGCTGCTTATGAGACCTTCACTGACTTCGGCAAGGCGCTTGAGTACGTCAGAAGCCATGAATATCCGCTTGTCATAAAGGCTGACGGCCTGGCTCAGGGCAAGGGAGTGGAGATCCCATTCACCTACGAGGATGCCGGAAGGATACTTGAAAGCTTCATGCTGGAGGGTAAGTTCAAGGATGCAGGAAAGACAGTCGTCATAGAGGAGTTCATAACAGGAAAGGAAGCCTCGATAATTTCGATCTTCGACGGCAAATCCATACACCCCTTCATATCGGCTATGGACCACAAGAAGATAGGAGAAGGGGAAACGGGATTAAATACCGGGGGGATGGGATCACTGTGTCCCAATCCATATTATTCCGAAGCGGTCGAGAAGGACTTCAATGAAAACATACTCACGAGGACCCTCAATGGCCTCATCGCTGAGAACCTTATTTTTACTGGGGTAATCTTCTTCGGCGTTATAATGAATGAAAAGGGTGCATACCTCCTTGAATACAACTTAAGGTTCGGAGACCCGGAGACCCAGAGCCTCATGGAGCACCTGGACAGCGACCTTCTGACGATATTCGAGAAGGCTCTCGATGGGACGCTCGCCAAAGGGGACATAAGCTTCAAGACCGGCAAGACGCTTTGTGTTGTCCTTGCAGCCAAGGGTTACCCGGAGGCCTACGAAAAGAATGTGGAGGTTCCAGACCTTGAGGATGAAGGTGTATCCTTCTACCTCTATTCCTCGGATTACAGGGACGGCAGGTTCATATCAAAAGGCGGCAGATTCCTTTCCGTGGTCGCACACGGGAATGGTGATGAGATATTTGACAGGGTCTACGGGAACATACAAAAGATCGAGAACGAAAAGGTCTGCTACCGAAGGGATATCGGCAGAGTCTGACCAATATCCGTCATTTTTCAATACGATAGATAATAATATATTTTTTGCCTGATTAGGGTTTTATCCAATTTGTTCTATTGACATTGATAGAAAAAGACACTAAACTATGAAGAAATGAATATTCATTTTCTTATCAAGAGAGGTGGAGGGACAGGCCCTGTGAAACCCGGCAACCGATACTNNACATAGAGGTGCACAATTGATCGATATCGAAAACATCAACAAAAGCTACGGTGACCTGACAGTCCTCGAGGACGTCTCGATGAGCATAGAAAAAGGCGAGATATTCGGGATAATAGGACACAGCGGTGCCGGCAAATCGACACTGCTAAGATGCATAAACGGCCTGGAGCCTATCGGTTCCGGGGACATACGGATCGATGGCAGAAGCGTAAGGTCCATGCAGGGTGAGGAGATGAGGCAGCTCAGGAAAAAGCTGTCGATGATCTTCCAGAACTTCAACCTTCTGAACCTTAAGACTGCATACGAGAACGTGGCCCTTCCCATGGAAATATGGGGTTACGGGAAAGAGGAAACCAAAGCAAGGGTACTTGAGCTCCTTAGACTCGTAGGCCTTGAAAACAAGGCGAAGAACAAACCCAAGGCACTGTCCGGCGGAGAGAAGCAAAGGGTTGCCATAGCAAGGGCTCTTGCAATGGATCCCGAAGTGCTCCTTTGCGATGAGGCTACTTCAGCCCTCGATCCCAAGACCACCAAGGAGATACTGCAGCTTCTCGACAAAATCAACAGGGAGCTCGGAATCACAATAGTTATCGTCACCCATCAGATGGAGGTAATCAAAGAAGTCTGCCACAGGGTGGCTCTCATGGAAAACGGCAGGGTACTTGCCCAGGGAGAGGTCGGCGAGCTGTTCCTGAAACCTGGCAGCGAGCTCAAGACTCTTCTTGCAGAAGATGAATGGGACCATCTGCCTCCAGGGATCAACATAAGGATCGCCTTTACCAGGGAATATACCAACGAAAGCGTAATTACGGAAATGGCAAGGGAGCTTGACACTAACTTCTCCATCGTATGGGGAAAGCTTGAAAAATTCAGGAGCGATGTTCTTGGTAACCTTGTGCTTAACATCGAACCCAAAGACAAAAACAGGATAATCGAGTACCTCGAGAAAAGGGGACTTTCCTGGGAGGTGCTGACAGATGAGCTTTGATCTTATATTTAAGGCTTTTCAAGAATCCATATATATGATACTTGTGGCTTCCGCGCTTTCCGTATCTTTCGGATTCCTGCTGGCCGTAGTGCTGGTATATACCAATCCGAAAGGACTGAAGCCGAATCCTGCGGTATACAAGGTACTGGACTTCATAATAAACATGTTCAGGAGCTTCCCGTTCCTGATACTCATGATTATGCTGTTTCCGCTGGCCAGGCTTCTTGTAGGTAAGACCATAGGAACCACTGCAGCAATAGTTCCGCTGTTCATTGGAGCGATACCTTTCGCTGCAAGGGTAATAGAGAATGCGTTCTATTCGGTGGATTACGGAATAATCGAGGCCGCCAAGTCACTTGGCGCAAACAACAGGCAGATCATCCTGAAAGTCATGCTTCCGGAGGCAATGCCCAACATCGTGGCAGGTATTACAAATACTGTCATAAGCATAGTTGGATATTCAGCAATGGCCGGATCCATAGGCGGCGGCGGACTGGGAGACATAGCAATAAGGTACGGATACCACAGGTACCAGATGGATGTCCTTTATGTCACAGTAATCATACTCTTCCTGCTTGTACAGCTGTTCCAGACTATAGGCAACCTTGTTTACAGAAGACTCGTCAGATGACGCGTGAAAATTAGCTTCATATAATATACAAATAAAAAACGGAGGGATTCAACATGAAATCAAAAAAACTAATTGCACTCGGACTTACTCTCGCCCTTTCAGTAGCTGCCGCAGCATGCGGAAGCACGACTCCTTCACCAACAACGGCACCAACTGCTGCTCCTACAAAGGTAGAGCTTAAGACGCTCAAGGTAGGCGCAACTCCGGTTCCACATGCTGAAATACTCGAAGTAGTCAAGCCTCTTCTTGAGGCAAAGGGCTACAAGCTTGAGATAGTTGAGTTCACTGACTATGTGACCCCGAACAAGGCACTGTCAAGCAAGGAGCTTGATGCGAACTTCTTCCAGCATGTTCCTTATCTTGATGAGATGAACACAAAGGAGAACCTGAAGCTCACATATACAGTAAAGGTACATGTTGAGCCGATAGCATTCTACTCTGAGACTCTCAAGGACATCAAGGAACTCAAGGATGGAGCTACCATAGCAATACCTAATGACCCAACAAACGGAGCAAGGGCACTCATACTCCTTGCAGCAAACGGACTCATAAAGGTCAAGGACGGCCTTCTCATAACTGCCATGGACATAACAGAGAACCCGAAGAACCTCAAGTTCGAAGAGCTTGAAGCGGCAGCCATTGCCAGAGCTCTTCAGGATGTTGACGGTGCTGTCATCAACACCAACTACGCGCTTGAAGCAGGACTCAATCCTGTAGCAGACGCCCTGATCATCGAAGACCAGGAATCACCATATGCAAACATTCTTGCAGTAAGGGAAGACAACAAGGACGATGCAGGTATCAAGGCACTTGGTGAAGCTCTCAATTCTCCAGAGGTTAAGGCATTCATCGAATCAGAGTACAAGGGAGCGATAGTTCCGGCGTTCTAATATTTATTCAGTTGTTACCTGTTTGTGAACAATAAAATAAATTTATGTTTTAAAGGGAAGCGTTGATTACCAACGCTTCCCTTTAAATTTCAGCTTGTTAAAACATTTACAATTATTGAGAATCTTTGAATACGGTGCTATACTGAATAAGGTATTTGTTATATTTTAGATAATTTTTTGGGAGGATTCATATGAAATTATTCTCTATTTCAAAATCAGTACATGTACCAAAGTTCAAGCCAACTGAGAGATTCAGTGGAATAACGGTCATGGATGCAGGGAAGACCCTGTACTATTCGCTTTCACAGCAGCACAATCTCGTTTGCGAGCCTGCAGTGAAGAGAGGCGACAGAGTGCTTGTAAACCAGGTAATCGGTGTCAGCTCGAACAAGAGCGTGGTACCGGTTTACTGCGGCGTATCGGGCACTGTCAAGCAGATCGTACAGAAGTACGACCTCTCCGGTGACAAGGTCAATATGATCGTCGTGGAGAATGACGGACTCTACGAGACCATGGAAAGAAAGGCTTTGAACTATGGAGCAATGTCCCTCGATGAAATCAAGGATGCCGTCAAGGACCTTGGAGTAATCGAAACACAGAACCTTTCAAACCGGAAGCGCGGATTGCACCTGTCATTCAGGAGCAACCCCAAGCATATACTGCTTAACGCATCCGAAAGCGGCCTTTATGGCGTGCTTGGCGAAGCCCTCTACACTTCTGTAAAGGATGATTTCATACTTGGAATCAACATCCTCAAGGACATCTACAAGACTGCAGAGATATCGCTTCTCATAACAAGCGATGCTGAATCGCTTGCAGGATTCACTGATGCCGTTGCAGGAACAGGTGTAAAGGTCGTGGCAAAGGTACCTACACAGTTCTATCATGACATGAACCTGGCTTCAAGGGATGTATATGGCGACTTCGCCATGAAGGACACAATGGTCATTGATGCCTTCATGCTTCCTTCTGTTGCAAGGGGACTTGCAAGGGGAGAATTGTCCCATACAGACCTTGTCATGGTATCAGGAGAAGCGGCAGGCAAGAAGGGAATGTACAGGGTACCGCATGGTACGCCTATATCAGAGATCATGGCAGCTGCAGACGTTAAGGATCCGTTCAGGATCGTGGCCGGATCAATACTTGCAGGGAATGCCGTATTCTCTACAGAAGCTCCTGTCAACAGGGGAATCAAGGAACTGCTTTTCCTATCCGAAGCTGAGGTTTCAGAAGAAGAGGAAGTCAACTGCATCAGGTGCGGAAGATGCGCGGACGTATGTCCGGTAGGGCTCAAGCCTTATGAACTGAACGCATTGGCGATAGTAAGGGACTTTGATTCATTCTTCGCAGAAAGAGGCGGAATGTGCGTTGAGTGCGGACTTTGCTCGTACATCTGCCCGTCAAAGAGACATCTTACACAGTCATTCAAGACTGCTAAGAAAGTCAAGAGATAGGAGAGGGGAAACATGGAAAACAGAATTCTAACAGTAGCATCATCACCTCATATCAAATCCTCTCTGAGGGTAAGCACGATCATGAGAGATGTGCTTATAGCTCTTTTGCTCCCTGCAGTGGCAGGAGTATACTTCAATGGAATAGAAGGACTTTACCTGATAGCTGCAACAGTAGCTTCAGCAGTAGTCTCTGAGCTCGTATTTTCAAAGATAATGAGAAGGCCTCATACCTTAGGTGACCTGTCAGCGATCGTTACCGGTCTGGTCACTGCACTGGTCCTTCCACTGGCTACACCGCTTTGGGTGGCTGGAATATCTTCTCTTTTTGCAATAATCGTTGTAAAGTGCCTTTTCGGAGGACTTGGACAGAACTTCATGAATCCTGCAGTCACAGGAAAGATATTCGTAGCCACTGCATATGGCAGACTTATGACTACAGTTCCGTTCGCTTCAGACGATGCGATGACAAGGCTCATTGGCCAGGCAGGAGGAAACCTCGGTGAGGCTTCGGTAATTGCCATAATCATAGGAGGTATCTACCTCATCGTAAGAGGTGTTATACGTGCCAGGATCCCAGTGACAATCATCGTCATAAGCTTATTGTATTCTGCAATTGTACTCGGTGATGTGACAGTTCTCGGACTGAACGGAAGCGTATATCTTGCAGCGTTCTTCCTTGCAACTGATTACGCGAGTTCAGCGACTACTAATGAAGGCAAGCTGGTATTTGCTGCAGTGGTAGGACTTCTGGGCAGCCTTTTCATAGGCAAATCAGGAAACGCCGAAGGCATATATTATGCAGTAATACTGGGCAATATCTTTGCACCTTTCATTGACACCTTCTTCAAGGGAAAAGTTGACACCAAAAAGGAGGCAAACGCATAATGGACAAGGTCAAATCAAGTAACAAGGATTTTATGGAATGGCTTAAGCTTGGATTGGTCCTGGTAGTCATTACAGCTGTTGTTGCCGTAATAATGGCGTATATAAACACCTCGACCAAGGACATCATAGCAAAGAACAACATGATCAAGCAGGAAGACCTCGAATATGTCATGGCTGGAGCAGATGATGTTGCAGCATATGGCGGAACCATGCCTGGTGAGGATTCAAGCATTAAGGAGATCTACGAAGCCAAGGCAGGCGGAAGCGTGATGGGCTACGTATACAAGGTATCAGTCCAGGGTTATAAGGACATGGTTGATGTTCTTGTAGGCATAAAGGCTGATGGAAACATCGGTGCAGCAAAAGTAACAAAGCTTGCTGAGACACCTGGCCTTGGTGCTTTGGTCCAGGAACCAAAGTACATCGACCAGTATTCCGGAAAACCAATAGCTGAAAGCTTCAAGGTTGTAAAGGCGGCGCCTGCAAATCCAAATGAGATCGAATCAGTTTCAGGTGCGACGATTTCATCGAATGCTGTAGCTACAGCAGTCAACGATGCCGTAAACCACTATAAGACAGAGATCAAGGGTGAGGCTGTGGTTGAAGAGCCTAAGTCAGAACCTACGATCGAGAATATGCTTCTTGATGGCGATGCCATGGAAGAAGTGGCCGGAGACCTTAAGGCAATGAAAGTAACCAAGGCCGGAGCTGTTACAGGCTATATAGTCTATGGTGAAGGTAAGGGTTTCTACGATACACCGATCATCGTAGCTGTAGGTTTAGACCTGGCGACAAAGAAGATCACAAACATCATGGTAACCGAACAGAACGAGACACAGGGTCTTGGAACTGCAATCACAGATGTTGAATTCAGTGAGATGTTCCAGGGCAAGGATGCGCAGGCTCAAAAGATTGAAGTCTATTCAGGCGCGTCAGTGAGCTCCGAAGGTGCCATAAAGGCAATAAACGCCGCTATAACATACTTCAACGATGTTCTGGCGAAGTAGGGGGTTGACATGGGAAAATATTTTGAAAGAATAACAAACGGACTATTCAAAGAAAACACCATATTTGTACAGCTTATAGCCATGTGTCCGCTGCTGGCGGTTTCAACAAGCCTTATGAATGCCATTGGTATGGGAGTGGCTGCAACTGCAGTCCTCATATTCTCAAACCTGTTCATATCGCTGCTAAGGAACTTCATTCCTGACAAGGTCAGGATACCTGCCTTCATAGTTGTCATTGCTGGATTCGTCTCAGCGGTTGACATGCTTATGGCAGCATATACTGTTGACCTGTACAATGCACTCGGAATCTTCATTCCGCTTATCGTTGTAAACTGTGTAATACTTGGAAGAGCTGAAGCATATGCCAGCAAAAATGGACCACTGCTGTCAGTATTTGACGGAATTGGTATGGGCCTTGGTTTCACTCTTGCTTTGTCAGCACTGGGTGCTACAAGGGAAATCCTGGGAGCTGGAACTATTCTGGGAATCAAAGTGACTCCAGACTTCTTCGAGCCTGCCAATGTATTCATACTCCCTCCGGGAGCATTCCTGGTCCTTGGTATGATGATGGCATTCCTGAACAGCCGGAAGATCAAGAAGGGCGAAGCAGCTCTCAAACTTCATGATGATGCACTGCTTCTGGCGATGGTCGGAGCAGATGCAAAGCCTAATTTGACATCTGAGGAGGAGAACTAGAATGGGAGAACTGTTTATAATATTTATTAATGCGGCTCTTATAAACAACTTCGTGCTTTCAAAGTTCCTTGGTATATGTTCTTTCCTTGGAGTTTCCAAGAAGAGGGATGCAGCCATAGGAATGGGCCTGGCGGTAACGTTCGTCATGGCTATGGCATCTGCCGGAGCATGGCTCATCGATACATTCCTTCTCAATCCGTTTGAGCTAGGATACCTTAGAAGCATAGCGTTCATACTGGTTATCGCTGCGCTCGTTCAGTTCGTTGAGATGGTAATAAAGAAAATAAGCCCCGGGCTATACAAGGCCCTTGGAATATACCTGCCTCTTATCACCACAAACTGTGCCGTTCTCGGTGTGGCCCTGCTAAACACTCAGGAGTCATACACCTTCATAGGCAGCATAGTTAATGGAGTGGGAGCTGCTGCAGGCTACTTCCTCGCAATCGTCCTTATGGCATCCATAAGGGAGAGACTTGAAAAAGTCAGCTCTATACCTGTTGCATTCAAGGGACTGCCTTTGACTTTGGTCATTGCCAGCCTGATGTCGCTTGGGTTCCTGGGATTCCAGGGACTGATATAGGAGGGGATTGGAATGAAGGAAGTATTGACAGCCGTAGCGGTGCTATCATCGCTGGGTCTGGTATTCGGTGTTCTTCTTGGTTTCGCCTCCAAGGTATTTGAAGTCAAACAGAATCCACTCGTTGGCGACGTCCTGATGGTACTCCCAGGTGTAAACTGCGGCGGATGCGGATACGCAGGATGCGAACAGTATGCAATCGCTGTAGCGGACAACGGAGAGGTTCCTACTCTCTGTTCAGTCGGCGGATCACCAGTGGCTCTTAAGATCGGAGATATCATGGGAGTCAAGGTCTCAGCAAGTGAAAAGATGGTTGCATATGTCAAGTGCAACGGAGACTGTGACAAAGCAAAGCAGAAGTATGAGTACCATGGAATCATGGATTGTACTAGTGCAGCCGCACTCCCGGGAGGCGGAGCGAAATCATGCTCTTACGGATGCCTCGGTCTTGGAACCTGTGTAAAGGCATGCGAATTCGATGCTATCAGGATAATAGATGGTATCGCGATAATCGATGAATCAAAATGCACCAACTGTGGCGCCTGCATGAAGGTCTGCCCTAAGAACCTTATAGAATCAGTCCCTGATAACTCAAGGGTAAGGGTTGCCTGCAACTCTAACGATTCTGCCAAGGATACCATGGGAAGCTGCAAGGTTGGCTGCATAGCCTGCAAGAAATGCGAGAAGGCCTGTGAATTCGATGCTGTGCATGTGAATGACAACCTCTCGAAGATCGACTACGCAAAGTGCACACAGTGCAAGGCTTGCGTAAAGGCTTGTCCGACAGCTTCGATTGAAGACATATTCGAGATCAAGAAGGTAGACAAGAAATCAAAGGCAACAGCATAAAGAAATCAGGAGGACATGGATATGTCCTCCTGTCTTTTTAGGATATAATTGAGTCATAGATGTAATGAATGGATGTGATGATATGGTTCCCTGGCTTTATCTTATAGCGGGGGTGACAGCTGCCGCCCTGATCTTTGCGCTGCGTAACTGGAAGGGGAGCAATGCTTCTGGAAACGACCCTGTAGGTGCTGCTGCGGCATTTCTCATAATAATGGGAGTCATATTCGGTGAAAATGAGAACCTTGCCTATGGTTTCATCGGATTTGGAGCAGCCTTATTCGTATTGCTCCAATTAATAAAGCAAAAGAAGTAGGGGAGAAGTCCAGAATCCATATGCAGATAAATCCATAAAATTAAAAGGCTGGTTTGACCAGCCTTTTGTTTTAAAGTACAACTCCACCGTCTACCGAGAGAACAGTTCCTGTAATGAATGATGCCTCTTCTGATGCGAGGAACGCATATGCATTTGCTATGTCTTCAGGAGTTCCGAGCCTTCTTAGAGGTGCCTTTCCCTCCATCATCTCGATCACCTTCTCAGGCATCTTCTTCACCATGGGGGTTGCTATGAATCCCGGTGCGATGGCATTGACCCTGATATTCTTCTTTCCAAGCTCCTTGGCCCAGGTCTTTGTCATACCTATGACGCCCCACTTGGTAGCTGCATAGTTAGTCTGACCGAAGTTGCCGTAAAGGCCAACGACTGAGGATGCATTAAGTACAACTCCGCCGCCATTGTCTGACATTACCGGTACGACGATCTGTGTGCAGTTGAATACTCCCTTGAGATTGACATCAATTACCTTGTCGAAATCCTCTTCAGGCATCTTTATGAGCTGGTTGTCCGCTGTAATCCCGGCATTGTTGACAAGCACGTCAATCTTTCCCCACCTGGATACCACATCGTCGACCATAGTCTTGATCTGGTCCCTGTTGACTACATTGACTTCGTACGCCAGAAACTCTGCATTCATTTCCTTCAGCTCTGAGGAGATCTCATCCATCGACCCCAGCCTTACATCGCAGATGACTACCTTTGAACCTTCAGCAGCAAACTTCAATGCAGTGGCTTTACCTATACCCTGAGCCGCTCCAGTGACAATGGATACTTTTCCCTCTAATCTCATGTTAACCTCCCAAACTGGTATATTTTCCTTTAAATGAGAGGAATATGCATTTCTGCATATTCCTCATTTTTTTACAGGTTTTATGTCTTATAGTATTCCGAATCCTGCATAAAGGATTATACAGATCACTGTTGCGATAATTGGATTTACAAGGCTTGTCATCATGATGTCAAGGTATGAATCCTTGTGAGTGAGCCCAGTAACAGCCAGCAGAGTCAGTACGGCTCCATTATGTGGAAGTGTATCAAGTCCGCCTGATGAAAGCGATGCAATTCTATGAAGAGCTTCAGGTGAAACTCCTGTTGATGTTGCAAGCTCCATGTACTTTGCTCCAAGTGCTTCAAGTGCTATTCCCATACCGCCTGATGCTGAACCTGTAGCTCCTGCAAGTGCATTGACTGCTACAGCTTCTGATATGAGTATGTTTCCCTGGATTCCAAGGAGAAGATTTGTAAGGTCCTTGAATCCTGGTACCGCTCTTACTACTGATCCGAATCCAACGGCTGCTGATGTGTTGATTATTGCAAGAACTGATCCAGCTGCTCCATCATTGATGGTCTTCTGAAGGTTCTTGAGTCTTGTGAATCCAACTGCTATACCTGCTATGATACCTGCTGCAAGTGCAACTACTATGTTCTGCTTGAGAACATTGAGTACGACTACAACGATTATCAGAGGAAGTATTGCGAGTGCTGGGTTCATCATGTGCTCGTGGTCTGTTGAGTCAACCTTCTTGTCAGGCTCTATAAAGCCCTCACCCTTAGCGGTATACTGCTTCTCCCTGTAGGACAGCCATGCCATACCAAGTACGAGCATGGATATGGTTGCAACTATACCGAGTATAGGAGCAGCTGTTGCAGTAGTTCCGAAGTACTTCATAGGGATGAGGTTCTGTATCTGAGGTGATCCTGGTACTGCTGTCATTGTGAATCCGAAGGCTCCAAGCGCTATCGCTCCAGGTATGAGCTTCCTTGTTATGTTAGCTTCCCTGAACAGAGCAAGTGCAAGTGGATAAACTGCGAATACGACAACGAATAGGGAAATACCTCCGTAGGTAAGTACTGCGCATCCAAGAACTATAGCAAGCATAGCTCTTTTTGCACCAAGAACCTTGGCGATCCAGGAAGCTATGGACCTTGCTCCGCCTGACTCGTCCATGATCTTTCCGAATATGGCGCCAAGCATGAATGTCGGGAACCATGATTTTGTGAATCCTACGAATCCGGTCATGTATGTGTCGGTGTACATAGGCAGAAGGTCAAGACCTCCTGTGAGTCCAACGACAAGTGCGCAGATAGGAGCTATCCAGATGATGGACATGCCTCTGTACGCGAGGATCATAAGTAGTGCAAGACCTAAGAAAATACCAAACATTTTACTCCTCCTTATAATGAAGATCTATATAATAAAATTATTATATACAATAAGTAAGTGGGGGATTACAGTACAAGTTTCATTGGTTCCGGTCTGAAGATCCTCTCGTCCATGATCTTCAAATCGGGGGATATGCCGGGTTCGAAATCCATCTGGTCAAGTATGTCCTTCTGAAGCTCGACTCCAGGAGCCACCTCAGTAAGCACAAGCCCTTCCTGTGTAAGCTCGAATACGGCTCTCTCAGTTACATAAAGCACTTCCTGCCTTACTTCCTTTGCATATTCGCCGGAGAAGGTGATCTGCTCTACGTCCTTCAGGAATTTCTTCACTTTGCCTTCCTTGTTGATTATGAGCCTGCCGTCACCGACTGCTAGTTCCAGTCCTCCCGCGGTGAATGTTCCGCAGAATATGACCTTCTTTGCATTCTGTGTGATGTTGATGAATCCGCCGGCTCCTGCTATTTTCGGTCCGAACTTGCTGACGTTGATGTTTCCGATCCTGTCGCACTGCGCAAGGCCGAGATAAGCCACGTCGAGTCCGCCGCCGTCATAGAAATCGAACTGGTAGGGCTGGTCGATGATAGCCTCTGCATTTGTAGCTGCGCCGAAGCTCAGGCCTCCTGCAGGTATCCCACCGATCGGACCAGGTTCAACAGTAAGCATCAGGCCCTGAATGTTCTCCTCGTTAGCTACGATTGATACTCCTTCAGGCATTCCGATACCGAGGTTGATGATTGCGTGCGGAACAAGTTCCATTGCACATCTTCTTGCGATGACCTTTCTTTCGTCAAGCTCAAGAGGCTTGACTGAGTTGACAGGCACCTTGACTCCTCCGGTATAGGCTACGTTGAAGGCCTCGGAGAATGTCTGCATATGGTTCTTCATGTCAGCGACTTCAACGATCGCATCCACATAGATGCCAGGTATCTTGACCATCCTTGCGTCTAGTGTTCCTGCCTTGACGACCTTCTCTACCTGAACTATTACTGTTCCGCCTGAGTTGTAGGCTGCCTGTGCAAGTGAAAGGGCTTCAAGAGTTCCTGCTTCCTTCTCCATAGTCACGTTGCCTTTTTCATCGGCATATGTGCCTCTAATGAGTGCCACATTGATAGGGAAGTACTTGTAGAAAAGGTATTCCTCTCCGCCAACAGTGATCAGTTCAACAATATCCTCAGTTGTCTTTGTGTTGAGCTTTCCACCTTCGACCCTTGGATCCACGAAGGTCTTCATACCAACCTTAGTGATCATTCCAGCCCTTTTTGCGGCAATCTCCCTGAACAGCTGTGATATGGTTCCCTGTGGCAGGTTGTAGGCTTCGATCTTATTATCCATCGCAAGCTTCTGTACCTTGGGAACAAGATTCCAGTGACCGCCGATGACCCTCTTAAGCAGGCCTTCGTGTCCAAGATGATTCAGTCCTCTTTCTTTTCCATCGCCTTGTCCGGCTGCATAGACCAGTGTGAGGTCCCTTGGTTCACTTGTTTCGACGAACCTTGCTTCAAGAGCTGCTTCGACTTCCTCGGGAACAGCGTTTCCGACAAATCCACTCGTGGCTACAGTATCTCCTGACTTGATCAGTTTTACAGCTTCCGCTGCGGTCAAAAACTTAACCAATTATTTTCCTCCTTTCGATATATTACAAAATACTATATGCAAGATTCGTGCCAAGAGGAAAAACAGGGCTTTTTTATGCTAATTTGTGCTTTTTTCGGGCAAAATCTCAAGTTCAAGTAAACATTTGCATTAAATCTGGGTTCGAAAACTGAAAAAGCCTTCATGTTATGTCCAAATTTTGGACAGTATTTTTTGTTAAAGATTAAACGTTTTCATGGAGTTGATGAATGTCAACGTTTTGTAGCTTCGCTTTATAAAAAAGTAAACAAGTGTACAGAATATTTACACTGTCCAAATAATGTACACTACAACCCGTATGTCTTCATCTTCTCATAAAGGCTTGTCCTGCTGATATCAAGCTTGAGGGCTGCCCTCAGTTTGTTGCCGTTGAACTCTTCAAGCGCATCCTTGATCGCCTTTTTTTCTATTTCCTGGGTTATATCCTTCAGCGAACCCTCCATCCTGATAGGGACCACCTTGCCACTGAAATTGCTATCGTGTTTTACATGATTTTGGGTAATATATCTTGGAAGCTGCTCAATTCCTATGGATGCCTGCTTGTCGACAAGGTTCAGCGCTCTTTCAATAAGGTTCCCAAGCTCCCTGATGTTGCCTGGCCAGTCATAGGCTACAAGGGCTGCCATGGCATCTTCAGATATTTCTGTCACATGGCGTTCCATTTCTGATGAGATCGTCCTCATCAGATGCCTTGCGAGTATGGGAATATCTTCCTTCCTTTCCCTTAGAGAGGGTATCTGTATGTTGATTACATTCAGCCTGTAGTATAGGTCTTCCCTGAATATCTTCTGCTTTATCATCTCTTCAAGGTTCCTGTTGGTTGCCGCAATTATCCTTACATCAACCTTCTGGCTCTTGGTTGCGCCAATCCTTTCAATTTCCCTTTCCTGTATGACCCTCAGAAGCTTCACCTGCATTGGCAGGGGAAGGTCTCCGATCTCATCGAGGAATATGGTACTTTTGTCAGCCAGCTCGAATTTACCGGGCTTTCCACCTTTCTTGGCTCCTGTGAACGCTCCGGACTCATATCCGAATAGCTCTGATTCCAGCAATTCAGTCGGAATGGAGCCGCAGTTCACCTTTATAAGGGGATACTGGCTTCTGGGGCTTTCATTGTGTATCGCATGAGCAAAAAGCTCTTTACCGGTTCCGCTTTCTCCCAGTATAAGCACATTGGACTTTGAAGGGCTGACCTTCATGGCCAGGTCCTTTGCTCTTTTCATCGGAAGGCTTTCGCCAACGATGTTTTCAAAAGTATAGTTGCCTCCAAGGGCTTTTCTGAGCTCCGTCTTATAGAACTCCAGCTGCTTCTCCATTGACTGTACATGCTTGACGTAGGAATCAAGCTCTGAAAGGTCCCTGAATATTACCGATCCTACTGCGCCAACAAGCTTGTCATTATGGTAAAGGGGAATCCTGTCAGCAACCATAAGGTTGCCTTTGATTTCCTGGATATCTCCGATTTCCTTCTGCTCGGTCTGAGCCACTATATGCATCCTTGTGTTTTCTATGATCTCCGTAACATGCCTTCCGACTGCGTATTCCTGAGTCACTCCCACAAATTCACAGTAACTTTTTGTCATCATTATTATGTAGCCTTCAGGATCGACTACTACCATCCAGTTGTACAGCTTGTCGAATATCTGCCTGTATAAATTGAACATGAACTTTAGTTCCGGAGTAAATTCTGCAATCTCATTATGTTCTTCCCTGAAGAAGTTCAGCTTCAGATATTCATCTTTCCTTACTATTGACACTGTCCCACCTCAATCGTATTGTATTAAGCCATAGGCCATCTCTTTAATGATACATTAAATCTGTTTCATTATATCATTTTTAAGAAAAGTTATGTAATCGATATCTACTTAACAGCATCAATATCAGAATGAAAAAAAAGAGGGCACATGCCCTCTAAAGTATGCGGTAATCTCAATTCAATTATTGACTATCTTCTGACTATGACTGTGGTTCCCATTCCTCCGCCTATGCAGAGTGTTGCAAGACCAAGGCTGACATCCCTCTTCTTCATCTCATGGAGAAGGGTGACAAGTATCCTTGCTCCTGAGGCTCCTACTGGGTGACCGAGCGAGATAGCTCCGCCGTTGACGTTGACCTTGTCCTTGTTCCATTTGAGTTCTTTGCCTACAGCAAGGGACTGTGCTGCAAAGGCTTCATTTGCCTCGATGAGGTCCATGTCATCAACAGTGAGTCCGGCCTTTTCAAGTGCCTTTCTCGATGAAGGTACCGGTCCGATACCCATGATCGATGGATCCACACCAGCGCTTGCAAAAGAAACTATGGTAGCCAGAGGTTTAACCCCAAGCTCTTCAGCCTTTTCCCTGGACATAAGGACAAGGGCTGCAGCTCCGTCATTTATTCCTGATGCATTTGCGGCAGTTACCGTGCCATCCTTCTTGAATGCAGGCTTGAGCTTTGACAATCCTTCGACCGTTACTCCCTTCTTGGGGAACTCATCGGTATCTACAACCTTCGGGTCACCCTTTCTCTGGGGGATAAGGACCGGCACTATCTCATCCTTGAATTTGCCTTCTTCAATGGCCTTCTCAGCCTTATTCTGGCTCCAGGCTGCAAATTCATCCTGCTCTTCACGGGTAATGGAGTATTTTTCAGCAAGATTTTCTGCGGTCACCCCCATATGATAATTGTTGAACACATCAGTCAGCGCATCCCTTATAAGTGAATCCACCGCCTTATCGTCACCCATCCTCATGCCGAATCTGGCTGATGGAAGGAGGTAAGGGGACATGCTCATGTTTTCGGTTCCCCCGACCACAACTATGTCATTTTCACCCGTCATGATGGTCTGAGCTCCCATTGCAACAGTCTTCAGTCCTGAACCGCAGAGCATGTTTATTGTGACTGCAGGAACCTCCTGAGGTATGCCGGCCTTGATCGCAGCCTGTCTTGCCACACCCTGGCCCAGACCAGCCTGGAGAATGCAACCCAGATAAACATCCTGCACCTGGTCAGGTGTGATCCCGGCTCTCGACACCGCTTCTTTTACTGCTGTCGCAGCCAGGTCAACCGCCGATACATCCTTGAACTGACCTCCGAAGCTTCCTATTGCAGTTCTTACACCGCTCGCTATGACTACTTCTCTCATTTCGACCTCCTGAAACTTATTTTTTATTGGCATAATCTACATAGCAATTCTTATGCCAACACTGTATACGACTACATAAATATGAATGTTTTTTCATGTATTTATCTCAAAACCTTTACATCCGACTTTTTTTTGAATATAGTCAATTTAGATACTATTTCGAAAGGGGTGAAGAAAGTCAGGTGACGGCTGTGCCGTAACCTGATGAAGGTATGAAAGTATTCGTTGTTGGAGCAGGAACCATGGGATCCGGCATTGCCCAGGCATTTGCACAGGGCGGCTGGGAAGTAGGCATGTATGATGTAGCTGAGGGCTTCGCGAAGAAGAGTCTTTCGGGCATGCTCGGAAGGCTTGCAAAGCAGGTTGAGAAAGGCAGGCTTTCTCAGGATGAGTGCGACATGATCTCAGGTAACCTGAAGGTTTATGAAGATCTTGCAGGCGCTGCAGACTGCGACCTGGTGCTTGAGGCCGTTGTCGAGAAGATGGAGGTCAAGAAGGCGCTTTTCAGGGACCTTGATTCAATATGCACAGATACAGCTATTTTCGCTTCAAACACATCATCCCTGTCGATAACTGAAATGGCTTCAGCTACAAAGAATCCGGGAAGAGTGATCGGAATGCACTTCTTCAATCCGGCACCGGTAATGAAGCTCGTTGAGATCATCCACGGTCAGCTGGCTGATAGTGAGACCTTCAATCGCGCGGTAGAATTTGCAAAGACGATCGGCAAGGATCCTGTAGAGGTTACAGAAGGACCAGGCTTCGTAGTCAACAGGATACTCATCCCTATGATAAACGAGGCGATAGGAGTACTTGCAGACGGCTTCGCATCAGCTGAAGACATAGACAAGGCAATGAAGCTTGGAGCTAACCACCCAATGGGACCTCTGGCGCTTTCGGACCTTATCGGAAACGACATAACCCTTGCGATCATGGAAGTTCTCCATAAGGAAATGGGTACTGACAAGTACGCTCCGCATCCTCTCCTTAGAAAGATGGTTAGGGCAGGACTGCTCGGAAAGAAGACAGGAAGGGGATTCTACCAGTATTGATATTTACGGGCCGCATCATTGCGGCTCTTTTGTTTTATAAAGGTCCCATATGGCAGTTGATCTGTCCGATGGTTACGAATTTGTAAATTAACTGTTTTGAAATATATTTCTATATATTTTGTGTTACTATGTAATAGAGCGGTAGAAACCATCAAAACAGCACTGCTTAGGGCTTTCTGAACGGACAGGGCAGATAATCGAAGCAAATCGGAGATAATCGAAGCCTGAAAGAGATGGACCCAAAGGCTTACATAAAAGCAGTTGCCGTTACCTTAAAATGCAGTATTCAATACCATATCATGCTTTGAGATGCTCTCTTATGCTGATATAATAAGACACAAGGAGGGATGAAACTTGAATTGGATTTGGTTGGTACTGATCATTGTTGTCGTAGCTTTTGACGTTGTAACCAGCAATGTGCTGCTTTCCTGGCTTATGGTGGGATTCGTGGCTGCATGGCTGGCAGGCTTCTATGTTGAATTCACTTATCAGGTCCTGATTGCGGTTGTACTTGGAATAGTTTTCCTTGGTATAGGTAACAGTATTTCCGAGAAGTACATACGGAACAGGATAAAGAACGAGCCAATACTCGTTGACAAGATTGTGGGACAGGTCTTTACGGCTGAGGACAGGATCGAAAGGGCATCTCAGCAGAAGATCAACGGAATCTACTGGGCTATAGTGAATGATGGCGAAACCATACTGCCGGGCGAGAGCTTCAGGGTAGTCGGTATAAAAGAGAACAAGCTAACAGTCGTGAAGGAGGAAACGAAGTAATGGAATACATCATCGGTTTTGCAATTCTGGCACTCATCATACTCATTGTCCTTTTGACAAGCATAAAGGTTGTCAACACAGGGTATGTCTTCGTATTGGAAAGGTTCGGACAGTTCTACAGGGTCCTGCAGCCTGGCTGGCACGTAATAATCCCTTTCGCTGACTTCGTCAGAAGAAGGATATCAATGAAGCAGCAGATACTCGACATTCAGCCACAGAACGTCATAACAAAGGATAACGTCAAGATTTCAGTCGACAACGTAATATTCTATCAGGTGCTGAACGCCAAGGACGCTGTCTACAACATAGAGAACTATGTGTCAGGTATAATGTACTCGACCATAACCAACATGAGAAACATAATAGGTGACATGACACTTGATGAAGTTCTTGTCGGAAGAGACAAGATCAACCAGAAGCTTCTCAGCATTGTCGACTCGATAACTGATGCTTACGGAATCAAGATACTGTCAGTTGAGATCAAGAACATAGTTCCTCCTGAAGAGATCCAGAACGCCATGGAGAAGCAGATGAAGGCTGAAAGAGAAAAGAGAGCAGCCATCCTCATAGCTGAAGGTGACAGGAACTCCAGCATAGCCAGGGCAGAAGGAGAGAAGCAGAGCAACATCCTCCGTGCAGAGGCGGAGAAGGAGTCAAACATCAGAAGGGCAGAAGGACTCAGGGAATCGCAGCTGCTTGAGGCAGAAGGTAAGGCAAGGGCAATCGACCTTATTGCAAAGGCTGAAGCTCAGGCCATCATGGATGTCAATGGAGCAATAATAAACTCAGGTACTGACGCGAGGGTCATAGCTCTGAAGCAGGTAGAAGCTTTGAGGGACCTCTCAATGAACCCTGCCAACAAGCTCATACTCCCTGTAGATGCCATAGGCTCTTTGGGAAGCATTGCAGCCATTGCAGATATCCTGAAGGGATCGAAGTAGCATAAATCACAAAAGGACGGATTTCCGTCCTTTTTCTTTATTTTATGAAATCCGGCCTGTATAATCGACTTTGAGAGGATGTGGTCATATGGAAAAGACGGCTCTGGTAACGGGAGCAAGCGGAGGAATCGGCGGAGCTATAGCAAAAAGGCTTCATGAGATGGGCTACGACCTTATCCTCATGTACGGGTCAAATGATGCCGGTATAAGTGCACTCACTGAATCACTTAATAGCCCTAAGAATGTTGAATCAATAAGATGCGACTTCAGGGACAGTCGTGATATGGACTCAGTTTCCCGCAGGATAGCCGCAAACCATAAGAACATCGAAGTAATAATACATGCTGCAGGAATTTCAAGGCGGGAGCTGTTCCATGAGATGCAGCCTGAAGATTTCGAGGACCTTGTTTCAGTTAACATCAAGTCCCTTTACTACATAACCAGGTCTCTTATACCCGATATGGTCGAGAAGGGCACAGGCGACATAATCTCCATATCATCGATCTGGGGTTCCAGGGCAGCATCCATGGAAGTGGCGTATGCAATGACAAAGGGAGCTATGGAACAGTTCACGAGAGGCCTTGCAGCCGAACTTTCCCACATGGGCGTCAGAGTGAATGCCATAGCACCTGGTGGAATCGATACCGAGATCCTCTCGAACCTTTCAATTTCGGAGAAGGATGAATTCCTCAGCGATATCCCCTTCAAAAGGCTTGGACGTCCCGACGAGATTGCAGACCTTGTAGAATTCCTGCTGAAAAAAGGCAGATACATGACCGGCCAGGTGATAACCCTGGACGGTGGATATACGCTCTGAAAATGACATGGGAGTCAGCTCCCATGTCATTTTTCATCCGAACTTCACTGTGAATTCGATTCCGCTGGTGCCATCTATGTTAACCGCATTCCTTATTCCATATTCGAAACCATGCTTGTCCAGTATGTTCCTTACAATGGAAAGCCCAAGTCCAGAAGATCCCTTCACGCGCTGTCTTGATTTGTCCTTCTTGTAGAACTGCACCCATATGTTCTGGAGATCTTCCTCCGAGATGAACGCAGGGCTGTTGGTAACCTTAAGGACGCACCTTTCTCCAGATTCATCCGGCCTCAGACTTATGGAGACTCTCCCGTTCTCGTCTGTATAGGTGAACGCATTCTTCAGGATATTCCTTACTGCTATCGTCAGCTTTTCACTGTCACCGTAAGCGGTCATACCAGGCTTTATGTCAGACTCTAACCTTATGTCCTGCCTGATGCCCTTGAATGCTGCCTCAGTCCCGGAAATCAAACCGCTCAGGTCAATACTCCTCATGTCAAGGGTGAATGCGTCTGATTCGGTATATGACAGCTCAAGCATGTCCCTGATAAGGGCTTCCATATTTTTCGACTCATCCAGTATTATACCAAGATACTCCTTCGAGTCCTCAGTAGCGACTCCGTCAAGGATCCCTTCAGCATACCCCTGTATAAGTGCAAGAGGTGTCTTAAGCTCATGGGATATGTCCCTTATGAAGCTTTTCCTCTGATCTTCAAGCATCTCTTTCCGGTTAAGGTCTTCCTCCAGAAGAAGGTTCTTGGACCTTAAGTCCTCCAGCGCTACCTGAAGGTTTGAGGAAAGCGATGTAAGGCACCTGTCCAGGTCGCCTATCTCATCCGTCCTTGAGGTTGTATCCCTATCTACAAAGCTGAGCGATGCAAGCATCGAAGCGTCCTTTGCAAGTTTCCTGAGAGGTTTTGTAACCATCTTAGAAACGACGACCGATATTATAGCGGTTACAAAGAGCCCTCCAATGAACAGATATATGAAGAACTGCTTGATCGTTTCAGCTGATTCCCTTATTGGGATCATGGATGATATTGATATTGCTATAGAGTCATCATCTGTCAAAACGGATACGGGGATTGCAGACAGAAAGTATTTGATCCCCCTGGTCTCCTCCACATACTCCCTCGATATCCCTGAGGCTCCGTACAGCTCTTCCTTTACAGCTTCATTCAGTGCTATGTCATTGAAGAAGCTCCTCAGGATGAAGATCGAGTTTTCATCGACGTTCCCACCCTTGGATGACATGTAGACAAGGTCTCCGGATTTCGTGTATATGAATAGCCTGGCGGAGTTCTTGGCTTCATAGTCAGTAATGTCTCCTATGAAGCCTTCGGGGGAGCGGACAGTGACCTCGGAAAACTCCACGAGGTTCTCCCACAGGGCTTTCCTCTTGACATTCTCGTAGTAGGTTTCAAAATAAAGAGTCATGAACAGCATTGAGAGCAGGAGGAGCGACGAGACCATTACAGTTGTCAGTATTGCAAGCTTGTTGGTTATCGACTTAAACATCATCATTCACCAGGAACCTGTATCCGGTTCCCCTCACTGTCATTATGTAGCCCGAAGCTTTCCCCAGCTTCTCCCGGAGCCTTCTTATGCTGGTATCTACTGCCCTCAGGTCCCCGTCATAGTCAATTCCCCAGACCCTGTCAAGGAGAGTCTCCCTGGAGAACGCAATGTTGCTGTTATTGGCAAGGAAGGTGAGCAGCTCGTACTCCTTTTTGGTGAGAATCACTTCCTCATCAGAAACGAATACCCTCTGTGATCTTGTGTCTATCCTGAGGCAGCCGTCCTCGATCCTTCCGTTTCTTCCTCCATCCTGCCTGGAGAAGAACGCGTGTATCTTTGCCATAAGCACCTTTGGAGAGAAGGGCTTGGTCACATAATCGTCGGCACCGGCTACATATCCCTCTAGCTTATCTGCATCCTGGCTCCTGGCAGTCAATACGATGACAGCCGTATCCTTCGTTTTCCTCAGCTCCCTCAGCATTGTCATCCCATCCATGAACGGCATCATCATGTCGAGGAGTATAAGGTCATAATCCCTTGCAAGAGCCAGCTTCAGGCCTTCGGCCCCGTCTGGGGCGAGGGTTGCATCATAGCCCTCC
This sequence comes from Clostridiaceae bacterium UBA6085, assembly GCA_002428605.1. Lineage (GTDB taxonomy): Bacteria > Bacillota > Clostridia > Clostridiales > Clostridiaceae > Youngiibacter. The sequence continues at coordinate 42,198 of DIXH01000031.1, forward strand.
TTCACCAGATAGTCCCTCAGCAGGTTCCTCATCCTGACCTCATCTTCTATTATGAGTATGTACTTCAATTAAACCACCCGTCAGTCGATTCCAGCGGGCAGAGCCCTCCGGATCAGTATTCTCATTTTATTATATCATCCAATATGGCATATTCACTTATGCCTTACTTCAATCCATTTCAGTATTACTGTACCAAACCAATGTGACAGGTCTGTTACATTTCTTTTCATTGTCTGAAGGCTTTGCAAGCTGTATAATGTTTAGATGGACATATATCAGGTCTGTTGAAAACACGATCATTTGCAAAACCTTATAAGGGTCTTGCTGACAATATACGGGGAGGAATTGAATTGAAGTTTTACGAGATCCTTGCCAGACATTATGATGACATATTTCCGCTAAGCCTATCTACTGCGGCATTCCTTACGGATGGGCTAGAGCCCGGTGCAAAGGTGCTTGATGCGGCCTGCGGTACAGGTACCTATGCCATTGCCCTGGCAGGAAAAGGTATTCAGACAGTAGGTGTAGATATAGATGAATCAATGGTGGCGATCGCAGAAGCAAAGGCCGTCATGCTGGATGCGGATGCAGATTTCATAGTATCCGACATGATGGATATCGACCTCGTATGCACTGATGAGATGGACATGATCTTCTGCATCGGGAACTCCCTGGTCCACCTGAAGGACAGGAAGCAGGTGCAGGACTTCATAAGGACATGTTACGGACTACTTAAGCCAGGTGGCAGGATCATACTTCAGACCATAAACTATGACAGGATCCTCGATGAATCCATAACCAGCCTTCCGACCATCGAGGTTAAGGATAAGGACATAACCTTCGTCAGGAACTACAAGCTGGACCCGGATACGATGAAGATCGAATTCAGGTCAAAGCTAAGGGTAGGTCCTGAAGAGGCGGGAAGCTCTGTAATGCTTCTTCCTCTTAGAAGGTCCGAGCTTGAGGAAATGCTGGAATCAGCCGGTTTCA
>DIXH01000031.1:43288-61400 GCA_002428605.1 Clostridiaceae bacterium UBA6085
TCGAGCACATGATGTTCAAGGGCACAATCTACCGCAACAACAAGAAACTGAACGAAGACCTTGAATACCTCGGCGGCGATTACAATGCCTTCACCGACTACATTTCAACCGTCTTCACCATCACAGCGCTTCAGGAGGAGATCTCCGAAGGTCTCGGAATACTGAACGAGATGGTCAGATTTCCTGCTTTTCCAGAGGATGAGATGGAGAAGGAGAAGGGAGTCGTCCTTTCAGAGCTGAAGGCAACCCTTGACGATACTGAGTCACTCACCCTAAATCTCCTTAACAGGAAGGCTTACAGGAAGAGCGGACTAAGGACTGATATCCTTGGAACGAAAACCTGCATAAGCGGCTTCACAAGAAAGAAGCTTGTTGATTTCCATTCGAGGCACTATGTACCTGGTAACGCGCTGCTGACCATTGTGTCACCACTTGAATACAGCCTTGTCCTGAAGATCGTCAGGGACATATTCGGTTCCTGGTCTGGCGAACCTCCACAGAAGAATGAGATACAGTTCGAGAAAAACCGTCCTGGAAGGTTCAAGTCATCGAAGCCTATGGAACAATCCGCAATCGGGCTCCTATATACCTTCGAGCTTGAGGAATCTGAAAAGCTTCCTTTACGCATACTCAACTACAAGCTTGGCAATTCCGCAAACTCCATGCTCTTTCGGAAGCTTCGCGAAGAGATGGGGCTCGCGTACGATGCATATTCTGACCTTGACCTTACGGACAGGATCCAGAGCCTTACCATATACACCCAGGTCCATGACGACAGCACTGAAGTCGCCCTGGGGATCATCAAGGACATTACCGAGGGACTTGCAGCAGGGTCTGCAATATCCGACAGGGACCTGGAGGTCATGAAGAAGGTCATGAAGACTGGCGTGATGTCAACCCTTGAAGACACCCACCACCTTTGTTCAAGCATAATGGATGACCTGATTGACGGTGAAACACCGATGAAGTTTCTTGAAGACATTGAGGACCTTGAGAAGATCACACTGAATGACGTATCGAAGGTTGCAGCCAAAGTGCTCATGGACCCCACAATATACATACTCAGGGCAGGTGACTGAAGTTGAAGATATCATCGATTGAGGACCAAAGACGGGACAAGGACAGGTCAAGACTGACAATGGATGATGGCAGTATCTATCCATGCCACAAGGAACTGATAGTGAAGATGCACCTTAAGCCAGGCATGGAAATAGACGAAGCCTCACTAAGGGAAATGGTCAGCGCTGACGAAAGACTCAGGGCCAAGGACGACGCATTCTCATTCCTCGAAAGAGGCTACAAGACCCTTGAAGAGGTCAGACGAAGGCTTTCAGCAAAGGGCTACGACGAAGATACCATAGGTTCAGTATCAGGGCTTCTTGAAGAGTACCGCCTGGTTGATGACGAGAGGTATGCGAAGCTATATTCGAGCGAGAAGATAAAGAAGGGCGGAGTCCTTAAGATACGTCACGAGCTACAGGCAAAGGGAATTGACAAGGAAACTATAGAGGATGCACTGGGAAGCATGTCTCCTGACGCAGAGAAGGAATCCTGCAGGTCGCAGGCAGAAAAGAAGCTTGCGCTGCTCAGGAAGAGGGAAAGCGACGAGTGGAAGCTTCGCGGAAAGCTTTACGGATTCCTTGTGAACAAAGGTTTTTCAAGGGACACAGTGTCAGCTGTATTGAGGGAGCTTCTCTCAGCTGATGAAACTGATATGGACTAAACTTGCGACAGGCTGAATTTTTATTTCAAGCCTGTCTGTTTTAATGTTTTTTAACTTGAAACCCTTTCCAATTCTTAATTATTTCCTGATAATACAAAATTTACAAATTGGTGCTATAATATATTATTATTCAATCCTTTGCTACATATTAGCGGGTATTTTCCATTAAAATCATGTTTTGCCAACTGACTATCAAAGAGAGGTGAAGGGTGCCGGGCCGCTGAGCGGATCGGGCCTAATTTATGAAAGACAGATTGTTCATAGGTCTGGATGTGGGTTCCACAACAGTAAAGATCGCAGTCCTGGATAAGAATTCAAGACTTGCATACAGCGACTACAAAAGACATTACTCCGATATCAGGAGCACTGTAGTGGACTGCATTAAGGATGCATACGAGGCTTTCGGGCAGCGCGAAGTCACAGTGAGCGTTACCGGCTCCGGAGGAATGTCCGTTGCAGGATGGCTTAAGATAGATTTTGTTCAGGAGGTCATTGCCTCCACCAAGGCAGTCGAGGAATTCATAGGGCATACCGACGTAGCCATAGAGCTTGGCGGAGAAGATGCCAAGATAACCTATTTCGACGGCTCCATTGAGCAGAGGATGAACGGTACCTGCGCAGGCGGTACCGGTGCGTTCATCGACCAGATGGCAGCTCTCCTCAAGACCGATGCCACAGGGCTGAACAACCTTGCAAAAGGCTCCACATTCATATACCCGATAGCGGCAAGATGCGGCGTGTTCGCAAAGACAGACGTACAGCCACTGATCAACGAAGGCGCAAAGAAAGAGGACATAGCGGCTTCCATATTCCAGGCGGTAGTCAACCAGACCATATCAGGACTTGCCTGCGGCAAGCCCATAAAGGGCAACATCGCCTTTCTGGGAGGACCTCTTCATTTCCTGTCGGAGCTTAGGACGAGGTTCATCGAGACGCTTCACCTTTCTGAGGCGGCTGCCATTGTCCCCGAAAATGCCGAGCTCTACGTTGCCATGGGCGCTGCCCTCCATTCAAAGGAGACCTATTCCCATGACTTCCAGGTCCTGAAGGACAGGGCTGAAAAGCTCAAGGGAGTATTCGTAAAGGAAGTCGAAAGGCTTGATCCTCTGTTTGCTGACAAGGCTGATTTTGATGCCTTCAAGGCAAGACATGACCTGGCAAAAGCAGAAAGGGCTGACCTTTCCAGACATACCGGTCCATGCTACCTTGGTATAGACTCGGGATCAACAACATCCAAGCTCGTGCTCATGGATGATTCAAAGAGGATACTTTACTCGTATTATGGAAGCAATAAGGGAGAGCCCCTTAAGCTTATAGTATCGATACTGAAGGACCTTTATTCGAAGCTGCCTGAAGGCGCCTACATAGCAGGAAGCACCGCTACTGGATACGGCGAAAGTCTCATGAAGGCTGCCCTGGGTGTTGATTTCGGAGAGATCGAGACAATAGCGCACTACACGGCGGCAAACCATTTCCTTGAGGGAGTGGACTTCATCCTGGACATTGGCGGCCAGGACATGAAGTGCATGAAGATCAAGGATGGAGCCATTGATTCAATAATGCTGAACGAGGCGTGCTCATCAGGGTGCGGTTCATTCATCGAGAGCTTTTCGGAATCGCTTAACTTTGACGTGAGAGACTTCTCCAGGGAAGGCCTGTTCTCGGATGAGCCTGTGGACCTGGGATCCAGGTGCACGGTATTCATGAATTCAAGGGTCAAGCAGGCGCAAAAGGAAGGGGCTTCTGTCGGTGACATCAGCTCCGGGCTTTCCTACAGCGTTATAAAGAACGCACTGTTCAAGGTTATAAAGATCCGTAATCCTAAGGAGATGGGTGAAAAGATCATTGTCCAGGGAGGTACTTTCTACAATGACAGCGTACTCCGCGCATTTGAGAAGGTTTCCGGAAGGGATGCCGTGAGACCGGACATTGCAGGACTCATGGGAGCATTCGGTGCGGCAATCATAGCGAAGGAAAGGAATGAGGGTCAGAGGTCTACACTCCTGAAGGCTGATGAGCTTGAGCTCCTTTCACCGAGGGCTGAAATGAGGCGCTGCGGACTCTGCCTGAACAACTGCCCGCTTACCGTAAACATATTCAGGGAAGGACACGAATTCATCTCTGGCAACAGGTGCGAAAGGCCGCTTGGTGTCATAAGGAAGAATGAAGTGCCCAACCTTTTCGAATACAAGCATGACAGGACATTTGCCTACAAGAGCCTTGAATCATCGGAGGCGACAAGGGGGACTGTGGGAATACCAAGGGTCCTCAACCTGTACGAAAACTACCCGTTCTGGTTCACCTTCTTCACGGAGCTGAAATACAGGGTGGTCCTCTCACCGAGGTCATCAAAGAAGATCTATGAACTTGGTATGGAATCAATACCATCTGAATCGGTTTGCTATCCCGGCAAGATAGTTCACGGACATATCGAGTGGCTGGCAAAGAAGAACGTGGACATGATCTTCTATCCTTGCATCCCATACGAGGAGAAGGAAGACAAGGGAGCTTCAAACCACTACAACTGCCCGGTCGTGACCTCTTATCCGGAAGTCATAAAGAACAACATGGATATTATACAGACAAATGGCCTGACATATCTGAACCCGTTCCTGAACCTGTACAAGAGAGCCGAGCTTCCTAAAAAGCTTCACTCCATATTGTCGAAGTATAGTGACATCACACTTCATGAGGTAACCTCAGCTGTAGACAAGGCCTACGCGGAAAAGGACCAGGTAAAGGCCGATGTCCAGAGGAAGGGCGAGGAAACACTCAGGTATATGAGGGAGCATGGCCTCAAGGGGATCGTGCTTGCCGGAAGGCCTTACCATGTTGACCCTGAGATACATCACGGGATCCCTGACATAATCAGGGACTTTGGAATGGCAGTGCTAACAGAGGATTCCGTCGCACATCTGGGCAAGGTCGAAAGGCCGCTCAGGGTAATAGACCAGTGGACCTACCACAACAGGCTTTACAGGGCTGCTTCCTTCGTTGCAGGTAGGGACGACCTTGAGCTCATTCAGCTTAACAGCTTCGGCTGCGGGCTAGATGCAGTCACTTCAGACCAGGTTGAGGAGATACTCCACAGCAAAGGCAAGCTGTATACGCTGCTCAAGATAGATGAAGGAAACAACCTGGGAGCAGCAAGGATCAGGATAAGGTCCCTTAAGGCTGCCATGGATGCCAGGGAGAGGAACGGCTTCGTAAGGAAGGACAGACCCATAGTCTACGGCAGACCTCAGTTCACGATAGAGATGAAGAAGACCCACACACTTCTCGCCCCCCAGATGTCACCGATACACTTCAGGTTCCTTGAGGCGGCACTCAGGGCATCGGGCTTCAATCTGGTGGTCCTTCCAAGCGATGACAGGAATGCCATAGAGGAAGGATTGAAATATGTCAACAATGATGCATGCTATCCTTCCATAATAGTTACAGGACAGATCATAAACGCCCTGAAGAGCGGCAAATATGACCCGGACAACACTTCCGCCCTCATAACCCAGACCGGCGGAGGCTGCAGGGCCACCAATTATGTCGGATTCATAAGGAAAGCCCTTAGGGATGCTGAATTCCCGCAGGTACCGGTAGTGCCTCTGTCTTTCCAGGGCTTCGAAAAGCATCCCGGGATGAAGCTCACCCTGGATACGATCAACCGTGTCCTTTTCGCCATACTTTATGGCGACCTCCTCATGAGGGTCCTGTACAGGGTGAGGCCATACGAGACCATCAAGGGTTCTGCAAACGCACTTTATGAGAAATGGTCGGAAAAGCTGGAGAAGGATGTTTCAAACGGAAGCTTCCAGCTCTACAAGGATAACGTACAGGCGATAGTCAGGGATTTCGACAAGCTTGAGATAAAGAACACTGTTAAGCCGAAGGTCGGACTTGTAGGTGAGATACTTGTCAAGTTCCATCCGACTGCTAACAACAATGTGGTCGATGTCATCGAGAATGAAGGCTGTGAGGCAGTAATGCCTGACCTCACGGACTTCTTCCTTTACAGCTCCTACAACAATATCTTCAAGAGGAAGGAGCTGGGCGGAACCCTCAAGGGTGCGGTCACGTCAAAGCTCATTATCGAGGCGATAGAGATATACAGGAAAGCCATGAGGGATGCACTTACCGAATCAGAGAGGTTCACTCCTCCTTCAAGGATCGAATCCCTTGCTGAAATGACCAAAGACGTGGTTTCAATCGGTAACCAGACCGGAGAAGGATGGTTCCTTACAGGTGAAATGCTGGAGCTCATACATTCCGGCGTTGAGAACATAGTCTGCATGCAGCCGTTTGCCTGCCTCCCTAACCACATAACAGGCAAGGGAGTCATCAAGAAGCTGAGAGAGGACAACAAGAACGTTAACATAACCGCCATAGACTACGATCCGGGAGCCAGCGAGGTCAACCAGCTGAACAGGATCAAGCTCATGGTATCAACTGCCTTCAGGAACCTTGAAAAGAACCAGAACCTCACTGCAGTTGAAAAGACCTTGACAATAGAGAAGAGGCACATATAATATAAGGGTATATATCAGGCATTGACGAAGAGGAGTATGCAAAGGGTCAGCGTAAAAGAGAGACCGCACAAGGCTGAAAGGCGGTCACGCAGGATTTGGCAGAAGGTAGCTTCTGAGCTTCCGGGCAGAAATTAAGTAAGTCCGGACGGTTTATTCGAACCGTTAATTTATCGAGTGCCCATGTCAGTGGGAAAAAAGGTGGTACCGCGGAGTCTTCGTCCTTTTATGGACGGGGACTCTTTTTATTTTAAGGAGGATGCTATGGAAGACAGGAAGACGCTGGGAACGACATACGATCCCAAGGAATTCGAGAAGAGACTTTACGACAAATGGATGGAAATGGGAGTCTTCACCCCGAAGGTGAACAAGGAGAAGAAGCCATACACCATAGTGATGCCGCCTCCGAACATAACCGGAAAGCTTCATATGGGTCATGCGCTTGACCTGACGCTTCAGGACATGATCATAAGATACAAGAGGATGCAGGGCTTCGAGGCGCTGTGGCTGCCTGGGGAAGACCACGCGTCCATCGCAACCGAGGTAAGGGTCGAGAACGAGCTCCTGAAGCAGGGTATAGTCAAGAAGGAAATCGGCAGGGAGGCTTTCCTGGAAAAGGTCTGGGAGTGGTCCGACGAATACAGGGAGAGGATAAGGGAACAGATCAAGAAGATGGGATCATCCTGCGACTTCACCCGTGAAGCCTTCACAATGGATGATAACCTCTCAAAGGCAGTCAGGACGGTATTCGTCAAGCTGTACGACGAAGGCCTCATATACAGGGGAAACAGGATGACGAACTGGTGCCCGAAGTGCACAACTGCGCTTTCGAACGCCGAGATCGAATACAAGGAATCTGAAGGAAGCCTGTGGCACTTCAGATACCCACTGACTGACGGGAGCGGCTACATAACAATAGCCACTACAAGGCCAGAGACAATGCTTGGAGACACGGCGGTCGCTGTAAATCCTGATGATGACAGGTACAGGGCCCTCGTAGGGAAGACCCTCATGCTTCCTCTGATGGACAAGGAGATCCCTATAGTCGCCGATTCTTATGTTGACGTGGAGTTCGGTACAGGCTGCGTAAAGATCACTCCGGCACATGACCCCAATGACTATCTTGTCGGGGAAAGGCACAATCTCCCCAGCGTGAACGTACTTGACGACCACGGCAGGATTAACTCCAATGGAGGTAAATATGCCGGTCTTGACAGGTACGAGGCAAGAAAGCTCATCGTCAGGGACATGGAAGAGCTTGGGCTCCTTGACTCAATAAAGCCCCATCTGCACAACCTGTCAACCCATGACAGGTGCGGAACTGCCATAGAACCACTGATCTCAAAGCAGTGGTACGTCAAGATGGAGCCCCTTGCAATACCTGCCCTTGAAGCGGTAAGGAACAAGGATACCAAATTCGTTCCTGAGAGATTCGAGAAGACGTACTTCAACTGGATGGAAAACATCGAGGACTGGTGCATTTCAAGGCAGCTCTGGTGGGGACACAGGATACCGGTCTGGTATTGTGACTCATGCGGCGACACCATCGCCTCAGTTGATGCCCCTCCTGCCTGCCCCAAGTGCGGCTCTGAAAAGCTGAGGGAAGAGGAGGATGTCCTTGATACATGGTTCAGCTCTGCATTATGGCCTTTCTCGACTCTGGGCTGGCCTGACAGGACAGAGGACCTGGAGTATTTCTACCCCACCTCCACCCTTGTCACAGGGTATGACATCATATTCTTCTGGGTTGCAAGGATGGTGTTCTCAGGACTCTACAACATGAAGGAGACCCCGTTCGATACAGTGTTCATACACGGCATCGTTAGGGATTCCGAGGGAAGGAAGATGAGCAAGTCGCTCGGAAACGGCGTAGACCCGCTGGAGACCATAGACGAGTACGGCGCTGATGCATTGAGATTCATGCTGATAACCGGAAACGCGCCAGGAAACGACATCAGGTTCTATCCTGAGAGGGTGGAGGCTGCGAGAAATTTCGCGAACAAGATCTGGAACGCATCACGATTCGTGCTGATGAACCTCGATGACGAGCTCCTGGAAAAGTACAGGGATTCAAGAAGCTACTCCCTTGCTGACAGGTGGATACTTTCAAGGCTTAACTCGCTTATTGCCGATGTTACAGCAAACCTCGACAGGTTCGAGCTGGGGGTTGCGCTGCAGAAGGTATACGACTTCCTCTGGAACGAGCTTTGCGACTGGTACATAGAGCTGATCAAGCCCGTGTTCTACAACGGCACTGACGAAGAGAAGGGCACAAGCTTCAACGTCATAAGGAATGTCCTCATTGCAGGTCTTAAGCTCCTTCACCCTGTAATGCCGTTCATCACAGAGGAGATCCACAGCCACCTGGGGGATGAGGATACCATAGTCACAGCAGCATGGCCTCGATCTGACGAAAACCTGATCGACATTGAAACCGAGAGGAACATGAATGCGGTCATCGAAGCCATCAGGAGCATCAGGAATCTCAGGCAGGAAATGAACGTACCTTCATCGAGGAAATCAAAGCTCAGCATCCTTCCTCAGGAGGGAGTAGGCGAGGCCTTCGTAATGGCCACGGACTACCTTAAGAAGCTTGCATTCGCTGACGAGGTGGAGCTTGTAACAGCCGAGCCGGACGGAAAAAACAATGTTGCGGTAGTCACAGGCGATGCAAGGATATTCATACCACTCCTGGACCTTATTGACAGGGACAAGGAGATTGAAAGGCTGAGGAAGGAAGAGGAGAAGCTCATGAAGGAGATTACGAGGGTAACCTCCAAGCTCACAAACGAGAAATTCATCTCCAAGGCACCTCAGTCAGTAATCGACGAGGAAAAGGAAAAGGGTGCCAGGTATGAGGCCATGATCCAGTCAGTAAGGGAAAGGCTGGAGTCATTGTCCTGACAATCCCCTGGATACACCACACGACCTGAAATGTGGTGAACCAATTTGATAAGATAAAAGGGCAGGGCAACGGACCGAAGGTCCCTAGTCCTGCCCTTGTCGGAGGTATGATGGATTACATTGAAGCACTAGAATATATCCACGGGATCCCCAGAGCACCTGAACGCACAGGCCTTGAAAGGATGAGGTCGCTCATGTCCCACCTTGGAAATCCGCAGGAAGGGCTGAAATTCATACATGTTGCGGGAACAAACGGCAAAGGTTCAACATCCAGGATCATCTCCCTTATCCTTGAGAAATCAGGCTACAGGACCGGCCTGTACACATCGCCTTTCATCGAGGTATTCGAGGAGAGGGTACAGGTCGACAGCAGAAACATAGACCATGAAGCACTTGCAAGGCTGACTGAAAGGGTGAGGAGTGAAGTGCCCAGCGTTATGGCGGAAGGGCATTTTCATCCAACCGAGTTCGAGGTGGTCACAGCCATCATGTTCCTTTACTTCAAGGAAATGGACATAGACTTTGGAGTCATTGAGGTCGGGCTTGGCGGGAAAAACGATGCGACAAATGTTCTTGAACCTGAACTCTCCGTTATAACCTCGATCAGCTTCGACCATGTCGAATATCTTGGGGACACGATCGAGAGCATAGCAGGCCATAAGGCAGGGATAATCAAGAAGGCTCCATCGATATCCGCACCACAGGACCCTAAGGCAGCTGAAGTTCTGAAAACAATGGCACATGGTACGGGGTCTGACCTCAACTTCATCTCAGTTGAAGATATAAAATATGTCGGGATGGATGACTGGAAACAGCTTATAGAGCTAACGGCACAGCCCTGGGGAACTATAAGGTCCCATCTGGGACTTCTTGGAAAGCATCAGCTGGAGAACACCCTGCTTGCCGTTACAGCTGTCTCAAGGCTCGCAGGCCTTGGCTATGAGGTATCCTCTGATTCAGTCATTTCCGCACTTGATGATGTGGTCTGGCCCGCCAGGATGGAACGGTTCGGAAGAAGTCCCAGCATCATCCTCGATGGCGCCCATAATCCTGACGGGATGCGAAGCCTGATTGAAAGCATGGATTCATACTTCAGGAATGTTCCCCGTGTTGTGATACTCGGGATACTGAAGGACAAAGAAGCCAGGCTCATGGCAGAAACTGCCTCACAAGGCGCAAGGGCTGTCATATGCACATCTCCACCTACTCCGAGGGCGCTCACACCTGAAGAGCTCATGGACTATGTCCCCCGCCATGTTGATCGCTTTGCAGAGCCCTCTTATGAGAAGGCCCTCTATAGCGCGGTGTCGATTGCAGGGCCAGAGGGTCTTATCCTTGTCACAGGCTCCCTGTATATGATGGGGGACTTCAGGAAGATCCTGAGAAACCGAAGTTTGAAGTAAATATTAAATTTTATACAATTCAATTATCTCCCGATTTGTTGTATACTAGCAGTATAAGCAAAACAGGGAGATGATTTTTTTGTTCAATATAGGCTGCCACCTTTCCTCATCCAAGGGATTCCTTGCGATGGGGGAAACGGCTCATGAAATAGGTGCCAACACTTTCCAGTTCTTCACAAGGAATCCAAGGGGAAGCAAGGCCAAGGATATTGATACTGAGGATGCGAAGGCACTTATGTCTTACATTGAGGCTAATGGCTTCGGCAAAATACTCGCACATGCGCCATATACATTAAATCCGGCAGGAGCAGACCCAAAGGTCAGGGATTTCGCTGAGATGGTCATGAAGGATGACCTGATTAGAATGGAGCACGTCCCCGGCAGCTACTACAACTTCCACCCCGGAAGCCATGTCGGTCAGGGTCTTGAGGAGGGTGTAACTCTTATTTCCGGACTTCTCAACAGGCTGCTTTCAGAGGACCAGACAACGATCGTGCTCCTGGAGACCATGGCAGGCAAGGGCACCGAAGTCGGAAGGACATTCGAGGAGCTGCAGATGATAATCGATAGAATCGAGCTCAAAGACAAGGTCGGAGTATGTCTGGATACGTGCCATGTGTACGATGCAGGATATGATATTGTGAATGACCTTCCGGGGGTACTTGGGGAATTCGACAGGATCATCGGGCTTGAGAAGCTTAAGGCTGTCCACATCAATGACAGCAAGAATCCTTTCTCAAGCCATAAGGACAGGCATGAGAAGATAGGGGAGGGCTCCATAGGGCTTCCTGCATTCTCAAGGATAATCAACCATCCAAGCCTCAGGGACCTTCCTTTTTATCTGGAGACTCCAAACGAGCTTGACGGATATGCGAAGGAAATCGAGATGCTTAAGGCTGCAAGGACTAAAGACTAAGTAAAATGGACAAAGCAATGCCTTCAGAGGCCGCTTTGTCCATTTCTATTTTATAAGGAGCCTGTAAAGTATCCCATAAATCGCCGAGGAATCCTTTCTCCAGCTGTGCATTGCACTTTCCGCACTGTCCTTGTCCGGAAGCGAGAGAGTAAGCCCTACAATCTCCCTCTCGTCCTCAAAGGCAGAAAGCCTGACTAGATATGTTCCGCGTTCACCTTCCTCGATGGAAGTGGATACGGTAGCTTCCCTTATGAGCTTGTCCATGCTTCTCTCGATGCACTCATCGACTGCCTTCATCTTCCTGGGATTCATCCTGTCTGAGAAAAGCACAAGCATGTCCTCGCCGGTACCCGTGAGGTGAAGGGTATCTGAACCTCTGATTGTGACCGTCCTTATGCAATCGGCTTTCTCAAGCTCGTCAATGTATGTCTGCAGGTCGAAATAATTCATGAAGATGCTGCTCAGAAGAAGGTCCGAAAGCTGATCCTTCGTGAGCTCGACTTTAAGTCCCTTTATAGCATACATTATAAGCAGTTTATTTTCAGCAAGGCTATTGTTTTCCACTCTGCACCTCCAATTCCCACAATTCATGATACATAATTTCACAGGTCAATTCAATCATGGATGAAAGGTTTTTAAGCTCAGCCTGCTTTAAGAAAGTGAAAATATTTTCATCTTTTCATTCCTATCGTTTTAATTTTCTTGAAATCGAATACACATTTGATATAATTAGTATTGAGTCTTTGTTTTGGGGAACAGAGACCAGTGGGCATGCTCGTATTTTCGAGGTATGGCCTTTCCAATACCAAAGAAAGAGGGGTAACAGAGTGGAGAACTACACAGAGAACAACAGGATTACTCTAGAGGGGCTGGTGCTCAAGAAACCGCAGGTGAGCCATGAACTATACGGCGAGGTATTTCACGTGTTCGAGCTCGAGGTGGACAGGCTGAGCGAATCGAAAGACATACTCTGCGTCACTATTTCAGAAAGGCTTCTTACTGACATGACACTCAGTGTGGGAGATTTCATCAGGGTCAACGGTCAGCTGAGAAGCTACAACAAGGTAGTGGAGAACAGGAACAAGCTTGTTCTGACTGTTTTTGCAAGGTCAATAGAGCTGCCGGAGGAGCGTGCCAAGGATCCGAACGAGATACTCCTCGACGGATTCATCTGCAAAGCTCCGGTATACAGGAAGACACCCTTTGGCAGGGAGATAACGGACATTCTCGTTGCCGTGAACAGGGCATACAACAAATCCGACTACATACCGATAATTGCCTGGGGAAGGAATGCCAGATATTCCAAGAACCTTGAGATAGGGGAGAGGATCAAGGTTTCAGGCAGGCTGCAGTCAAGGGAGTACGTCAAGAATGTGAGCGAGACCGAGAAGGTCACGAGGGTTGCGTACGAAGTGTCAATCTCAAGACTTGAGCTGGTCAAATCAGACGAATCAAGGAGTGAAGAGGAAGAGTCTTCACTGGCATAGGTGAATTGCAAGGCGCGGGGCATAAGCTCTTCGCCTTGTTTTATGCTCATTAGTATTTAAGATGTTGAGTGGCAGGCTGCTGATACATGCGCCTTTAGCATTTTATTTGCCTTATAAGTATTTATTTTTCAACAAAGCCTCGGGATAGTTGATAATAACCAAAAAAGTGCTATATTTAGTAATATGATATTCTAAAGAGGTGGACAACATGAAAAAGAACCTTCTCATATCCTATCAGGCACTTATAATAATCGCCATGCTGGCGCTGGCGGTGATGTTCACCATTAAGGGGAGCTTCGCAGCGGTCGTATATATCGCGATGGCGATCTTCGGAGCATTTGCGATCAAAAACGAGTTATCCGGCAAATAGGTATAGTGATCGAAAAAAACAGCAGTTACAGGAACTGCTGTTTTTTTATCATCCGAATAGCATCGAATCCATATTGTATAGTCCAGGGCCTCTTCCTGTCATGTACTTTGTCGCTTCAAGAGCCCCTGCTGCGAATACATCCCTTGATATGGCCTTATGGGTCAGCTCGATCACTTCGCCGGTACCCGCGAATATGACCTCGTGATCTCCGACTATGGAGCCTCCGCGTATGGAATGCATCCCAATGTCAGTCTTTTCCCTTTTCTTCATGCCTTCCCGGCAGAATACAAGGTTAGTCTCTGCATCCAGCGTCCCCTGGATCGCATCAGACAGCATGAGTGCAGTCCCGCTGGGAGCATCTATCTTTTCATTGTGGTGCTTTTCCACTATCTCTATATCGTAGTTCTCATAGAGTATCTTTGTGTAATCCTTGAGGATCCTCGTGAGTATGTTGATTCCGAGGCTCATGTTGCCTGACCTGAAGATCGGACTTGTCTTCGAGGCCTCGTTTATCCTCTCGACCTGCTCACTTGAATAGCCTGTGGTGCACAGCACTGCAGCCTTGTCTTTCGACTTTATGAAGTCAAGTATGGGATAGAGCGAATCAGCCCTGGAAAAGTCCAGAAGCACATCGAAATCCTCTTTGACATCCCAGAGGGAAGGGTATACCGGATACTCCCTCACTGAATTCTTAGCATCCACACCTGCAACTATCTGTACAGACTTGGAGGCTGCCATTCCTGAAATGACGCCACCCATCTTTCCTGAAGCTCCGTTCAAAAGCACCTTAACCATTCTGACCTCCAAGCAGGCCGAAAGCCTTCATTGCAGCCTCAACCTTCACAAGGCTTGGTTCAGTGATCTCCCAAAGGGGAAGCCTCAGTATCCCTGAGTCGAGCCCTTCGAGCTTCATTGCAGCCTTGAGTGGAATCGGGTTTGTTTCAATGAACATGGCGCTTGTGATGTCGAAGGTAGCCATCTGAAGCCTGAGGGCCTCCTTGACGTCTCCCTCGAGAAAAGCCTTCGTCATGTCGCTTATGGCCTTGGGTATGAGGTTTCCTGTGACTGAGATCACTCCGTCTCCTCCAAGTGCCATTATCGGAACCACCTGGTCGTCATTTCCTGAGAATATCTGGAAATCTTCCGGAAGAAGCCTTCTTATCCTGGCAATCTGGGCTATATCCCCGGAAGCTTCCTTGACAGCCTTTACATTGCCAAGTGTTGCAAGCCTCTTCAGATTTTCAGCTGAAATGTTCATTCCGGTCCTTGAAGGAACGTTGTATACTACAATTGGAATATTGACTTCATCGTTTATGGCCTTGAAATGCCTGTACAGGCCTTCAGGACTGGTCTTGTTGTAATATGGGTTGATTATGAGAAGGGCGTCTGCTCCGACGCTCTCTGCGTATTTGCTCATGGCAATGCTCGCGCTTGTGTTGTTCGTTCCAGTGCCTGCTATGACAGGTATCCTGCCTGCGATGACCTCGACTGTGAACTTGATCGCTTCCTTCTTTTCAGTCTCAGTCATTGTCGATGCTTCACCTGTTGTTCCGCATACTATTATAGCATTGGTACCCTGCTCAACATGCCAGTTGAGAAGTGTCCTGAACCTGTCCCAGTCGATTCCGGTTTCCGTAAAGGGAGTTATTATGGCTACTCCCGCACCTCTGAAAATTGCCATATTACTCTGCTCCTTCCAATAATCCCATTTCTGCGAGCTTCTCAGCTATCTGTACCGCGTTTAGCGCTGCACCCTTTCTGATGTTGTCTGATACTATCCACAGGTTAAGGGTATTTTTATTTGAATAGTCTCTCCTGATCCTTCCGACATATACCGGGTCCTTACCGGCGACATAGAGAGGCATCGGATACTTGAGATTGGCAGTATCATCTTCAACAACCACACCTTCGGTGTTCGAAAGCAGCTCGAACACTTCCCTGAGTTCGAAATCGCTCTTGAGCTCCACATTTACGCTTTCGCTGTGGCTTGTAACTACAGGGACCCTCACACATGTGGCGGTAACCCTGAGGTCCGGAAGGGACAGGATCTTCCTGGTCTCGTTGACCATCTTCATCTCTTCCTTCGTATAGCCGTTATCAAGGAACGTATCGATCTGAGGTATCAGGTTTCCCGCTATGTCATACTGGAACTTCTTGGGCTTCTCTCCCTTGAGTCCGTTCTGGAGGTCCTCTATGCCCTGTATGCCTGCTCCGGCAACTGCCTGATATGTCGAGTACACTACTCGTTCGAGGCCGTACCGGTCGGACAGGGCCTTGAGAACAGGCATCGCCTGTATAGTTGAGCAGTTTGGGTTTGCTATTATTCCCTTATGGTCCCTAAGAGCATCAGGATTTACCTCAGGAACCACCAAAGGCACTTCCTTGTCCATCCTCCATGCGCTGGAATTGTCTATTACAACTGCCCCTATCTCGACAAAGTACTTTGCAAATTCAAGGCTCGTGTCGCCTCCTGCAGAAAAAAGTGCAATATCTATATCCTTGTCAAGGATGTTCTCTTTCTTAAGCTCTATGACCTTATAGCTCTTACCCTTATATTCAACTTCCTTGCCTGCAGATTTTTTAGATGCGTACATGTACAGGTTCTTTACCGGAAAGTTCTTTTCGGAAAGGATCTCAAGCATCTTAGTTCCAACAAGGCCTGTCGCGCCTACTACCGCTACATCATATTGCATAATTAGTTACCTCCGCTTCAATAATTATTTCTATTATAGTATCATATTGATTAAAAATACAGCAAATGGTTCAATTATTTACAGGACAATGAATACATTTTTTGGGAGGACCTATGGAAAGCTACTCAGGATTTTCAAAATTATACGACAAGCTCATATTGGAGGATGTTGATTATGATGCTTTCGCAAGCTTCATATTATCAATGAAGGAAAAGGGTGGAAGCTATCTTGACGCCGCCTGCGGTACCGGAAACATTTCCCTTCGCATAGCCCCGTACTTCAAGGACACTACCCTTATCGACCTTTCGGAGGACATGCTGACTCTTGCTGTAAAGAAGCTCGATTCTCTTGGCATCACGACAAGGGCATTCAACATACCCATGGAGGATATGCGGTTTGAGGAGTCCTTCTCTCTGATCACATCGGTACTGGACTCTGTAAACTACCTTATCGAAGACGGCCAGGCAGAAAAGTTCTTCAAGGCAGCCTATGACCACCTCGAGGAAGAGGGGCTCTTTGTCTTCGACATAAACTCAAGCTATAAGCTTACTGAGATACTTGGCGACAACGATTATGTATATACCTCTGACGATATAGTGTATACCTGGGAGAACTCTATTGAAGACGGTATCGTCGAGATGTACCTGAATTTTTTTGTCAGGGAGGGGAGACATTACGAGAGGGTGGAGGAGCTGCATCATGAAAAAGTCTTTTCAGAGCAGGAACTTATTGATATACTTCATAGGATAGGCTTCAAGGATATCGAATCATGGGATTCCTATTCAGAGAAACGTCCTGACGATGAAACTGAAAGGATAACCTTCACAGCCTGGAAACGGAGGAAATAACAATGGATATAATGATCAAGGCGATGGCCCAGAACGGGGACGTCAGAATCATAGCAGCGGAGACGACTGACCTTGTCGGTGAGGCCACAAGGGTACACGGGACAAGCCCGACAGCTACCGCGGCATTCGGAAGGATGCTTACTGCAGGTTCGATAATGGGCTCCATGCTCAAGAACAGGGAAGACTCGATAACCATACAGATAGATGGCGGAGGACCTGCAAAGGGGATACTTGTCACAGGAAGGACCAACGGATTGGTAAAAGGTTACATAGTCGACCCTGAAGCGGACCTGCCTCTTAATGAAAAGGGAAAGCTTGATGTAGGCGGCCTCATAGGCAAGGAAGGGAACCTTACCGTCATAATGGACCAGGGCCTCAGGGAGCCGTATGTCAGCTCGGTCCCCATATATACGGGAGAAATAGCGGAGGACCTTGCCTTTTACTACACGACATCAGAGCAGCTGCCTTCAGCAGTATCCCTCGGAGTCCTTGTTGACACCGATGGATCGGTTAAAAAGGCCGGCGGCTTCATGATACAGATGATGCCGGGTGCGAATGAACACATTGCAGACATAATCATGTACAGGCTGGAGGAGATCCCAAGCCTTACTACTATGCTATCAGACGGCAAGTCAATTAAGGACATCATCTCCTATATATTCGAGGACATGGGACTCGAAATCCATGAGGAGAAAGTTCCTGCGCTCTACTGCGACTGCTCGAGGGCATCAGTTGAGAAGGCGCTGATCTCAATCGGAACTGAAGAGCTCAGGAAGATATGTGATGATGGCAAAGACGAAGAACTTGTCTGCCACTTCTGCAACACCACCTATACCTTCACGAACAGCGACCTGAAGAAGCTGATTTCGGAGCTCGAATCGGGAAAATAGCCTGAATATTAGGCAGAAACAGCCTTGGCACTTGATTTTCCGGCTGATTTGAAGCATAATAGTATTTGCGTTTTATATTTTAAGGAGGACTGAAAATGAACAAAGCAGACCTGGTAGCTAAAATAGCGGAGAAGACCGCTTTCACAAAGAAGGATTCAGAGCTTGCCCTCAAGGCAGCCATCGAGACCATAGTCGAGGCACTCTCATCAGGAGAGAAGGTACAGCTTTCAGGCTTCGGAACTTTCGAAGTCAAGGAGAGAAAGGCAAGGGTAGGAAGGAATCCTAAGACAAACGAGGAGATCCAGATACCGGCATTCAAGCAGCCGGCATTCAAGGCAGGCAAGGACCTTAAGGAAATAGT
>DIXH01000061.1:0-26699 GCA_002428605.1 Clostridiaceae bacterium UBA6085
TTAAGATGCTGCACCCCAAGAGAGTCCGTATAAAAATCATGGTCAGTAACAACAACCCCATTGACGTTAAGTAATTTTTTGCATAAAGTATTAGCAGAAGCCATCTGGTTATCCCTTTCGTGTATGTGTTTGGTCGCTTATACATTACTGGGAACTGGGTGGCTTTTCAATATTTACTTTTACTAGTGAACTGTGGTTCTACCCACAATGAATAACGAAGCCTCCAATTTTTCCGATAATAGGTTCATTGGCAATGTCAGCGAATGTGCTGTGGGCACCTATAGGTTTCTTTGTCCCGCAAATTTCATCGGGATTACAGTCATTGATGCTGCCTTCGCTTGTTTTTTGGGGATTCCTATGGATCATGATGTTCGTGCTTGAGTTTAATGTTGCCAAAACCTGGCTTAAGCAGAAGATCGAAATTAATAAATTCAATTTTGTCTGGTTGCTTGATGTGTTCGCATTTGGGCTGGTCAGTCTGGCAGGCTCAGGTGTGGCAGGCACCTCAGGAGATCCGCAGATCTCTGGGATTGCTGTCGTCGGTACTTTAGTGACTGTAGCAGTCGGAATCCTTCTGCTTTTTGTCAAACTGATAAATCTTTTAAAGCTAATGATCAAAGGAAAAGATCTTCCGGCTGTTCCCATTTTGCCTGCATATTTTATACTGGTTCCCATTACCTGCCTTTTTGGAATAAGTATATATAGACTCACATCGTATTTTCAGAAAGTATACTCATACGACCTAAGTGGTCTCCTATCGGCCATTGTAGTATTAGCGTATGTATTTTCAATGACCTGGCTGGTATTTACTGTATATTTGCTCGGGAACTATTTTAGGAACCTATTGATGAAGAGTGAGTATTCTGCACCTCAGTGGAGCATGGTTTGTGCGCTTGTCGGTTCTCAGGTATTAGGTGTCTATGCACAGTCACTGTACATAAAAAGCCCCATATTGAACGCAATCAATTTTATAAGTATCGTTCTAGCAGTCGGAATTTATGTCCTCATATTTCTCAAGTTCATGAAAGTCTTGTCACCGGTAAGACATAGTGCGAGTTAGATAAATCGACCCTGGTTCACAATATAGACCGGAATTACTTCAATGGCATAGATGCTGTTCTCACGATTAACACCTGACTTTAGGATCAGACATTAAAAAATGGTGCAAACCGAACAAAAAGTAAGTCTGTTGCAGTGATATGCAGCAGACTTTTTGATATCCGTATATTCTGGTTTGGATTAAACTTTATGGTTGAATATTGATTTTATCTGGGTCTCTGTAAGAAAGTAATTCGTTAACGGAAGTCCGAATCGGTTGGACAAATTATCTATAATATCTGAATAGGTTGTGGTGTTGATATACTTGCTCTCGGCTTTTGTGGCTTTGAAATTCTTGATGAAGTCAAAAATTTCTGAACTGGAATATTGGTTTTCCAGTATCTTGAACTGTAGAATTCTTTCCAAAAGCACTGCGAGATAGCATATTAGGAAATGTCCTTTAATAGGTTCCTCTTTCTGTAAGAATACGGGGCGTGCATCAAGGTCTGATTTCATTATTTTAAAGGATTCTTCAATTCTCCAAAGATTATGGTACGTGGAATATATATTCTGATCAGTCATCACTACTTCAGAGGTCACAAGCAGGTCGTATCCAGCAAACATCAAATCTTTATCAATTGCATCTTGATTGATGCTGACAGTGGCATTTTTTCCTTTGCCGTCAGTGAAGCTTACATATTTTCCTGATTCACCAAAATCGTTTTTCTTTGCTTGAGATACAGTTAGTGACTTGGCTTTTTCAACCATCCTGTTTATCTCAAATCTTTTCTTGGCAGCGAGATCAGGATTGTAGGTAAGGAGCCTTTTTTCGGCAAGGCTCACAGTAGCTTTTTTCCCGTCATGTTCCACGGTATAAGGGAATTTATCAATGCATGATTTGTAGCTATACAAAACATTGCCCTTCTTGTCTTTCACCTCTTTGAAGCCATGATCAAGCAGAACCCACGCCTTCTCGCTTTCTGGAAGCCCTTTCACAGATTTTGAAAACAGGTATCCGTCACCGTTAGTTTTGGAAAAGGCGATGTTCTGGGCACAGGTAAGCCCTTTATCTGCAACATGAATAGTTTTACCTGTTATGTTGTTTTGTCTTTTCAAATTGGCAATGACATCCCTTAGGACAGGTTTTTCAGATTCATTACCTGGGTACATCTTCATTCCGATGGGTATCTGATTGCTATCCAATAGAAGGCCAAGTCCAACAATGGGGGATTTCTGGTTTTCTTTGCTTGGACCTTTTCTCCTGAAATCATCTTCCCTGTCAATTTCGAAATAAAAATTCGTACAGTGAAAATAGGTTTTCGAAGTGTCAACGCCATAGATGCTTTCTACTTGAGAAGTAAATATCTCAACGAATTTTTCATAGTTGCTGCCTATGAAAGACAAGCCACTTAGAAGCTGGTCATAGGAGTAATCATAGGAATGAAAAAGGCTGGGCAATACCTCGTGGAACGTGCTGTTCTTGCTGCAAGGACTAACGCTTCTGGCATACGCAAGGGATGACAGCAGCTCGAAAAGATCGTATTCGAAGTCGTTGGTAAGTTTAAAGTAGTCTACATATTTTTTTATCTTCAGTTTGTCCATGATGCTTTTCAAAGGGAAGTAGCCAAGATAAAGATTGGGGGACTTGTCAGATATTTTCTTAGTACCGCTATCAGCTTTGGCCTTGTTAAGGGCGTCAACTTCTTTCTGAAAGTATTCCAATGGATCTTCGATGCCATTCTCAATATGAGTCTCCACGGACCCTAAGGATTTGAAGCATTTGTGAGCTGTACCCTTCTTGTCATGGCTATAGAAACTTTCATAGATGGCGAGATAAGTCCTGTTTTTCTGCTTGGTTTTCTTAAGAAAATATGCCATAGTTATACCCTCCAAATATTGCACCACTAACATCATTATTATATCACGTATAAAATAATTTTGCAATAGTTCCAGATATCAAAAAAAGCCCTATTTCAAAGGCTTTTCACGGTTTAAATATTAGATTTGCTTAGAAACTTTATGGTGCTACTCTCTAAACACGGGAGTCTTGTCACCGGTAAGACTTAGTGCGAGTTAGATAAATCGACCCTGGTTCACAATATAGACCGGAATTACTTCAATGGCATAGATGCTGTTCTCACGATTAACAGTGCAATGTGGTAGAATATATATAATGACCCCCAAAAAAAGATGAAGGCCGATTCGGGGAAAATCGGCCTCCACTGGTAAACACAATCGCATAAAAGGGGGAAATATGAAATACTTTTTAGGGTTCAAAGCATTTGCATGTGTAGTGTGTCTGGTATTATAATAGCATGGATTGGATGCAATTGAAAGTGATTATCAATTAAAATTTGAAAACATTTTGTGAACACGGTGAGGATAAGATGGATAACAAGGGTGTGCATTTCGGAGCAAAGGAAGAGCTCATTAGGGTCATATTTTCGCCCATTAACCTCAATCTCCGGAAGGAAGTAGGCAAATCGCTGATCGAGGTACATGAGGACGGGAATCTTTTCGTTTCCTTCATAACAGGTGAAGGGTCGATCAGAGTAAAGCTGAATGAAAAGAGGATGGTCATTTACGAGTGGACTGTCGATATTTCATTGGACCTTACGAGATACATTTTGAAGAGGTTCTGCCTTTTCCTGAGACGAAATGACATTGGAGTGCTCAGGATATTAGATACCGCTGAAGTCAGACCGCTTGTGACTTATATCAGGACCGAGCTAAAGGATGTCATGTTCGAGTCAATGGGTGAAGTATGCTACCTGGAGCTAAGGGTCTTGAATTATCTGAAGAACGAATCCGGCAGCACATACGGTGAAGGAATATAGGCTGCTGTCAAGGCAAGGAATATGAAGAACGGGCTAGGAAAAGCCCGTTCTTTCATTTTTTCAGGATTATTTCGCACATATAGGAAATAACGAATGTTGACCACTTTTTTTTTGTGCTGTATCATTGTATAGACCACAATATATAGATAGAATAAAAATATAAAACACAAGATGTAGTAAAGGGGCGGACATATGATCACGGAGGTCAGGAAAAGGGACGGCAGGATAATACCATACAATTCCGAAAAGATAACGCGCGCAATATACCTCGCAGCCAAAGATGTAGCAGACAGGATAGGAGAGACTCCGGATTACGGGATGGCCGAGAGGATCACCGGTGATGTGGAGAAGCTTGTACACAGGAAATTCCACGGAAGCACTCCTACGGTGGAGGACATTCAGGATTCGGTCGTAAAGGTGCTGATCGAAGGCGGACATGCAAGGACCTCCGAGGCATACATACTATACAGGGCAGAAAGAAGCAGGATAAGGAATTCAAAGACAAGGCTCATGAAGAGCATTGAGGATGTCACCTTCCTTGATGCCAAAGAGTCGGACCTCAAGAGAGAGAACGCAAACATAAACGGAAATACTGCGATGGGAACGATGCTTCAGTATGGAAGCATAGTATCGAAGGAATTCTGCAGGGATTTCGTCATTTCCTCAGCCCATGCGTCTGCGCATGACAAGGGCGAGATACATATACACGACATGGACTTCCTTAACATGGGAACCCTCACATGCTGCCAGATAGACCTGGACGAGCTGTTCAGGGGAGGCTTCTCTACAGGCCACGGATTCCTCAGGGAGCCACAGGACATAACAAGCTATGCAGCTCTTGCGGCAATAGCTATCCAGTCAAACCAGAACGACCAGCACGGTGGCCAGTCGATACCTACCTTTGACTACAACCTGGCAAAGGGTGTTGAAAAGACCTTCAGGAAGCTTTATGGCGACAACCTCAGGAAGGCTTTGTCAGTGATGGGCATAAAGGCTGAAAAAGAGGAGCTCCTGGAGCTTATCGATAAGAATGATGCAGGCAGGATGAAGGACGGCGGGATAGAGAGATCTGCTGTAGCTAAGGCTGTTTCAGGAAGATTCGATATATCAGAGGCAGGGGCGAATGGTGCTGTAGCTTTCGCATTCGAGGAAGCTCTGCAAGAGACCGACAGGAAGACCTTCCAGTCCATGGAAGCCTTCATACACAACCTTAACACAATGCATTCAAGGGCAGGGGCCCAGGTTCCTTTTTCAAGCGTGAACTTCGGAACTGACACCTCCGAAGAGGGAAGGATGGTAACAAAAAACCTTCTTCTGGCTCAGGAAGCAGGACTCGGAAACGGAGAGACACCGATATTCCCGATACTAATATTCAA
Source organism: Clostridiaceae bacterium UBA6085 (assembly GCA_002428605.1). Lineage (GTDB taxonomy): Bacteria > Bacillota > Clostridia > Clostridiales > Clostridiaceae > Youngiibacter. The sequence continues at coordinate 5,252 of DIXH01000061.1, forward strand.
GGTCAAGGAAGGCATAAATCTCAATGAAGGCGACAGGAACTATGACCTGTTCCACCTGGCTATGAGGGTATCATCAAAGAGGCTGTTCCCTAACTTCAGCTTCCTTGATGCTCCATACAACCTTAAGCACTACGTTGAAGGCAGGCCTGAGACTGAAGCTGCATACATGGGCTGCAGGACAAGGGTGATCGGAAACGTCAACGGAGAGGAGCAGGTCCTAGGACGAGGCAACCTGTCATTCACGACCATCAACCTTCCAAGGATCGGCATAAAGCACGGTATTGCGCTTAAGGAAAGGCCTGTGATGGACCTTGAAGGCTTCTACAGGGAGCTTGATGAGAGGCTTGAGCTTGTATGCGCACAGCTTCTTGAGAGGTTCGAGGTACAGGCCATGAAGAGGGTCAAGAACTTCCCGTTCCTCATGGGACAGGGTGTCTGGAAGACCGCAAGGGGACTCGACTGGAATGACGAGCTAAGGGAAGCGATAAAGAGCGGAACACTTAGCATAGGCTTCATAGGACTGGCGGAATGCCTGACAGCACTGACAGGAAAGCACCATGCGGAAGATGAGGAGTCAAGGAAGCTCGGACTTGAGATAATCGGAAGGATAAGGAAGTACCTTGATGAGAGGAGCAGTAAGGAGAAGCTGAACTACACGCTGATCGCTACTCCTGCTGAAGGTCTCTCAGGAAGGTTCACGAGGATCGACAGGAAGGAATTCGGAAAGATTGAAGGCGTAACCGACAAGGAATACTACACCAACTCATTCCATGTTCCTGTTGGCTACAAGACAAGCGCATACAGCAAGATAAGGCTTGAAGCTCCGTACCATGAGCTTACCAATGCAGGTCACATAACCTACATTGAGCTTAACGGCAACCCTTCCTCAAACCTTGAAGCCTTTGAAAAGCTGATCAAAGCCATGAAGGAAGCAGGAGTAGGATATGGAAGCATAAACCATCCTCTTGACAGAGACCCTGTCTGCGGATTCTCAGGTGTTATAGAGGATACCTGCCCAAGCTGCGGAAGGCAGGAAGGGGATGTCCCATTCGAGAGGATAAGAAGGATTACCGGCTACCTAGTAGGGACACTCGACAGGTTCAACGATGCAAAGCAGGCAGAGGTTCGCGATAGGGTGAGGCATTCATAGAATGGAGATCAGGATAGCAGGTATAGAATCTGAAAGCATAGTAGACGGTCCCGGACTTAGATATGTCATATTCTCCCAGGGGTGCACGCACAACTGTCAAGGATGCCATAACCCGGAAACCCACAGCTTCTTTGGCGGAACTGTGGACGAAACCTCCCGAATTGTGGATGAAATCCTGGAAAGTCCCCTGCTGTCAGGAGTGACCTTCTCCGGCGGAGACCCGTTTTCTCAGCCTGAGCCATTCATAGACATCGCTGAAAGGCTTAAGGGAAAGGGACTCGGAATCTGGTGCTACACAGGTTACACCATGGAAGAACTGATGGAGAAGGGTACCGAAGCCCAAAAGAACCTTCTTACTCATATAGACACTCTGGTTGACGGAAGGTTCGTGCTTGCAAGAAGGACACTTTCAATACCATTCGTTGGTTCGTCGAACCAGAGGGTAATAGACCTTAAGAGGATGGGCATAAACAGCGGAGAGCATGATACAATGGCTGGAAAGGCTGTATGATAATAATGGCGGGGAACACTATTCCCCGCCATTATTTTAGCCTTCATCCGGTCTTGTCATATGATTTATTCTGGTAAACCTTACGGAAAGAAGGTATCCTTGAATCAGGGACAAGAATGTGACAGTATCATAATATTCAGGAGCGTGAGGTTTTGTGGGTGACAGGATCCGAAGGGAACTTAAGACTCTGGAAACTATGGTCCATATGTACTGCAAGGATGAAGGGCACGGAACAGATGACCTTTGCGATGAATGCCGGGAGCTTCTCAGCTACTCAAAAAAGAGGCTCGAGAACTGCAGGTTCGGCGAGAAGAAGAAGGTGTGCGGAAGATGCACCGTTCACTGCTACAAGGATGAGTACAGACAGAGGATAAGGCTTGTCATGAGGACTTCGGGACCGAAGATGCTGTACAGGCACCCAATAATGCTCCTTGGACATGCTGCAGACATGCTGAGGTACTGATTTAGGCCGGGCAGCTTACTACCGATAGACATAACAAGATAAGAGACGTTGTTTTTTACTGAATGAAGAAGCGCCATGCGGAAAATCCGCATGGCGCTTTTAGATGTTATTGCAATTTCAGGTCTTTTGTTACCTGACCACAATGTTTACAAGGCTTCCTCTGACAACTATGACTTTCATTATTGATTTTCCTTCTGTAGCTGACCTTGTGAAGTCAGCCGCGAGGGACATCTCCTTGATCATGTCTTCAGTGGCGTCTGAAGGAACCATTATCCTTCCCCTTATCTTTCCGTTGACCTGTATAGCTATCTCGACTTCGTCCTTTACAAGGGCTGATTCATCCCATACTGGCCATGATTCGTCAAATATGGTGAAGTCCATTCCTAAAAGCTGCCAGAGCTCTTCGGAGAAGTGAGGGGCAAACGGTGCGATGATCCTGGTATAGTCCTTCAGTACATCCATGAGGACTTCCTTGTTGACATCGCCGTCCTGGATATACTTTCCTATAGCGTTCATGAGCTCCATGGTCCTTGCGATCGTGGTATTGAACTGCATCTTGGATGCGTCCTCTGTTGCTCCCTTTATTGCATTGGCCCTCCAGTAAAGAAGCTCCTTTTCTCTCTTGCCTGTTTCAGTCCTTGTCGCCGATTCCATCAGCTCAAGTGAGGTCTGGAAGTTCCTCTCTATCCTGTCCACATATCTCGCAATGGACTTTATTCCATCGTCAGACCATGCTCCACCTTCTGAATATGCGAAGCCGAACATCAGATAAAGTCTGAATACATCGGAGCCATACTGCTCGATGTAGTGGTCAGGTGTTATTGTGTTGCCCTTTGACTTGGACATCTTCTGTCCGTCTGAACCGAGTATCAGTCCCTGATGGGTAAGCGACTGGAACGGCTCGTTGAAGTCAAGGTAGCCCATATCCCTCAAAGCCTTGGTTATGAACCTGGCGTAGAGGAGGTGCATTACAGCATGCTCAGGTCCTCCAACATACTTGTCGACAGGCAGCATCCTGTTTACCATGTCCTTGTTGAACATCTCGTTCCCGTTCTTGTTGTCGACATATCTCAGGTAATACCAGGATGAGCAGACGAAGGTATCAAGCGTGTCAGGATCCCTCTGTGCTGGACCGCCGCAGTGCGGGCAGGTAGTGTTCATGAACTTCTCGCTCTTTGCAAGCGGGCTCTTTCCGTCCGGTGTGAACTCAACATCATACGGAAGCTCTACCGGCAGGTCCTTTTCAGGAACCGGAACCACTCCGCACTTGTCGCAGTATACCATGGGGATCGGTGTTCCCCAGTATCTCTGCCTTGAGACCAGCCAGTCCCTCAGCCTGTAGTTTACCTTCTTTTCTCCCATGCCTATGGATGCAAGGTAATCAGTGACCTTATCCCTGGCCTCATCTCCAGCGAGTCCGCTGAAGCTTCCGGAATTGGTCATCTCACCATCCTCGCAGAAAGGAAGGCCATCTCCGCCGAGGATCACCCTCTCGATTTCAAGGTTATACTTTATGGCGAAGTCATAGTCCCTCTCATCATGAGCAGGAACCGCCATTACAGCACCAGTACCGTATGTATTGAGGACATAGTCTCCGATCCATATGGGGATCGACCTGCCGTTTATCGGGTTTATCGCATAGGAGCCTGTGAATACTCCGGTCTTCTCCCTTGTCAGTGACTGCCTTTCAATGTCAGACTGGCTTCTTGCATTCTCGATGTAAGCTTCCACTTCTGCAAGCTGAGAAGGAGTTGTTATCTTAAGCACAAGGTCGTTCTCCGGCGCAAGGGTGACATAGGTTGCTCCGAACAGGGTATCTACTCTTGTGGTGAAGACTGAAAAATCGAGGGCTGAATCCTTTACCTTGAACTTGACAGTTGAACCGTATGACCTTCCGATCCAGTGCCTCTGCATGGCCTTGGTCTTTTCAGGCCAGTCCAGGCCTTCAAGGTCCTCAAGGAGCTCATCGGCATACTTGGTTATCTTGAAGAACCACTGTGTAAGGTCCTTCTTGGTGACAAGGGTTCCGCACCTTTCGCATGCGCCGTCAAGGACCTGCTCGTTGGCAAGCACTGTCATGCAGCTTGGACACCAGTTTACAGGGGCGTTCTTCCTGTATGCAAGGTCATTCTCGTAGAGCTTGAGGAACAGGAACTGATTCCATCTGTAGTAGTCGGGAAGGCATGTTATTACCTCGTTATCCCAGCTGAACATGGCTCCCATTGACCTTAGCTGCTTCTCCATGGTCTCGATGTTCTTCAGTGTGGAGTCCATGGGATGTATCCCTGTCTTGATCGCGAAGTTTTCAGCAGGAAGTCCGAATGCGTCGAAGCCCATGGGCTGGAACACATTGTACCCCTGCATCCTCTTCATCCTGGCCCATGAGTCGGTAGGGCCGTAATTGAACCAGTGTCCTGCATGCAGATTGCTGCCTGAAGGATAGGAGAACATCTCCAGCACGTATAGTTTTTCGCCTTTTCCGTTGATGTCGAACTTGAACTTTCCGGATTCTTCCCAGGTCCTTTGCCACTTGATGTCGGTGGCCTTTCCATAGTTTGCCATTGATATTCCTCCCTAAAAATAAAAAAGTCCCGTCTCAGTCAAGAGACGGAACATGTCCGCGGTACCACTCTAGTTGGGTAAAACTACCCCTCTCAAAAAGGATGTAACGGTCCTTACCGCGGCCGTTTTTTTCGGCCGGGCTCCCGGGCGAGTTCACGCTTTCCCTTTGCCTCCTCGCACCATCCGGAGGTTCTCTTTAAAGGGCTGTTACGCTAATACTCCCGTTCACAGCTTATCGTTAAAATTATAGTCTAACCTTGGTCTACCGTCAACCTAAAACCCGAAATCGTCTCCCTTGACAAGGCCCATGTCACGCATGATCTCGTACATGGTCCTTGAGGTCGCATCAGCCATTGTGTAGCCGAGAAGACTGACCGTTTCCTCAAGCTCAGATTCAGAGGCGCTCTCCACCTCAAGGTATGGTATAGGGAAGAATTCCTTCTCGTTGATGTCTATCTCAACCAAAGTGTCCTTGTACCTGTAGCTCTCCCTGGATTTCCTTATGACATGTGACAGTTCAAGCCCGAGGGCAATGAAGATCCCTTCACCCTCCTCGCCTGAGGAGATTACAGTCTCATGCTCGTCCATGACCTTGTACTTCTCCTGTGAGAGCATCCTTTTGGTTGTCATGGTATGCCGGATGCTTCCGTCCATTCTGTCCCTTACGTTCCGTATTCTTGCATAGCCTCTTTCCTTCAGAAGCCTTCCGTCAGGAAAGTCAAATATCCTGTTTTCCTGGTCCTCATCCTTAACGAGCTCGGCGCCTGCTTCCTTCATCCTTTTTCTTACATCCTCGATGTCTATATCAAGGATCTTGACTTCCATTTCCATGTGATCCACCCCTTGTCTGTTACCCTGATTATACAGTAATCAGTTAAATTATGCAGGATTTTACGATGAGATTATGTTGAAAAGGCTATGAAAACAGTAAATGGTACAACGCATCCGGTAAATGCAACCCTTTACTTTTGCGATGAAAAAGCGTTGAAACGCATACATTATCGATTTTCATAAAGTTTTCATAGACCACTTGTGTTTCTTCTTCGGTTGCCCTATGATTCACATGTAAACAAGTATCTGGCAATTGCCATATGCATTTACAAATCAATACTTACGTATTGACCTAGCAATACTTCATATTGCTATTAAAAGGAGAGATGAAAGTGAACGGATACGATGCTGTAAGGAGACTTGTCAACATCAGTGACGAACTGACTACTCTTTCCCACGAACTTGGAGCAGCTGTGAAGCCTACCGCCAGGGAGCTTATCGAAAAGAAGATAAACGCTCTCGAGGACGAGTTCTTCAGACTCAAGCACAGCCTTGAGAAATTGCAGCTGCCGGTACAGACAGCCTTCTAATCATCCCAAATATAGATTAGAACATACCAAGGACGAAGGGCAGAGCAGCCCGTTACAAATGATAAGCGGCGTGAGAAACTAAAGAACCACTGCCAGGTGAAGCACACTTAAGATGAATGACTGAAAAACTAAAGAGTAAAATGCACAGCCGGAAGCTTTCGCTTCCGGCTGCTTGCATCATATGGGCAATGATCACCATGGAGGTCTGCTCCAAAGCGAATTATGAAATGAAAAGCGAAATGCGTTGAAGTGAATAGGAAAAAGAAAGGCTCTGATGAGGCTTAACCTCATCAGAGCCTGTATCTTATGCCATGCTGTTCGCTGAACCAAGAACATCGTCGATCTTTTCCTCGACAAGCTTCTGGATCTCTTTTCTGGCTGCTCCCATGTACTTCCTTGGGTCGAACTCAGATGGGTTCTCAGCGAGGAACTTCCTTAGTGCTGCTGTCATCGCAAGCCTTATGTCGGTGTCCATGTTTACCTTGCACACTGCCATCTCTGAGGCTCTTCTAAGCATTTCCTTCGGAACTCCCTGTGCTCCCTTTATGGCTCCGCCGAACTGGTTGCATGTTGCTACATGCTCCTGGCTTACAGCTGATGCTCCGTGGAGTACTATCGGATAACCTGGCAGTCTGTTTCCGATCTCCTCAAGGATATCGAACTTCAGCTCAGGTGTTCCTGCGAACTTGAACGCACCATGTGAGGTTCCGATTGCTATCGCGAGTGAATCGCAGCCTGTCCTCTGTACGAATTCAACCGCTTCATCAGGCTGGGTGTAGACATGTTTTTCCGAGTGGACATCATCCTCTACTCCGGCAAGCACTCCAAGCTCAGCTTCAACGACTACGCCCCTTGCGTGGGCATAATCAACTATTTCCTTCGTAAGCCTTACATTCTCCTCGAAGTCATAGTGTGATCCGTCGAACATTACAGATGTGAATCCGGCTTCTATTACCTGCTTCACAGTCTCAAGGTCCGGACCGTGGTCAAGATGAACAGCGATGTCTATCCCTGTTTCCTTTATTGCCGCATCCACCATGTTCATGAGATACTCCGGACCTGCATATTTCAGCGCTCCTGTTGAAACCTGGAGTATTACTGCAGAGTTCCTGGATTTGCACGCATTCACTACGCCCTGTATGATCTCCATGTCATTGATGTTGAACGCACCGATGGAATATTTACCTTCATAAGCTTTTCTGAACATTTCTTTGGTTGTTACTAATGCCATTTGTTGACCACCTTTCATATGGGACAATTTTGTACCCGTAGGGACAATTNNGATGTTACTTTAAGCTTCGGATAGAGTCAGGGTGCTAAGTTTAGGTTATAATCAAGGAAAGGGCACTGGAGGCGATGTTATGCTTAAACTCAGATACAGGGATTCTGACATCAGTGTGGAGTCCGGAGTCAGGTACAGGGACCTTCTCAAGGATGAGGACGGGCCACTGAAGCCAATGCTTGCAAGACAGGCAGGAGAGTATTTCGAGCTTGATGAGGAAATAAGGAAGGAAGGGGAGGTATTCCCCGTATACATAACCGATTCACATGGAAACAAGGCCTATGAGAGGACTTTGTCCTTCATACTTGTTGTGGCTGTGAAGACGCTTAGCCCAGGAAACCAGCTGTATATAGAGCATTCAATAAGCAGAGGCCTCTACTGCAGGATGCCGGGACTTGAGCTGTCCAGGGACTTTATTGGAAGCCTTCAGGTTGAGATGGAGAGGATCATTGAAGGCAGACATCCGATTGAAAAGGTGAAGCTGACACGGGAAGAGGCATTTGAGGTTTTCAGGAAGGAGCATATGGAGGACAGGATAGACCTTCTGAAGGAATCCGGACTTGAGTCAATCACCCTTTACAGGCTCCTTGGCCACTATGATTATTTTTATGGAAAGATGGCTGTAAATACGGGACTTATAAGGCTATTTGGCCTTGAACCATACAAGGAAGGCTTCGTCCTTACATACCCGCCTGTATACGACCCTCTGTCACTTGGAAGCTTCAAGCCACAGGATAAGCTGTTCGGGATATTCAGGGAGACACAGCAGTGGGATGAGATCATCGGTGTAGACAGCATAGGCTACCTGAATGAAAAGATCATAAATGGGGAAGCCTTCGACCTGGTTAGGGTTACTGAGGCTTTGCACGAGAAGAAGATAGCGTATATTGCCGATGAGATTGCAGGGAGAAAGGATGTCAAAGTCGTAATGATCGCAGGTCCGAGCTCTTCAGGGAAGACCACCTTCGCCAAAAGGCTTGGGATCCAGCTGAGGGTGAACGGACTCATACCTGTTGCCATAGGGATGGATGACTACTTCGTCGACAGGGAGCATACTCCGAGGAATCCCGACGGCTCCTATGACTTCGAAAGCCTCAGGGCACTGGACCTTGAACTGTTCCAGGAGCATGTGCTGAGGCTGATCGATGGAGAGGGTGTAGCGCTCCCTCATTTTGACTTCAAGACCGGGAAGAGGACGATCTCAGAACATATTGCAAGGCTTCCTGAAAGGGGAGTCCTCATGATAGAGGGTATCCATGGGCTGAATCCGGCGCTTTTCCCTGAAATACCGAGAAGATCAAAATTCAAGGTCTATATCAGCGCACTAACAGCAATGAACATGGACAGGCACAACAGGATCGCCACAACTGATGTCAGGAAGCTGAGAAGGATGGTTCGTGACATACTCTCAAGAGGATATTCGGCATCCGAAACCTTAGGTATATTCCCGTCGGTCGCAAGAGGGGAGAAGGAACATATATACCCATACCAGGAGGAGGCGGACGCTATGTTCAACTCCACCATCCTTTATGAGCTGGCAGTCCTCAAGAAGCATTGCCTCAAGGAGCTGAGGGCTATTGACAAGTCGAGCCTTCTTTTTGAGGAGGCTAAAAGGCTCTCGTCCATACTGGTGCTTGTGAGGGACATAAAGGACGAGATGGTTCCGGAAAATTCCATACTAAGAGAATTCATAGGAGGCAGCTGCTTCTACGAATACTGAAGAAAGGTCTGGTGAACATGCAGAAGAAATATGGGATATTCGACATTATCGGCCCGGTGATGATAGGTCCGTCCAGCTCACACACAGCAGGAGCGGCAAGGATAGGAAGGATAGCGCGGCTGATTGCAGGAAGCGAGGTCGTAAAGGCGGACTTTGTCCTCCATGGGTCGTTTTCGAAGACCTACCGAGGCCACGGCACTGACAGGGCGCTTGTCGCAGGACTCCTCGGCATGCTGCCGGATGACGACAGGCTCAGGGACTCGATGGACCTGGCAAAAGAAGCCGGCATATCCATATCCTTCAGGGAAGGGAGCCTTGGAGATGTGCATCCGAATACCGTGAAAATCGACATGACGATTGCAGACGGAGAAGTAATATCAGTGACTGGCTCGTCAATCGGAGGAGGAGCTGTCCTGATAACAAGGATCGGGGATGAGGATGTCCAGTTCACAGGGAACTATCCTACACTCCTTATCACCCATACCGACGCTCCGGGAGTTGTAGCCCATGTCACAAGGCTGCTGTACGAGGCATGCATCAACATCGCATTCATGTCCGTATTTCGGTCCCAGAGAGGAAAGAGCGCTACAATGATCTTCGAGACGGACGAGAACATACCTGAGGGAACGCTGGAAAAGCTGAAGGAAGTCTCCGGGGTAGGCGGAATAAGGTTCCTGCCTGTAGCTTCGGATGCAGTCAGCTACCCGGTAACAACGTGAAGGAGGGTTTTCGATGAACATTTCAAGCGGCAGGGAGCTTGTGGAAGCATGTGAAGCCATGGGTATAAGCATAGGTGAGTATGCTATAAGGCAGGAATCGGATGAGACGGGGATTTCCCGTGAAGATATATGGAACAGTATGAAGGAAGCTCTAAGGGTAATGGAAAACTCCACATCAAAGGGAGTGTCTGAAGAAGTGATATCCGTATCAGGCCTCATAGGCGGGGATGCATACAGGATGGGAAAGTACCTGAAAAACGGGAAAAGCGTAGGAGGCAGCGTCACCACACGAGCCATGGGATATGCCCTTGCCTGCTCAGAGGTCAACGCATCGATGGGGAAGATAGTAGCGTGCCCCACAGCCGGAGCATGCGGGATACTCCCTGCCGCTGTAATGACAATGAAGGACGAGCACGGGATTGTCGAGGAGGACATTATCCTAAGTCTCTTTGCAGCGGGAGCAGTTGGAGCGATAATTGCCCAGAATGCCACAATATCCGGTGCCGAAGGCGGCTGCCAGGCTGAGTGCGGTTCAGCTGCAGCCATGGCTGCATGTGCGATTGTCCAGATGATGGGAGGAACTCCCGGAATGTGCCTTGATGCTGGAGCCATTGTGTTCAAGAATACTCTTGGACTTGTCTGCGACCCCATAGCCGGACTCGTTGAAGTACCTTGCGCCAAAAGGAACGCGCAGGGGGTGCTTTCAGCCATAGGTGCAGCCGACATGGTTCTTGCCGGGGTGAGATCAAGGATCCCATTCGATGACACCGTGGAGGCCATGTACTCGATTGGGAAGGCAATGCCTGAATCACTAAGGGAGACCGGAATCGGAGGGCTTGCAGGAACTGAAACGGGAAAGATCCTCGCAAGGAGGATCTTCGGGGAGACTGATTAAAAAAGGACAGGCAATATTGCCTGTCCCATTCAGAACTTCTTGAATTTTATTGTGCTTACCTCAAGGTAAGAAAGAGCTATCATCATTATGACGACAAGGCTCCGTAGGTCCACATTGTTTCGGAGAAGCAGTGCCAGCATTGCAAGCAGGCAGCCTGCCAGGGTTATGGGGATCCCGGTGAATACTCCGTCGAAATCACAGGAATTGAACCTTGCCAGCCTGTATGCCCCGGCTATGGGGAACAGGATCACCGGCAGAAGACCCATGAGTCCGAGCTCATGGAGATTGAACATGAAGTATGCAAGTATTGCAGGTGCAACCCCGAAGGACACCATGTCTGACAGTGAGTCAAGCTCTTTGCCAAGGGGCGATTCGGCGCCAAGCGCCCTCGCTATCCTGCCATCGTACCTGTCCACCATCCCGGCGGAAAGTATGAATAGCCCTGCAGTGGCATAGTCGCCCTGCACGCCCTTGATAAGGGACATGACCCCAAGTGTGAGGTTTAGGAATGTCATCATATTGGGAATCAGTGCGCTGTTCATTGTTACCTCCGGCTGTAATGCGATACTTCATTATAAACTATTTTGGGCTTAAGGGAAACTTTTATGTTCCAGTATGAGGAAATTCCCCATGTTGAATGATCATTACACTGGGAAAATTTCTTTTTCAAGTGGTATTATAAATATATAAAGCGAGGTGTTTGGAGTTGAAGAAAGCGAAGCTCCTGTACAATCCCAGCGCGGGTGAGAGCATTGTCATAGACAAGCTGGATGAGATCATAAGGATACATCAGAAGCATGGCTATCAGCTGGTTACGGTAAGACTTGATGAAAGCTTCAGGATGAGGGAAGCGCTGTCTGACATAAACGAGGGGTATGACCATATCATAGTCGCTGGAGGAGACGGAACAGTAGATCTTCTTGTCAATGAGATGATGAGGGAAGGGATAACTCTTCCAATTGGGATACTCCCTGCCGGGACAGCAAATGACTACAGCAAGTACATAGGAATGCCGCCTGACCTGTCGGCGGCTTGCGAGAAGATACTCACGTCTGTCCCTGTTCCCATGGACATTGGAATGATAAACGAGAAGTACTTCATAAACGTGGCGAGCGCAGGACTCTTCACGGATGTGTCACAGAAGACAGATGACGACATGAAGAACTCAATAGGAAAGCTTGCGTATTACCTGAAAGGTCTTGAGCAGATCCCGAACTTCAGGAGGATCCATGTAAAGATAACATCAAAGGACGGCAGCTATGACGGAGGAATGTTCATGGTGCTGGTCTTCAACGGCAGGACCGCCGGAAACATAGAGCTGGCTTACAAGGCAAAGGGCAACGACGGAAAGCTGGATGTCATCCTAATCAAGGACGAGGCATTGAGGGAGATCTTTCCTATGCTCATAAAATTCCTGAGGGGCGAGCATCTTGAGGAGCCGGTTGGGCTTATCTATTTCCAGACAGACGAGCTTACCATTGAGACCACCGACAGGACGCTTGTAAGTGACATAGACGGGGAACGAGGGCCGGATTTTCCACTTAAAATAAGGTGCATCCCTGATGCGATAACGGTGATGGGTGTGAATGAAGAGGACCTTGAAGCAAGAAAAAGGACCGTATGGCCGGCAACCTGATGATTCCCGTTGAAAAGGGAATTGCAAGGAAGTATGATGTAAAGGATGTAAGACTTTTCGTCAGAAAAGCGTAAAGACTTTTCATAGTAGAAGGATGTTCAGACGTTTCAATTGAAAAGGATGTGAAAAAAGTTGGAACCACTGCCTGACAGTCGGAAAAAGGAATAACAGCCGAGGAGATCTTTTCTCCTTGGAGAAGGAGAGACGTATGGAAAGATTGAATCTGCTCTATTTCAGTTCGATACTCAACAGGAGGGTATACGACGAGTACAATGAGGTAGTTGGGAACCTCAAGGACATATACTTCGCTGCGGAGGAAGGCTACCCCAAGGCCATAGGCTATGTGGTGGAGAGGAACAAGGAACAATACAACTTCGAGTTCAAGTTCATAGACTTCTACGATGACGGAAAGGATGTTCAGATAAAGATCAAGGGAGCCAGGGACATCATCCCAAGGACCTTCTCCTTCATGCTTGTAAAGAATCTGCTGGACAAGCAGATCCTCGACGAGGAAGGAAAGAAGGTGTTCAGGGCGTATGATGTGAGGCTTGCCCAGATATCCGGAGACCTGAGGATCGTCGCCGTGGACAAGAGCCCAATGGGCCTTGGAAGGCGAAGGAACATGGAGGGCCTGTACAGGACCTACCTGAAGCTGATAGGAAAGAAGACCGGCGATTCACTTATACTGTGGGATGACGTTGAGTTCGACATGGGTAAGGGTAAGGACCTTAAGATCAGCGTGCCTTACGCTAAGCTTTCCACGCTTCATCCGGCAGACCTTGCAGACATCCTGGAGGAAGTCGACCACGAGTACAGGAACAAGATATTCGAAAGCCTTGACGAAGAGCTTGCCGCAGATACCCTTGAGGAGATCGAGGAGCCTGAAGTACAGGCGAAGATAATATCCGGGCTGAGTGAAGAGAAGGCTGCTGAACTCCTCGAAAAGATGCCGAACGATGAGATCGCCGATTTCCTTGACGACCTGGATGACGAGACAAGGGAGAAGATACTCCTGAACCTTGAAAATGATGATGAGGCTGAAGTAAGGGAACTTATGCAGTATGAGGATGAGCTTGCCGGAGCCCTCATGTCGAAGGACTTTTTCGTCTTCAACAAGAACATCACTGTTAAGGACACGATATCGCTGATCAAGGAGCTGGCTCCTGAGTACGATGAGATATACTTCATATTCGTGCAGGATGAGAATGCGGTACTCGAGGGCTTCATAAACCTGAGGGACCTTCTGGTGGAGGATGGAGGCAAGCTTCTTGCAGATATCATGGACACGTCCCTGGAAAATGTGAAGGTCTCAGACCATTCGGTGACTGCTGTGGACCTGGCCATTAAGTACGAGCTTCTTCTCATACCTGTCGTGGACGATGATGGCAGGATCGTGGGAGTGCTCAACATACACGATGTCATAGATGAGTTCCTGGCTCCCATGTGGAAGAAGAGAAGGGACAAGTAGCATACACCTGAAATGGCAGCCGGCTTGTTAAAACAGCCGGCTGCCTTGCATTCACCGGAAAACGGGCATGGATCTGGTATGATTGCCGGTCATATTGCCAGAATGCTGTCAAGGAATGTCGCAGTTGACAAAAAAGCCAGGCTTTAGGATAATAGGAATAAGAATTCCTACTGTTTTACTAGGAAATAATTGGGTCATGACCCGAAAGGAATAATGGCATGATATACGGAAGCGTTATGGAGCTTGTTGGGAATACGCCTCTTCTGAAGGTCTCATCATTTGATGACGGCAAGAGGGCTGACGTTTACGTCAAGCTTGAAAAGTACAATCCGGGTGGAAGTATAAAGGACAGGACAGCACTTGGAATGATCGAGGCAGCGGAGAAGGAAGGAAAGCTGAAGGCCGGCTCCATAATAATCGAGCCTACAAGCGGGAATACAGGGATCGCTCTTGCAATGCTTGGCAAGGCAAAGGGCTACAGGGTCGTCATAGTGATGCCTGAAACAATGAGCCTTGAAAGAAGAAGCCTCATCAAGGCGTATGGTGCTGAGCTTGTCCTCACTGAAGGGGCGAAGGGCATGAAGGGTGCCATTGAGAAGGCGATGCTTCTGAAATCAGACCTTGGGGATATCGCTTTTGTTCCGCAGCAGTTTGAAAATGCTGCCAATCCCGAGATACATTACAGGACGACGGGAAAAGAGATTTTCGACGATGTTCCGGACCTTGATGCATTCGTTGCTGGAGTTGGAACCGGAGGCACCATATCAGGAGTGGCCGAATACATTGCGGAGAGAAGACCAGATGTCCTTATCGTTGCGGTAGAACCTGTGAACTCTCCGGTAATATCCGGCGGACAGGCAGGTCCTCACAAGATACAGGGTATAGGGGCAGGGTTCATTCCTGAAAACTATAAGGGAAATGTTGTGAGCGAGGTCATAAAGGTCAGGGATGAGGATTCATTCCAGACTGCCAAGGAGTTCTCCCAGAAGGAAGGTGTACTTGTAGGCATATCCTCCGGAGCGAATATTTTTGCAGCCCTTGAGGTTGCCAGAAAGCTTGGAAAAGGCAGGAAGGTTGTCACTGTCGCTCCTGACGGAGGAGAAAAATACATAAGCATGGGGCTTTACGACTAAACAATAAAGCCTGCATTAGAGGGTGAAACAAATGTTGAGGTCCATCATGGAGGATGCAAGGAACATAGTAAAGAAAGATCCGGCAGCGAGAAGCGTCATTGAGGTGCTTCTCCTTTACCCGTGCATACACGCCCTTATCTGGCACAGGATGGCCCATTGCCTATACAGGAACAGATGGTTTTTCCTCGCTAGGCTTTTCAGCCAGACTGCAAGGTTCCTGACTGGGATCGAGATTCACCCCGGTGCGAAGATAGGCAGGAGGCTTTTGATCGACCATGGGATGGGAGTGGTCATCGGAGAGACCGCGACCGTCGGAGACGATTGCGTGATCTACCATGGTGTCACTCTTGGCGGAGTATCTACTCTTGAGAAGAAGAGGCATCCTGACATAGGCAACAATGTCATAATCGGTGCCGGAGCCCAGGTTCTCGGTCCCATAAAGGTGAGAGACAATGCCAAGATAGGCTCGAATGCCGTTGTTCTCCACGAGGTTCCTGAGGGAGCGACAGCTGTAGGGATACCAGCAAAGATCCTCGTAAAGAAGAAGAAGGACGACCCGAACCTAAAGGTATATTACTACAACTACATATGAGATTGCTCCGGGTCATTCCCGGAAACTTATGTCCCGCCTGGGCTGCCGGTACCTTTGTGCCGCTACTTTGGCGGGGCTGTGTCATTTTCGGGTACTTTTGGTTATAATGGATGTAAGCGATTAGGGAGGTGCGGCATGAAGGAACTCCATGACAAGATAAGGGAGCTGGGGATAGAGCACTATGGCTTTGTAAAGGCGAGAAGGCTTGAAGGTTCCAGGGAATACTTCCTTGAACGGGAAAGGAGGAAGCTTTCAACCACCTTCGAGGTATCAGATGCTGATCTGAGGACCGACCTCACTTTAGGGCTTCCATGGGTAAGGACTGTAATAAGCTTTGCAATCCCTTACTACCATGACTCCTATATTTCGAAAGGGGCATACTTTTCTCTTTATTCCCAGGGCAGAGATTATCATGCGGTGGTCAGGGGGATTCTCTCAAAGGTNNCCTGAAAGGCTTCTGGCTCATATGGCAGGGACAGGCTCAATAGGCAAGAACCACATGCTTATAACAAGGAAATATGGCTCATATGTATTTCTTGGTGAGATCCTTACAGACTGGGAGACAATAACCGATGAGAGGGATCCACAGGATGCCATGAACCACTCCATATGCGGGGATTGTGACATCTGCCAGAGGGCATGCCCGACCTCCATACTTCAGGGAGAATACTATGAGACCGGGAGATGCATGTCGTACATCACTCAGGATAAGAAAGTTAAGGATGAGGACCTGGACCTCTTCAGGGGAAGGCTTTTCGGCTGCGATACCTGCCAGAGGGTATGTCCGCTCAACAAATATGCTGAGAGGTCACATATCGCTGAATTCAAGCCATTGCCATTCATGAGGGATCCTGACCTGAATGAGATCGCGGCAATGGATAACAGGACCTTTAAAAGATACAGGGAAACTTCATCAGGTTGGAGAGGAAAGAAGCTCCTTAAAAGGAACGCCATGATAGCGCTGGCTTCGAAAGGGATGGAGATCCGCGAAGAGTATGCGGATACCGAGTATCTGAAGGATATCAGGGAAAGACTTTTAAAGAGATATAAACTATAATTAAGTTTACTATGAGGGGTATGCATATGTTCAGAGATCTACTACTTAAGACTGCCATGGTCCTTCCGCCGAAAGTCCAGAAATATGCGGCGGAAAAGGTGCTGGACTACGTGTTCACGAAGGTAGCGCCAATCAGGGTAACTGGAGGAGAAAATCTTCCTGAACCCGGAATGCCGGCGATATTCGTCTGCAACCATCTTTCAAACCTTGACGGTCCTGTCATAAGGCGGGTGCTGAAGAGGCAGGATCCTTATTTTGTAGCGGGATTGAAGCTTGACAACGTGTCGCTGACATCACTTTTCAAGAACCTTTTCAAGAGCGTTGACATCAAGCCCAATTCACCCGATAAGGAAGCGATGAAGGCGATGCTTGGTCACCTGAAGGCAGGTGAATCCATCATGATCTTCCCTGAGGGAACCAGGTCAAGGTCATATTCGCTTCAGGAAGGGAAGAGAGGGATACTTCTCATAGCAAGGCTTTCAGGGGTTCCCATAGTGCCCATGGCCCTGACCGGAACAGACAAGGTGCTGCCGATTAATCCGGAGGGTGAAATGGGGGCCGAGAAGGTCCACAAGGGGAATATAAGCCTTACTATCGGCAAGCCTTTCAATCTTCCGTTGAAGCTTCAGGATGAATCCAAGGAGGACTTCGAGAAGCGGTCCATGGATGCGATAATGATAAGCATCGCAAATATGCTTCCCAAAGAGTACAGGGGCATATACGCCTGAAGAAGGGATTTAAGGATAAATGAAAAAGAAGAACAGGGAGATCATCGAGATACTGGAGAGGACCTATCCTGACGCGAGATGCGAGCTTGACCATGGGACTCCGTTCCAGCTTCTGGTTGCAACTGTGCTTTCAGCGCAGACCACAGACAAGAAGGTCAACGAAGTCACATCAGTCCTCTTTAAAGAATACGGAACGCTTCAGGATTTCCTTGAGATAACTAAGGAGGAGCTTGAGGAACATATCAGGGTCATAGGCCTGTACAAGAGCAAGGCGAAGAACCTTATGGGACTTTTCAGGATGCTGCACGATGAGTTTGGCGGTGAAGTTCCCAAGACCATGGAGGAGCTTACAAGGCTTCCTGGTGTTGGAAGGAAGACAGCCAATGTAGTGATGTCGAACTGCTTCGACGTACCTGCAATTGCCGTGGACACTCATGTATTCAGGGTCTCGAACAGACTTGGTCTGGCAAAGGAGAAGACTCCTGAAAAGACAGAAGAAGCGCTTATGAAGAACCTGGACAGGAAGTTATGGACCAAGGCCCACCACATGCTTATCTTCCATGGAAGAAGACTGTGCCATGCGAAGAAGCCACAGTGCAGCGAGTGTCCTCTAAGGCTTCACTGCGACTACTACAAGGAGAATGGAGGCATTTCTGCTTCTTAGCAAGAAATATGAGCGAGAACGCAAAGAGAAAGATCAAAAATTCACTCCTCGTTCTGATATCCTCCGCATTCCTTGCCCTCGGCATAAGGAAGGCGGTGGATGTTTATCTTGCAGTTTTTCCTGTGATGCAGAGCGAGAGCCTGGATGTCATAATGCTTACGCTTTCCGTGGTATCAGCACTGTGCATACTTACTTATGCGATAGCCATGAGGAAGAAATACTCGCTGGTTCTAGCGACCGTCCTTTTCGGCGGAGGAATCCTTGAGTACGGCAATAACCTGTTCATAATAAACCGGGAGATAAATGTCAACTTCAAGGGACTATTCCTGGTCCTCATATTGTTCTCCATGTTCATGCTGGTAATGGAGAATACTGACCGTACACTTAAGAGCTGTGAGTTCGTTGTGCTTTTCGCCATAGGCATGGTAATACTATTCCTGAATACTCTTGCTGTAAGCATGGGGATCATCCAGGAAATATACTACACATCTGCCGCCGCGCCTTATATAGAAGCCTTCATACTCGCAACAATACCCATCTTCGGATTCCTGTACTACAACACCAAGGAAACGAAGCAGAACCTCTTCAACTCGCTGTTTGTGGTTGGCGCCATATTCTATACCCTTTCCCAGGTATACTACAGCCTTTTCTACTACAGGATCTATGCGCCATATTACCTTACAGCCCAGGTCTTTGAGACATTCTCCTTTTCGCTTCCGATACTTTCAACTCTGGTGACCCTTATGGCCAGCATAGCGGAGAAGGACAGGGTAATCAACAAGTCAGATATCCTCAAGAAGAACCTGTTCATGTTCTTCAAGTCCGCTGAATACAATGACCTCATATCGGTTTTCGTAAACGACAGGTTTGAGATAGTTTATTCAAATCCTAAATACAGGTCATACTTCGGCAATTCGGGCAAGGAGCTTCAGGCTGAACTCAGGGATTATCTCATTGAGAAGGCCAAACGGATAAAGGAAAGGAAGAACTATTCATCAAGCATACAGATAGACCTTGAGGGGAAGCAGCACATACTTGAGCTTGATGTTGTATACATACCCTCCGAGGATGAGAATGTGTTCTGCATTAATGCCAAGGATGTCACATCCTTCAGGGTAATGCAGGAATCCCTTGCTAAATCCGAGAACAAGTACAGGTCCTTCTTCAACCTGATCCCCGATTTCATATTCGTCTATGACATAGAGAACGGCAAGATCCTTGAGGCCAACGATGCCATATACACAGAATTCGACGAGGTCAAGAGAAGGAATCTGGGTGATGATATAACCAGGAAGCTTTTCGAGACCCAGGGCAACTTCAGCCTTGAAAAGCTGGCGAAGACCATATATGCAGATGACATAATCAAGCTGGACACCTACAAGATCTATGGTGAAAACGGAAAAATCACCTATGTGGAGCCCAATTTCAGGCTGATAAAGGTAGACGGCAAGGCAAAGCAGATCCTCGTTTTCTTAAGGAACGTCACCAATGCCAAGAAGCTTGATGAACTGAGGATCGAGAATGAAGACAACCTCAGAAGGCTTTATCAGGCACAGGAGCATGAGAAGGTAAAGAACGAGTTCTTTGCAAACATATCCCACGAGCTGAGGACCCCTATAAACGTGATATTCTCTGCACTTGAGGTAATGGACCTCCACAGGAACAACGAGGAAAAGCAGGATGAGTACAAGTCTATAATAAGGCAGAACTCCTACAGGCTTCTGAAGCTTGTAAACAACATACTTGACTCGACCAAGTTCGATGCCAAGTTCTACAACATAAGGCTTGTCAACATGGATGTAGTAAGGCTGGTTGAGGACACGGTCACATCGGTCGTGCCTTACGCTTCGAGCAGGGGCATTGAACTTGTTTTCGACACTGAATTCGAGGAGAAGCACATAGCCCTGGACAAGGACAGCCTTGAAAGGGTAGTCCTTAACCTTCTGTCAAACGCCATCAAATTCACGCCCCCTGGTGGTGAGATAAAGGTCATGATCTCTGAACAGGACGATGAGGTAAGGATAAGCGTAAGCGATACCGGGATCGGAATTCCGTCAGACAAGCTCAAGGACATATTCGACAGGTTCATACAGGTAAACAAGTCTACCACAAGGGACCACGAAGGGACCGGAATCGGACTTTCGATCGTCGACAAGCTTGTTGACATCATGGGGGGACGCTGCGAGGTAATGAGTGAGCTTGAAATGGGCTCGGATTTCTCGGTTATCCTGCCTGATGTCCAGGCGGATGACGACGGTGAAGGACCGGAAAGCTATGAGATAAGCAGAGAGAGGGTAGCCATCGAGCTATCAGACATTTGATTTTTGGAGGACAGCATATGGTCAGGCAAATCACAGGAAAATACGGGATCACATTAGGGAGGGTGTTATTGCTCCTCTCTGTTATCGCTTCAGCAAGCCTGTATTTTCTATTCAACAATCCCACGGAGAATGTCCTGGACCTTTCTACAGGACTGGACAGGATGCTTCCCTTCGTGCCATCATTCATTATCTTCTATGACATCTGGTACCCTTTCATAATCATAGGAGGCATGATCCTGTTTTTCCTTGATGGTAATATTTTCAAAAGGGCAGCTCTTGCACTGGATATCGGATACCTGTCATCATATGTGACCTTTTATTTTTTCCAGTCGACGGTTACAAGGCCTGATGTCTCAGGAGATGGGATATTCCTGTACCTGGTAAGGTTTACCTATGGATTCGACAAGCCATACAACTGCTTTCCATCGATCCATGTGCTCGTTACATTCGTGGTATGTGCAGCGATACTTCGAAGCAGGGTATATTCGAAAAGCTGGAAAGTCTTTTCAATAATCATTTCGGTGCTTATAATAGTATCTACGGTGCTTATAAGGCAGCATGTCGTCCTCGACATATTCGGTGGCATAATATACGGCATTGCGGCAATCAAGGTTTCCGACTGGATTTTTGACAGAATACCCAACAATTATAGGAGTTGAACATATGAAGATGAAGATAGGTGTACTTATGGGAGGGATATCGAGCGAAAGGGAGATATCCCTCCGGTCAGGCAGAGAGATGCTGGCAAACATTGACACTGAGAGGTTTGAACCGGTAGAGGTAGTTCTTGATTCAAGGGATGACATATTCGAGAAGGCAAAGGGGCTTGATTTTGCTCTCCTTGCACTTCACGGAAAGTACGGTGAGGACGGTACAGTCCAGGCTGTGCTTGAAGCCCTTGGAGTCCCATATTCAGGCTGCGGAGTACTTGCGAGTTCAATGTGCATGGACAAGGACATCGCAAAGACTGTCCTCAGGCAGAAGGGTGTAAGGACAGCTGACTGGATGATAGCGAGGTCAATGGAGGACTTAACAAAGGAAAGAATGGGGGAGCTTGGAGCAAGGGTAGTTGTGAAGCCTAACAGCGGAGGCTCATCCGTCGCCACATTCATATGCGACGGCTATGAAGAGGCAAGGAACGGACTTGAGGAAGCGCTTAAGTACGACACCGAGGTCATGATCGAAA
>DIXH01000061.1:26764-27001 GCA_002428605.1 Clostridiaceae bacterium UBA6085
TCCTACGAGGCACTGAAGTGCTCGGTATACGCCAGGGTAGACTTCATACTTAACGAAGGAAAGCCATACCTCCTTGAGCTCAACACACTTCCAGGAATGACAAAGACCTCCCTGTTCCCTAAGAGCGCAAAGGGCATCGGCCTTAGCTACAGGGATCTGATAACAAGGATAATAGATATCTCTCTGAAGGTCAGGGGATAATAATACAAATAAGAATGACGCAGGATTGTCAAAAGG
>DIXH01000092.1 GCA_002428605.1 Clostridiaceae bacterium UBA6085
ACAAGTGGTTTTGTAGATACAAAAAAATGGCAGCAGCACTCAGGGAATCCCGGTCATGCTGCTGCCAATACAGTTATCATTCGAGTTTATTTAGAGAGGATCCTCCAAGTATCTTCAGCCTTTCCTTGACCTCTGAGGCCGATGTTTCCTCAACCAGCAATGTGATGCAGTCACCGGAATGAAGCATGGTGTCCCCGCCGGGAAGAATGTCATGCCCTCCCCTGCCTACATTTACGATAAGGCAATCGGACTTCAGTCCCATGTCCCTTACAAGCATTCCATCCAGCTTCGAATCCATGAATACCGGAATCTCGATCATCACCTTGTTCTTCTTGTTCCCGGTGAAGGAAACGCCGCCTTTCGAAAGAAGCCTTTCAAGAAGGGACTCGTATATCGGCTCTGATTTCAGGAGGTCTGCAACCACGTATGCAGTCAGTGATATGACACTTAGTGAAAGCAGATGGGTGAAGGACCCCGTCATTTCAGTTATCAGTATGCTTCCTGTTATCGGTGCCCTGACGATTGCGGTGAAGTAGCCTGCCATTGCGAGGATCACGAAGTTCTTTATGAATACAGGGTCCACTCCCATGAAGTCCGCAAGGAGATTCCCATATGCTCCTCCTGTAAGCGCTCCAAGCACCAGCAGCGGAAAGAATATTCCTCCAGGCGCTCCGGAGCCATAGCATACCATTGTGAAAAGGTACTTTATTGCAAGTGCCAGGAGGATGGCGTTTACAGTCATGTTCCCTTCCATGAGTGAGTCAAAGATCCCGTGACCGCCGCCAAGTGCCGAAGGGTATAAGAATGCAAGTATTCCCGCAATGATGAACGGTATAAGGATCCTCAGGTCTTTCGGGATGAAGCCCATCTTCTTGTATGCATCCTGCGACAGGAGGATGGACCTGTTGAAGATGACACCGAATATGGCGACTATTATCCCCAGTATGATTATGTAACCGTAGTATTCCAAAGGCAGAGCCATTACCTCGCCGACATGGAAGACCGGAGACAGTCCGAAAAATCTGGCTGATACCAGGTCTGCAGTAAGCGCCGCTGACATCGCGGAAAGGAGCACCAGAGGTGAAAAATGCCTGTGTACCTCCTCAAGGGAAAACATGACTCCGGCAAGCGGTGCATTGAAGGCTGCAGCGAGTCCTGCACTTGCGCCGCTTGTTATAAGGTATTTCTCCTCAGTCCTTGTCCTCTTCAGTATCCTGCCAAGCCCCTGCCCGGCTGCTGCACCGAGCTGTATCGAAGGGCCCTCCCTTCCAAGAGACAGTCCGGCTCCGATTGCCACAGCACCACCAATGAATTTTCTTGTGACTACAGACAGCCAGTCCATGTCTATCTTCCTTGCAAGCACCGCCTCGACCTGGGGTATGCCGCTTCCGCTTATAAGCGGCTCACGTCTTATAAGGTATCCTGTGAAGAGGCCTGCAGCAATGAGAGCAACAAACCAAAGGGCCGTTACGAGAAGGCTTCCCGAAGCTTCTCCAAGGACAAGCTTCCTTGCATGTTCAGCCTTTTCAAGTGCTATCCTGTACAGTACGACAACCAATCCGGAAGAGACCCCTACTGCTATCCCCTGCCAAAGCAGCCTCAGTCTTATGTTTTTCCACATGCCGAGTATCTCACCCGGACTGTTCTTTCCTCTTCTCTCCAATTGCATCACCCGCTTTAAATTTCTCTTTTGTAAATTAACGACATCTACAATTATAGCCCCATTTATCTCAACCTGCAAAAAAAGGGCCAGGTCACCCTGGTCCTCCTGAATCGAAGTATAAGCACATGATTTTCATTGTCCGCTAGAGTATCCCTTCCATCTCCGGAAGGTTCCTGAAGTCCCTTATGACAAATGGCGCTTCTTCGCTGAACGCCTTCTCAAGGATCAGGATGTCAGTCAGGATCTCCTGCCTTGTGAGGTAAGGCTTTGCACCATGGAGTATGGTCTCACGCATATGGTCGTATACCCTTCCGTAGTCGCCCGATACGGTAGGGAACCTCTCATCAGCACCCATATCGCCCTCGTAGGTCCTCAGGATTCCGAAGTCTTCAAGACTGTCTTCCCCGAAGCCTTCCGTTCCCGGCATGATGTATTCCTTCAGGAACCTCTCCTGCCTGTCGATCTCCTGCTTGACGAAGCTTCCCTTTGTTCCGTGGATCGTCAGCCTCGGGTAAGGGATGCCCACAAGGTGGCTGGTCTTGACCACAGCCTTTGTCTTCCCGTAGTAAAGTGTGATCTCGAAGGAATCCTCGGGATTTCTCTCCTCCCTCTGGCTCCTTCTCTCATAGATCACAGAGTCTGGGATCCCGAAAAGCATGGTCATCTGGTCCACAGTATGTATGCCAAGTCCGAACAGAGCACCATCTATGTACCAGGAACCGGGCCTGTATTCCTCATTTGGCCTGTAATAGTCAAAATGCGACTCGATCTCAACTATCTCTCCAAGCCTTCCTGACTCGATTATGCTCTTTGCCGTCAGTATGTCGCTGTCGAATCTCCTGTTCTGGAATGGCATGGCGATAAGTCCCTTTTCCTTTGCAAGCTCAAGGAGGGTCCAGGCTTCCTCGAAGCTGGAGCAGAAGGGCTTGTCGACAAGCACGTGCTTTCCTGAATGGAGAGCCCTTGTAGCCATGCAGAAATGCGTGTCTGAGGGCGTGGCAACTACGATCATGTCAATTTCCGGGTCCTCCAGCATGACTGTCTCATCCTCAGTGAATATCACATCAGGATATGCCTTCATCTCCTCTGCCCTCTTCTTTATGCTTGGAAGCACAATGGTCTTGACCCTTATGCCTTCCCTTATATTCAGATACGGCAGGTGATACCTCTGGGCGCTTTTCCCGAAGCCATAGAATCCCAATACGAGCTCTCTCAAATTTACCTCCCGCCTTCGAGCAGTTCCTTCACATAGTTCGGAAGGGCGAAGGCTCCTCTGTGTATTTCGGTGTTGTAGTACCTTGTCTTAAGTCCCAGTCCGTTCCATTTATCCGCATCGAGGTCCCTTAAAGGGTCAAGCCTCTTTGATGCGAAACCGAACAGCCAGTGTCCTGAGGCATAGGTCGGTATATGGACCTGGTAGACCGATGCAATCGGGAAGAACTCGGTGATCCTTGCATGAGCCCTCTGCATCTGCTTCGCATACTCCGGGTAGAACGGGCTTTCATGCTGGTTGACAAGTATGCCGTCATCCTTGAGTGCCTTGTAGCAGTTGCCGTAGAACTCCCTTGTGAAAAGTCCTTCTCCAGGTCCTATTGGGTCCGTGCTGTCGACGATAATGAGGTCGTACTCATTGACCTTGTCCCTTACGAAGGCAAGTCCGTCCTCAAAGTACAGGTTGACACGCTCGTCATCAAGTCCCGATGTGGAGTTAGGGAAATACTCCCTGCACACATCTACGACCAGCTTGTCTATCTCCACCATGTCGATCCTCTTTATGCCCTTGTACCTTGTAAGCTCCCTGACCGTTCCACCGTCTCCGGCTCCTATTACTAGGACCTTCTCAATTCCAGGGTTAGTCGCCATGGGCACATGGACGATCATGTCGTGGTATATGAACTCATCCTTTTCCGTTATCATTATGAAGCCGTCGAGAGTGAAGAACTTTCCGAGCCCCGGGCTCTCGAAGACCTCGATCTTCTGGAAGTCGCTCTTTCCCGAATATAGCTGCCTGTCTATCCTTACCGAGAATTTGACATCCTCGCTGTGAAATTCTGAAAACCAAAGTTCCATTGTTACCTCCGCGTATGTTTTCTATTCCCTTATCTCAAGGTTCTGCCCCATGTATATCTCGATCATTTCCTTCCTCAGGCTCTTTACGATCATCTGCTTTTCCTCTTCAGTGAAATCCGCTACCTTCCTTGTGAAAAGGTAGTCGCCAAGGTCGGGTTTCTTCACCATCATCTTTGTGTGGAAGATGTTCTCTCCCTTGATGTTGACGTCAAGGGTCTCATAGGAGCTTAGAGTGTCCTTGTCTATGAAGTCCCTTATGGATTCTATGCTGTGGTCTATGAATATCTTGCTTCCGTCCTCAGCCCTTGTAAATCCCCTTACCCTGTAGTCTATGGTGATGATATCGGAGTCAAAGCTTCCGATGAGGTAATCAAGAGCCTTGAGCGGCGATATGGTCCCGCAGGTAGATACGTCAATGTCCACCCTGAAGGTCGATATGTTGTGGTCTGGGTGATACTCAGGATACGTATGGACAGTAAGGTGGCTCTTGTCCAGGTGGCCAGCAACCGACGTCCTTTTCCCGTATACGCCAATACCCCTGTTGCAGGTCTCATCCACCAGGCTCTCCTCGACGGGCTCCTCTGATATGAGAACTGTAACACTCGCCCCCTGAGGGTCGTAATCCTGCTTTGAAATATTAAGGACATGTGCACCAATTATCCCGGTCACGTCCTCCAGTATCTTAGTCAGCCTTTCTGAGTTGAACCATTCATCAACATAGCTCAGATAGTCAGTCTGCTCCTTTTCACTTGACGTGTAGCACACGTCATATATGTTGAAGCTCAGTGTCTTTGTCAGGTTATTGAACCCGAACAGTTTCAGCTTTCCTGCCATTTGCGCCTCCCACAATGAAATAATTACGGGAATAGATAAAATCCCCTACAACTAATTATAGGGAAAATCAGATTAAAAACAAACAATAACCGAATCAGCAGGTTCCGTGCGCAAGCAGCGCAACATCCATACCCTTCCTGAAAAGCTCGTTGTATGCCCTGCAGGCATCAGGTGTCTTAAGGACCATCACCCTTGCCACCCCGTTGTCATTCAGGTAGTCGATGACAGAGTCAGGCACCTCCAGGGCCCCCTCCGCACCGTTTCCGATAATAAGTATATCACAGCCATTTTCAAGCACCCTTTCGACCATGGATTCGGTCAGGATGTGTCCCTGCCTCTCCTTCCATCGCCTTACATTGCCTGACAATATCATGATGTCCTTGCCCTTGCCCTTCCTGTTCTCTCCACTTCCAGTATGCTCCTCGCCATTTATAACAAAACTGCCCCAAAGGTATCGCTCGATCGGTCCCCTGGGATCCTCAAACATCATTCTCCCTCCCGCTTCTTTGGCCAGATGGGGTAAAATTCAAGCTTCCTTGCATGTATCTTCAGGAATTCCTCATCATCATCAGACATTGGGTATTTCCTGAGGTCATCGATACGCTCAATCATGAACCTGAAATGGTCAATGTCTCCTGGTGGGATCAGCGTATGCACACCCTTTTGTATCGCATATTTCATGGCAAGCCTGCCGAGCCTCTCCTCATCCCAGATGGTCTTCACCCAGGATTTCGGGAAGTCCTTGGTTTCATCCTCCAGGTACCTTCTCTTGGCAAGGCTCTTTATTCCTATGAAGCCCTTGTAGGTCTCCTTCACTGCTTCGGAGATTCGGTCACCCCAGCCTGTATTTATTCCCATTGCCCAGTTCATGGGGAACATAACTGTGTCGAAGTCATACATCCCGATGGCCTTAAGGGCAATCTCCTCGCTGTGGGCTGAGAAGCCGATGTTCCTTATGAGGCCGTCTCGCTTTGCTATCAGAAGGGCTTCCATTGCACCTCCCGGTCCGAAAGCCTCCTCCAGGTCCTCCATCTTCGACAGCGCATGAAGCTGATAGACGTCGAACCAGTCAGTCTTGAGGGCCTTGAGCGATGAAATGAGCTCCTCCTGGGCACCCTCGTAGTCCCTTCTCATGGTCTTGCAGGCAAGGAACACATCCTTCCTGTATGGCTTGAGCGCAGGGCCCAGCCTCTCCTGTGCGATCCCGTAGGATGGCGCCACATCGAAATAGTTTACCTCACTGCCTATTGCAAAGCTGACATACTCGTTGGCCTTCTCCTGAGTCTCGGCATCGACGATTATCCCCCCGAATGTCACAGGGCTTACCATAAGTCCCGTCCTTCCAAGCTTTTCCCTTTCCATTTTTGGTCACCTCCAGAATGCCATGGATACTTTATCCTTCTACCCTATATTATATCATTATGGCCCTCAGTTAGGCACCAGAGCCGAAAGTTCATCCAGAGTTCATAATGGAGCCCTATACTTTGGCAAGACAAAAGAATTTAGGAGGAATCTGCATTGGATAAGAAGAAAAGGAAAAGACTGAGGAACTGGGTGCTTGTAATATCAGGCGCTGCGATAGCGGTATTTGCAGGAAACTCGCTGCTGACGCCAAAGCCACTGGCATATGAGGCTGTAACAGCCAGTGCGTCTGACATCACCACCTGGTATTCCTTTGCTGGCAACATAGAGGCCAACAGCAGGGAGACCATACTATCCGAAAGGTCTGCTACGATCGATGATATCTATGTAAGCGAAGGAGAACTCGTTAAGGAAGGCAAGGACCTTCTGAACCCGAGCTCGGGCGTGAACCCTGAAGCCGGCATGGACGGTGAAGTCGCTGAGATATTCGTGGAGGAGAACGAGACCGTATCTCCGGGGACAAAGCTCATGACGATAGTCGACTACACGGACCTTGAGGTAAGCGTGAAGGTCGATGAATACGAGCTTGCAGCGGTCACGGCCGGCAAGGAGGTAAAGGTCAGAGTAAGCGCAATTGACAGGGAATTTACAGGAGTCGTTGAAAGCATCTCCAAGGAAGGTTCGATAATCAATGGGGTTACCTATTTTCTCGCTGTTGTCCAGCTTGACTACGATGAAGCCCTGAAGGTAGGTATGTCAGCAGAGGTCACCCTTCTGAAGGATGAAGTGAAGAATGCCGTTACCCTGCCGATGACAGCAATACAGTTCAACGATGACAATACCGCATATGTGCTCAAGGAGGGTGCAGAAGGCATCGCCTTGAAGAGTCCGATAACAACCGGGATCAACGATGGAAAGACAGTTGAAATACTCAGCGGGGTAAGCTCTGATGAAAAGGTGCTCCTTGGCGAACCTGTTGAAGCAGCAGGCTTCGGTCTTGGCGGCGGAATGGGAAGAGGACTCCAGGACGGTGAGAACTGATGGATGAGATACTCAGCATGGCGAACATATCCAAAAGCTACAGCATGGGAGACGAGGACATAGAGGTGCTTCACGGAGTGGACCTTAAAGTCAAAAAGGGCGAGTTCCTATCCATCCTTGGCCCGTCAGGCTCAGGAAAATCGACTCTAATGAACATCATAGGGTGTCTTGATGTACCGTCATCCGGCAAATATACGCTCGCAGGCAATGACACAGGGGAGCTTGACGAGACAGAGCTCTCCAGGGTGAGGAACAGGGAGATAGGCTTCATATTCCAGAGCTTCCAGCTTCTACCAAGGATGACTGCCCTGCAGAACGTGGAGCTTCCCCTCATATACTCAAGGGTCCCCCTGTCCGAAAGGAAAAGGAGGGCGAAGGCCGTCCTTGTCAAGGTGGGCCTCGGAGACAAGCTCACAAGTCTTCCGAACCAGCTGTCAGGGGGTCAGCAGCAGAGGGTTGCCATCGCAAGGGCGCTTGTGACCGAGCCCTCCATACTTCTGGCAGACGAGCCCACAGGAGCCCTTGACCAGAAGACCGGAACTCAGGTAATGGAGCTCTTCGAAGAGCTGAATTCGGAAGGCAGCACAATAGTCATGATCACCCACGATGTCCATATAGCAAGGCATGCGAAGAGAGTGGTCAATATCCTGGACGGTTATCTGTCCGAAGGGAGCATGGTATAATGATATTTGAGAGCATGAGGATGTCCTTTGAGAACATAATATCGAACAAGCTGCGCTCCTTCCTGACGATGCTCGGCATAGTCATAGGTGTAGCTGCGATAATCGCCCTCATCACCATAGTCCAGGGAGCGACCAGCAGCATAACAGACCAGGTAACGAGCCTCGGAGTGAACAAGGTGACGGTTAACGCCATGGGAACAGCTGTAAAGCAGGGCCTTGACGATGAGGATGTGGGAAGGATAGCATCACTTCCAAACATATCCGGGGTGTCCCCCACTGTTTCCAGGAGAATGAGCGTAGCATATGACGGCACAATACTCGATGATGTGACCGTTCAGGGAAACAATGAGGTGTATTTCAGGAATGACGATGGCCTGCTGAAATCAGGCAGGGCAATCAACATACTGGACCTTGACTCAGCAAGCCAGGTGGCAGTCGTCGGCTCAGACATCACAAATGAGCTTTTCTACGGCAAGGATCCCATAGGACAGGAGCTCCTCATTGGAGGCAGGACCTACCTTATAATCGGTACACTGTCACCGTCAAGCGCCTTCGGGGCAAGCTCAGTCAACTCATCGGTCATCATTCCGTACACTACGGCAATGAGGTCAATGGGTATAAGGAACATAACGAGCCTCGATGCTTTCCTTATAGATACCGTAAAGGCAGACGAGACTGTCGTGGAGATCGAAGGTGTGCTTGATGCAGCCTTCAACTACAAGGAAAATGCGTTCAGCGTCTTCAACATGGGCGACATGATAAGCTCGTTCGAAAGCATAACAGGCATGATGACCCTGCTTCTCGCAGGCATAGCTGCCATATCACTTGTGGTGGGCGGCATAGGTATCATGAACATGATGCTTGTCTCCGTGACTGAAAGAAGGACAGAGATAGGCCTCAGGAAAGCCCTTGGAGCCACTCCCCTCACGATACAGGCACAGTTCATAATAGAGTCCATATTCCTGTCACTTATAGGAGGAGCTGCAGGCCTTGGTGTCGGAGCACTTATAGCATACCTTGCCGCCGGATTCATCGGCACGGGATTCACAATAGCTCCGACTACCGTATATATCGCTCTCGGATTCTCCGCAGCAGTCGGCATACTTTTCGGCTTCATGCCCGCAAGGAAAGCGAGCAGGCTGAATCCTATAGATGCTCTCAGGAGCCTGTGATAATAAAGGACTGATTTAAAAATGGTCAACATACTTGTAGCCGAGGACAATGTGAACATAAGGAAGCTCATTGCCACATACCTTGAAGCCGAAGGCTACAGGGTACTTGAAGCAGCCGATGGCATTGAAGCGCTTGATGTCTGCGACAGGGAGTCCATTGACCTTCTTGTGGCAGATATAATGATGCCGGGAATGGATGGGTACGAGCTGGTAAGGAGCCTCAGGGACAGCGGCTACACCCTTCCGGTCCTCATGGTCACGGCGAAGGACGAGTTCGACGACAAGAGGCAGGGCTTCGAATCAGGCACGGATGACTACATGGTGAAGCCCGTGGACCTGGACGAGATGCTGCTCAGGGTATCGGCACTCCTGAGGCGGGCAAGGATCTCAACCGAAAAGAAGATAACAATAGGCGGTGTCACTGCTGACAGTGAGACCCTTACCGTATCAGGCAGCGGAAGGCAGGTTACGCTGCCCCTCAAGGAATTCATGCTCCTATTCAAGCTCATGAGCTATCCCGGCAGGATATTCACAAGGCAGGACCTGATGGAGAAGATCTGGGGGCTCGACAACGACACCGAGGAACGAACGGTAGACGTGCACATCAAGAGGCTGAGGGAAAAATTCGAGGAGACCCCTGAATTCACCATCGTGACAGTAAGGGGCCTGGGGTACAAGCTGGTGAAGAACGTATGAGGAAAATATTCAGGTTCAAGTCGATATACACCAAATTCACCCTTCTATTCCTGTTCGTATGGTGGCTCCTCAATTCCATCACATTCGCAGTCATCGCAATGTTCATGAGAAGGACTACCTTCAATGACATGACGAAGGTCCTGCCGGTGCAGTTCCAGGAATTCAGGGAGCTTCATTCCAGGATGAACATAGTCTTCCTCATAAGCGTTCTGATAGGCTCAGGTATCATACTTCTTGCAGTAAAGAGCATAGTAAGGCCGATACTCAGGCTTTCCGACGCATCCAAGGAGGTCGCTTCCGGTAATTTCGACATACAGGTGAAGGTGGAGAGCGTGGACGAAATCGGCAAGCTTACCGAAGACTTCAACCTTATGGTAAGGGAGCTTAAGGACATCGAACGGTTGAGGACAGATTTCGTATCCAACGTATCCCACGAATTCAGGACACCGATAACCTCCATAAGAGGCTATGCGAAGCTTATAAGGAACAGGGACCTCAGCAAAGACAGGCATGACGAGTATACTGACATCATAATCAGTGAAAGCGACAGGCTGTCCCAGCTTTCATCTAACCTCCTGAAGCTTTCCAGCCTTGATTCAAAGTCCATACCCTCACAGAAGACGGTGTTCTCACTGGACGAGGAGATAAGGAAGGTCATACTCCTGCTTGAGCCTGAATGGTCAAGGAAGGAGCTCGACCTTGATGTGGACCTTGATGACATTGAAATAACCGGAGACCGCCACCTGCTGTACGAGGTCTGGCTGAACCTTATTCAGAATGCGGTCAAGTTCTCTGAAAAGGAAGGCAGGTTATCAATAATCCTTAAAAAAGACAATGGAAAGGTCATGTTCAAGACTGTCAATACCGGTCCTGCCCTGAATGAAGAAGAGCTTGAGAGGATATTCGAGCGCTTCTACAAGGGCGACAGCTCCCGCTCCACAGAGGGCAGCGGACTGGGCCTTGCAATAGTAAGGAAGATACTTGATACCCATAACGGCAGCATCACAGCAGACAGCAGGGATGGTTCAGTCACTTTCACAGTGGAGCTTGAGGAGTGCCTATGAAAGAAGCCGGGAAAAGTCACAAAGACTTTCCCCGGCTTCTTTCATTTACCATCAGATCATTCTCGCCGCATCGTATGCATCCCACACTGCCTTCATGACATTTTCAGGCTTCACCGCATCCCCTATGATATGGACGTTGTCTGCCCTGATCTCCTCATAAAGGCTGTTGTCGCTTGAATACCCGACCGAGACTATGACATGGTCTGCCTTTACCTGAGAAGGTACAGGCAGACCCGAAGGTCCTGCCGCAAACATCAGCTTCGCCCTGTTGTTTATGTTCGGGTAGTTCCTGACTGTAGTGACCACATCAGCAATACCGTTCTCATACTTTGTCACGACGGTTGACTTCATGACGTTTACCTTGTAATAGTCGATCATCTCCATAAGCATGTTGTAGTTGGCTGCTGAAAGCCCGAAGGAATTCAGTATGGTGTCCTGAGCCTCCACCACAGTGACCTTCTTGCCTTTCTTTCCCAGGTCGCAGGCTATCTCTATACCGGTCAGTCCTCCGCCTACTATAAGGACATTCTCCCCTTCAATGTTCCCGTTCAGGAGCGTATCTATCGTGTATGTCACGTTCTTCTTGTCGAAGCCCGGAGTATCCAGCTTCTTCTCCACAGCACCTGTGGCTACGAAGATCTCATCATAGTCCGAAGCCTTAATGAGGTCACTGTCTGCTGCAGTATTCAGCCTGACATTTACCCCTGTATCCTTAACCTGCTTCTCGTACCAGGTTAGTAGCCTCCTGTCGTCTTCCTTGTAGTCAAAGGCTGATGCAGGTATGAACTGTCCTCCAAGCCTTCCTGTCTTCTCATAAAGGTCGACGTCATGACCTCTCAGCGCACATACCCTAGCCGCCTCCATTCCTCCGATCCCGCCTCCGACAACAAGTACCTTCTTTACCTTGTCAGCCTTTCCGATGCCATAGGTGAGCTCCCTGCCGCAGGCCGGGTTCACTGCGCAGGAGATGTCCTTCATCTGGAATATCCTCGAGAGGCATCCGTTATGGCAGCCTATGCAGGGCCTGATGTCAGACTCCTCTCCTGCAAGAAATTTGTTCGCCATGTACGGGTCAGCAAGAAGAGGCCTTCCCATCCCCATCATGTCTATTCCGCCTGAGGCGATCTCCTTGTCCGCAAGAGCTGGATCGTCGAACTTTCCAGCGCAGATCACAGGTATGGAAACATGCTTCTTAATGAACTTGACGTCCTCCAGGTTGCAGGCCTTTGGCATGTATACAGGAGGATGAGGCCAGTACCAGCTGTCATAGGAGCCGTTGTCGCAGTTAAGTGCGTCATACCCTGCTTCTGCAAGCATGTTCGCGACCACTATGCTCTCCTCATAGTCCCTTCCGAACTCAGTGAACGTCTCTCCAGGCAAAGCCCCCCTGTTGAACCCCTTCATATAGCTCTTTACGCTGTACCTTACGGTAACCGGGAAATCGCTCCCGCATCTGGCCTTTATCGCCTTCACTATCTCAGTTGGAAACCTCAGCCTGTTCTCAAGGCTTCCGCCGTACTCATCAGTCCTGTGGTTGGTATTCTCCATTGTGAACTGGTCCAGAAGATACCCTTCATGTACAGCATGGACCTCAACTCCGTCTATTCCCGCCATCTTGTTTGCAAGGGCGGCATTCGCGAACATCTCGATGTAATCCCTGATTTCAGCTACGGTCATTTCCCTGTTGTTGTGCGTCGGATCCCATACGTTAGGAAGCTCGCTTGGAGCAGGGTCAGTATGGTGCATGCTTGACCTTCCGGAAAGAGCTGTGATCTGGACTATTACCTTGGATCCGTACTTGTGGATGCCGTCCGCAAGGTATTTCTGCTGCTCGATATATTTGTAGAAGCCTTCGCCCTGGTCTCCGGGACCATGGCCCTTTGGCAGCCACGCTACGGGAAGAAGTCCGGTTATGATGAGCCCGGTACCACCCTTTGCACGTTCAATGTAGTAGTCAGCGCCATCCTTTGTATATGCTCCGTTTGGTCCCATTAGCCTTGGAGAAAAGACTCCCATGGGCATCATGGCTATGCGGTTCTTAACCTCCATGGAGCCGATCTTCACAGGAGAAAACAATGCTGGATACTTTGACATGGTTTCGCCTCTCTTCATATTATTTTCCATCAGACCATTTCGTCGAACTGGTTTGATGAATCCATATAAAGTATACTGCAGCGTGTAAAGGTATTCAATAATCTGATAAATATTTATCAATATTGAGTTATTTTCTGGATCCACATCATTAATTAAGATTTTCACATGCCTAAACCTCATTTTGCGCAATCAGACCCAAGCGAAAAATCAAGAAGCCATGGCTTGAGGACTTCCTCCCGCCATGGCTTTTGAATTGAGTATCCTATCAGCCGGATACTCCATACTTTATCTCACGAATACAACCTGGACCAGGAACATGTACAATACAGTCCCTCCAGCCATGCTTAGAAGGACATTCCTCTTCCATACATGGAGAATTGCAACCAGAGCTGCTGATACAAGCTCAGGGACGAATGATCCAAATGTACCGAACTCTATCCCCTTAAGGCAATAAACTACAAGAGTGGCTATTATAGCAGGTGGAAGTATCTTGCCAAGGTAGTCTATTGATTTAGGCATTTCCTTGTGCCGTCCGAAGAGTATGAAGGGAAGCGCCCTCACCGCAACGGTAAGTGCTCCTGTAACCGCTATGATCGCAATTGACTCACTGAATCCTATCGTCATCACTTTGCCCCCTCCATCGCATGAATTACCTTCTTCTTTCCTGCCATGAGCATGAATACCGTGGCAATGAGGCTTGGCAGGATGAACCTGTCAGGTCCGAGGACCACAAGGAATAAGACTGAGGAAATCAACCCTGCTATCGCCGGAAAATGGGACTTGTAGCCCATCCACTGCTCTATGAATATGACAGTGAATAAAGCGGTCATTGAAAAGTCAATTCCGGTGAAGTCAAAGGGTATCAGCTGACCGGCTATCGCGCCGATCACGCTGCCAGTTACCCAGTAGGACTGGTTAAGCGCTGAAATAAGGAAGGACGCCTTCTTCTCATCCACTCCCTCAGGGACATCGAGGGCGCAGAGCAGAGAATATGTCTCATCAGTAAGCGAGAATATCATATAGAAATACTTCCTGCCCATCCTCTTGAACTTGTCTACGAAGGATATCCCATAGAAAAGGTGCCTGCTGTTGATGAGGAGCGTCATGGCTGCAACCACACCAAGAGGAGTTCCTTCCCTTAGGAACGATACCAGTACGAACTGCATTGAGCCTGCATATACAGTGAGGCTTATGAAGAACGCCCAGATAACACCATATCCAGCCTGCTGCAGGAGTATCCCGAAGGCCATGCCCAGGAAAATATATCCAAGAAGCACCGGCACTGATTGTAAAAACGAGTATTTCAAGGTCTTTTCCAATAATATCTCTCCCATCAAAAAAGCTATAGAAACCATTTTACCACAAAATCACCATTTTGAACGATGAAACTGCATATTCATGCAACCAACTGATAATAAGGCGCATTCCCTTCCAGACTCCACCTCTGGTATTCAATTTGAATAATTTCAAAAAAACTGTGAGATCCCAACGAATAACAAAGCCTGTAATGTATAATAACAATATGCATATGCCAATTTCCTTGCATAAGACGAAAGGGCCTCATATGGATATATTTGAATCACTCAAAAAATCACTTTCCACTGCAAATCAGATTGTTATGACCATAATCGCATCATGGCTTCTTGCAAGCACCCTGATGAACTGGATATACAGGGATACTCCATCATATTTTTCCGTAAACCATGCCGGATTGGAGGGTCTGCTGCCTTTGGTACTCTCCTGGATCGCTTTCACAGGATTATTTCTGATGATAATAAACAGGGCATCTAAAACAGCTTATGGCAATGACCTGGCAGGCCGACTGCTTTTCCTGTCATGGATCGCATTCTCAGCTTCTGTGATGCTTCGCATGAAATTCACGATGCCCGCAGCTACTCTATTGATCCTCAACCTGACGTCCCTCATATTGGCAAGGGACATATTCTTCTCAGCCTGGAAAGCAAGATGGCTTCCGGATATCCTGCTGAGCATATCAGGCCTTGGCATGGTCTCCTTCAATCTTTATGCTATTCCCTGGTTGGACCTGAGAAGCAAGTTGTTCGCAGTGTCTGATGCTGAGGCGATCGTCCCATTTCTCCTTGTGTACATCGTCCTCATAATCGCGCTATTTATGGTATTCAACAGTAAATCAGCTTCCTTTGATAATGACCGCGCAGCATTTGCGGTCGCAATAATAGCCATGCTCATCCAGATCTTCCTCAGTGGACGCATACTGTATGCCAGGTACGAGACACTGTCCACACCGACCTATGACTTCAACCTCTTCGCCCAGATGTTCCACAGCATGGCTGAAAAGCTCCAGCCGCTAACAACCCTGGAGAGGAACATGACGCTGTCACACTTTCGTATCCACCTGTCACCGGTATACTATCTGATGCTTCCGTTCTTCATGATAATAAGGACTCCGGCCACCCTGAACGTCCTTCAGGCGGTCATAGTCGGGTCGGGAATGATACCCATGATCCTCATAGCCAGGCATTTCAGGCTTGCAGCCAAGGTTCAGATAACCTTCTCCATGATCTACCTGTTCTCTGCAGCCCTTATTACATCAGGTTTCTATGACCTGCACGAGAACTGTTTCCTTGTACCCTTCCTTCTCTGGCTCATATTATCCATAGAGAAGAAGAGCGATCCCGGAATGATCATTTTCACTCTCCTTACACTTTCAGTCAAGGAGGATGCAGCACTATACATTTGGGCTCTTTCTGCCTTCATCATCCTTGACAGGAAGATGTTAAAGCAGGGACTGGCAATGTTCTTCGCTTCCGGTGCATATTTCATCGGTGCGATCAGGTATCTTAATAATTTCGGGGAAGGGGCGATGACCGGACGGTTCGAGGGCCTCATTGCAATACCCAAATGGTCGCTTTTAGCCGTTCCCTATGCAGTTCTCAGGAATCCCGGCTTCATACTTTCAAAGGTATTAGCGGAAGAAAAGCTTGGCTACATCATCCAGATGATGTCTCCACTCGCATTCATGCCGCTCCTTTCAAGAAAGCTGACAAGGCTGATACTCCTTGTTCCATTTATCCTCATGAACCTCATGGTGGATTACAGGTACCAGTATGACATGAGGTTCCAGTACAATTATGGCTCCTATGTGCTCCTTCTGTACATGGCGTTACTGTTCATCAAGGACCATGCTGATTCAACCGGTGCATCAGAGGAGTCTTCCGGCAGGACCTTTCCCATCCACAAGCGAGCCATAAGCATCCTTGTGGCAATTGCAGTATCCTCAGGCATACTCATATCCTCGCTTCACCTTGGATACTATGAGCACTACCCCAGGATGCTTGAAGCCAATTCTGATACACTGACCTCGATGAAGCAGGCAATGGACAAGATCCCTGATGAAAGCTCAGTACTTGCCACATGCTACCTCACAGGATACCTCTCAGACCGCGATACGCTCTATGACCTTGACTATAACCTTGTTGATGGCTCATACTTCCGGGCTGACTACATAGTCATCGACCTTAGGCCTGCATACATGGGTGACCATGAGGCATTGGTTCCCAAGTTCATTTCTGACGGATATGAGCTGGTGACAATGAATGAAGATGAGATACTCATAATGAAGCTGCCAGGGGCTCCCTGATTGCCTGCAAAAAAAAATACTTCACTGAAAATTGAAACACCCCCTCAAACCATGGATACCTCCATGATTGAGGGGGTGAATTACTTCGTTATTCTACAGGAACAGTCCATCCCATTGTATCCGGAACCTTTCCCCACTGTATTCCGGTAAGCCCGTCATACAGCTTCTGCGTAAGCTCGCCTATCTGGCCGCCTCCTATCTCGAATGTCTTGTCCTTGTAGGTAAGCCAGCCTACCGGTGATACAACTGCTGCGGTTCCGGTTCCCCAGACCTCTTCAAGTGTTCCATTCTCGGCAGCGGCAACTATTTCATCAACTGTTATCAGTCTCTCCTTGACATCAATTCCCCAGGTCTTCATGATCTCTATGCATGACTTCCTTGTGATCCCGGCAAGCAC
The DNA here is from genome assembly GCA_002428605.1 of Clostridiaceae bacterium UBA6085. Taxonomy (GTDB): domain Bacteria; phylum Bacillota; class Clostridia; order Clostridiales; family Clostridiaceae; genus Youngiibacter. The sequence goes on from DIXH01000092.1 coordinate 16,696, forward strand.
TGATCCTGTAAGGCTCGGTGTAAGCACCTCTCCGTTTACCTTGAACATGATGTTCATGCTTCCGACTTCCTCGATGTACTTCCTCTCGACTCCGTCAAGCCAGAGCACCTGCGAGTAGCCCTTGTATTCCGCGAGCTGGCTTGCCCTGAGTGATGCGGCGTAGTTTCCTCCGCACTTTGCGATTCCGGTTCCGCCTCTTACCGCCCTGACATCCTGGCTCTCGATCATGATCTTTATGGGATTCAGCCCTTCTGGATAATAGCTGCCTACCGGACAGGTTATGATGCAGAATATGTAGGTCTTCGATGCATGCACTCCAAGGCCCACATCTGTAGCAATCATGAACGGTCTGATATAGAGGGATGTCGCTTCCTCGGAAGGAACCCACTCGGCATCGATCTCAAGTAGCTTCTTAAGTGCCGCGAGGAACATGTCCTCGTCAACAGCAGGCATTACAAGTCTCTCTCCTGATATTGCCATTCTCCTTATGTTCTCCATAGGCCTGAACAGCTGTACCTTTCCATCAGAGGTCCTGTAAGCCTTCATGCCCTCGAATATCTCCTGTCCGTAATGGAATACCATGGTCGCCATATCCATCTCAACAGGTCCGTACGGAACGATCCTCGGATCAAACCATCCCTTTCCTTCCTCATAGTTCATGAGGAACATATGGTCCGAGAATGACTTCCCGAACTTTACGGTCTTCATGTCAGGCTTTACCCTCTTGTTCTTTGTCAGTTCTACTCTGATATCCTGTACCACTTACAACACCTCGCGTTTTTTTCTTATGTCAGGTGATTTCCACTGTCACCTGCCTGATTATAATCTCCAATCATTATAACACTATTCTTCGTCTTCTTCACAAACAGTAGAAAAATGTAATCGTTTGAATGCAAAAAACAGGCAAATTTTGCCTGTTTTTATAGTGAAATATGTGAATCTTTGATGATCTTCGGGCTACCTTTGCCTCCTGAACCCATACTCACCCTTCAGCCTTTCAAACATCTCATGGACTACAGGACAAACGGATGCGGAGTCAACGAGACTTAAGAGGCTTCCCATCCTTTCAGTCTTGTCTGTATACGGATAGCCTTTGCAGCTTGCAGGCTTGCATTCCTCGATCCTGCATGAACCATCATCACCGAGGAAAAGGCAGGGCTTCGATTTCATCGACTTGCCTTCAATGTCATCGGAAAGATAGCTGTCAGAAAACTCAGAAGCAGTCATTGAAAGCAGCCTTGCCACCTTAAGAATTTCCCTGTTTGTGAACTCAACCCGGTATTCCCTGCAGCAGTTCCTGCAGCTTGAGCAGTCATATTTCTCGAAAAGTTCCCTGTGGAGCCTGAGGAACCTTCTGTCCAGGTCTTTCGGGTCAGCATGGACCTTAAGGAATCTCCTGAACCTGTAGTTTTCCTCCTCTACTTTCCTTGAAGCGCTTCTTACTTCTTCAGGTCTCAGCATGAAATCACCTCCCGCAGTTCGATCTGATTCCAGAAGATTGAACGATCCTCTAGCCTTAGACTATCACTTCCAATATGCTTTGAAAAGCGGATTTTAGCCATTAGTTACATTCCCCGCTACAGCATAAGTTATGAAAATATACGTCCAAATTAAGAAATGGATAAAGCCAGGTTCAGCATTTATCAGGATACTGACTATATAGGCAGGTGATCTAATGACAACTTCAAGTAAAGCAAAACCTGTACGGAAGAGAAGAAGATACAAGGCAAGGTTCTTTGTAATAATGATCTGTCTAATATCAGCAATAGGTTATGGCGCGTTCAGGTCATTTTCAGGCCTTCCTGATACCAGGACCTACATAGACCCTTATGCAAGGATAGACAGCCTTGACGAGCTTGATGAAAAGACGAGGGAAGCCGCGCTTCTTTTCCTTGAAATAGCTGAAGACCGGGGACTTGATGTAATCGTCACTGAGACCTACAGGACGCAGGAAAGGCAGGATTACCTCTATGCCAAGGGAAGGACAGCCCCGGGAAGCATAGTGACCTGGACGAAGGATTCAAGGCATACCAGGAGGAATGCATTCGATATTGCGAAGAATGTGATCGGTCATGAATATGACGACCCTGAGTTCTTCAGGAAGTGCGCTGAGATCGCAAAGAGCATCGGACTCACTGCAGGCTATTACTGGGAGCCCAATCAGGATATGCCTCACTTCGAGACCGACATCTTCACAAGGATCAAATATCCGGATGGTTATAATAAACCGTAATGGCAGAAGCCTGGATGATCCGCCGGGTTCTGGTGTATACTTGAATATATCCATAAGATACAATACCTGAACACAAACCAGGAGGCATGGCATGACGAGAAAGCTTACCGCAATCTGCTTCAGCCCTACGGGAACCACAAGGAAGATAGTAACAGCAGTCGCTGATGGAACCGGACTTGAATATGATACCATAGACCTTACCCTTCCTTCCTCAAGGAGCCAGACCCTTGAATTCGGGTCAGATGACCTTGTAGTCATGGGTATTCCTGTATATGCCGGAAGGGTCCCTTCACTTCTTTCAGAGACCCTGGCATCCATAAAGGCAGAAGGGGCACTAATGGTTCCTGTTGTCGTCTACGGCAACAGGCATTATGATGATTCTCTGCTGGAGCTTAAGGATATCCTTGAAGGGAAAGGTGCCATCTGCATCGCAGCAGCTGCCTTCATAGGGGAGCACTCATATACAAGTAAGGTCGCATCCGGAAGACCTGACAGCGAGGACCTTGAATCCGCAAAGCGGTTTGGTACTGCACTCATGGGCTTTCTTGACAAAGTAACAGACTCATATGTTAAGTTCGATGTACCCGGAAAGAACCCCTACAAGGAAAGAAAGCCTTCGAAGAGAGTCGCCCCGGTTACAGATGACTCCTGCATAGAATGCGGCATATGCGCACTTTCCTGCCCGACTGGAGCCATTGACTTCCGTGATTTCAGTACTGCGGATTCAAACCTTTGCATAAAGTGCTGCAGCTGCGTAAAGAAGTGCCCGGTCGATGCAAAACACTTCAATGATGAATCAGTAGCAAGCTTTGCAGGATGGCTTGAAACGAACTGTATTGAGAGGAAACTGCCTGAGCTGTTCATTCCTGTCATTTGAAACAAGGATCATAGATTATTGATAAAAAAGCTTGCGCAAACTCGTGACTTAAGTCGTGAGTTAGCAAGCAAAGTCAGAAAAAGAATTGAGACAGTTCAAACTTTGACATCCGGGAGAGTTTCAATTGGTTTAGATCCTAAAAAATCCATGAACTAAACACAAAGACTGAAAGACGGACAGCAGCTCCTTCTTTCAGTCTTTTCACGTTTCCAGAACACCTGTCACAATCAGGGTCGTTTTCAATCCATATCCCCTGCTATTCGTCTGCAAAACGGTAGCCGATACCCACTTCAGTAAGTATGTATCTGGGCTTGGTGGGATTACTCTCAAGCTTTCTCCGTATGTTCGCCATGAACACCCTTACGCTCTGCATGTCGCTTTCAAGGTCCGATCCCCAGACCTCCTTCAGGATGTATTTGTGCGTCAGAACCTTGCCTGCGTTCTTTACGAGAAGTGTCAGCACCTCATATTCCATTGGGGTGAAATGTATCTCCCTTCCCTCAAGGCTTACCTTGTGCTTCTCCATGTCTATCTCAAGGTCCCCTACCCTGTAAATGGAGGGGATATCCTTTTTCGTGACATCAAAATGTCTGAAGATCACCCTTATCCTTGCAAGCAGCTCCTTTATGGAGAATGGCTTCGTAAGGTAGTCGTCTGCCCCCGCATCAAGAGCTTCAACCTTGTCATGGTCCTGGTCATGGGCTGAAACGACTATTATCGGTATGTCTGAGAAGCTCCTGACTTTCCTTATGATATCCATACCGCTCATGTCGGGCAGACCCAGGTCAAGTATTATTGCAGAAAGGTTATGGGTGGCGATAATGTTAATCGCCTCTTTCCCTGTAGTTGCCTCTATGCATTCGTATTCCTGGGACGTCAGGGAGAAATTGATGAAGTTCCTTATCTGTTTGTCATCCTCGACAATTAGAAGCAGCGGATTTAACATCTATTCACCATCTCCCTTCAGATAGAACTTGACCGTAGCTCCTCCATTTGTGTTGTTCTCAGCGAATATCCTCCCGCCATGGAATTCGACTATGGCCTTGCATATGGCAAGACCAAGGCCAAGGCCCTGCTTTTCACTGGTCCGCCTGTTGGTGGAGACGAAGAACATGTCGAAGATCTTCGGTATGTCATTCTCAATGAATCCGCATCCGTCATCAGATACCTGAAACCAGACCCTTCCATCCTCAGGCCATGCTTTCAGCCTTATCTCATTTTCCGGTGTAGTATGCTCGCAGGCGTTGCCGATGAGGTTGATCAGCACCTGAACAATAAGCTTGCCGTTCATGGGCACGAACAGGACGCTTTCAGGCGCTGCTATGCTTATCCTGTGGTTTGGATAATACCTTGTTGAAAGCTCGACAACCTCCGAGAAGATCTCATCGACCGCCTCACTTTGTATCTTTATTGCAAGGTTCCCTTCATGGACCCTTGTGAAGCTGAGTATGTTTTCAACCAGCCTTGCAAGCCAGAGTGAATCATTGTACACCTCGTTTGCCAGCTCGGAATCCTCCTTGTCAGTAAGCTTGCTTGCAAGCATCTCCGAGGTTCCTGTTATCCTTGTCAGCGGCGTCCTAAGGTCGTGCGATATCGCCCTTAGGAGGTTGCTCTTGAACCTCTCCATCTCCGCCTCGGACCTTGCCATCTCCCTTTCCTTTATAAGGAGCACCCTCTCCATGGAGATCGTAATCTGCATTATTATGGAGGAGACCAGCTGACGGTTATCCTCATCAAGCTCCTCGACCTCTTCCGGCAGCCTGAAGTAGCAAATGTTCCTGCCCTTCACCTCTATTGGGAAAGTGTAGCTGTTCATTATCCTATCCTTGATCGCTGATGGCTCCACGGGTTCAGCAGACCTTCTCACGGTGCCATCCGGAAAAGCCGTTACAAGGTATGTATTGTTTTCCGCCTTTACGTAGCACTCAACATCTCTAGCAAGGAAGTTCGCAAGATACCTTGCAGAAACCTCAGCAGTCTCCTGAATTTCACTGGTGTCTGCAAGGGCACCCGTCATGACAGAAAGGGTCCTTGACTGCCTTTCCCTTGAGTCAGAAAGCTGCTTCGAGTGAATAAGCTTGCTTGTAAGGGCACTTGTAGTTATGGCAGCCATCAGCATCACAAAGAAGGTCACGAAGTATGAGCTGTCGTCGACCTTGAAGGTATATATTGGATCCGTGAAGAAGAAGTTGAACGAGAGCATGGACGCCACCGCAGCAATTATTCCGTAGGAGTACCCTTTGGTATACCTCGACACCATCAGAACTGACAGTATGTATATTACGACGATGTTCGTCTCCTCGAACCCGACATGGTTGATGAGGTAAGAGACAAGGGTAGTGCCAATACTTATCCCTGCTGTCACAAGAACGTTCCTAATGACCTACCTGTCATTCTTCCTTTTCCCTGTCCTGTCAGTCATCCCAGCGCCTCCCAAGTTAAGGTCCATTTATTCCATCCCCTCAATTATATGCCCATATCACACTGTTTGAAATAGCTCCTCTGAGCGTCCTGATATCCTATTATCGTATTTTATCAGCTTGAAAGGCCCCCATAGAAATCTTTATACGAAATTTATACTGTATCCTCCGTCTTAACACCATGTTTATACGAAAACTGATAATATAAGTCTGTAAAAAGAGACCAACAGAACGGTTATTGTTGATCCCTATGGAGGAATAAAGATGTACACAAAACAGGAGCCTTCAAATGCCTATACAAGCAAGATAGGTTCTGCAGCTACAGCAATCAAACTTGGAGACTATGACAGGGCCAGGGTGCTGCTGGGTCAGGCTGTCCAGGAGGACCAGAACCAGCCAGAATACCACAACCTGCTTGGGATAATAGCGGAACTCAAACGCGACCTTGTGCTTGCCTGCAGGCACTACAGGGCTGCATATGCCCTTGATCCGTCCTACGAGCCTGCAAACAGGAACCTTGCAAGGATCACGTCTTACAGCTGTGCGAGGAACACAGGTGCCCCGGATTATGGTGATGCCTGCAAAATAGAAGAGCTTCCGGCCTCTTTCGCGTATGCTGAGTACAAGTCCAGAAACCAGAGAAAAAGAATATAGGATTAGAGGTCGGTAACAATGTACATTATAATAATCGGCTGCGGAAGGCTTGGAAGCACACTTGCCAAGGAGCTTTCCGACAACGGCCATGATATTTGCATCCTCGACAGGGATGATGAGAACCTTGACCGGCTTGGTTCGGGATTCAACGGATTGCGGATAAAGGGTGTTGAATACGACAATGACAAGCTGATGGAGGCTGGGATAGACAAGGCTGACGCACTCCTTGCCGTCACCCATGACGACAACGTCAACATAACAGTTTCAATGATTGCAGACAGGGTCCACAAGGTGCCGAAGGTAATCGCAAGGGTCAACGAGCCAAACAAGAAATTCATATACGAGACGATCGGCATAGATACCATAAATCCGGTCCAGTCTGGAGTTGACGTGCTCAAGGGCAAGCTGCTGGTTGAGCGGTTTGACATACTGGCTGAGCTTGGCTCTAAACATGAGATTGTTGAGCTTCTCGTGGACAGACAAGTGACCGTGACCGTAGGTGAAATCGAGTCGAAATGCTCATGTCTTCTCAGCGGCCTGATAAGAGGCTGCGATATGAGCCTTCCCATGAAGGATGACCCTGTTAAGAAGGGCGACAGACTCATCGCTACCTTAAGGTCGGAAGACAAGAAAAAGCTCATGGGTCTATTGACCAAGGAGATGTTTGTATGAGAGCACTGATCATTGGAGGAGGAAAGGTAGGCTACAACCTTTTCAGGACCCTTCACGAGAGAGGACATTGCGCCACACTTGTCGAACGTGACAAGGATGCCTGCATGAAAGCAGCGAATGCCATAGGTGCCGATGTCATACAGGGAGACGGAACAGATCCTGAGGTCCTGAAGGATGCAGGCATCGACAATGCAGAGATAGTTGCTGCAGTCACAGGCTCCGATGAGGAAAACCTGGTTATCTGCCAGATTGCAAAGCTTACTTTCAACATAAACAAGACTATAGCAAGGGTAAACAATCCCAAGAACATGGAGATGTTCAGGCTTCTTGGGATTGATACGACTGTTTGCAGCACTGCCGTCATCGCAACGCTCATAGAGAATGAACTCAACAGGGACGACATCAGGATCGTATCAACATTCGAAAGAGGCTCGATGGTACTGGCCGAGGTAACACTTAACCAGCGAATGGTTTGGGCCGGCAAAAGGGTAGCAGACCTGACACTTCCTGAGGAATGCGTATTCGCATCTGTACTCCGGGGGAACAGTGTGATCTATCCCAAGGGAGATACGGTCCTGCGCTCAGGCGACCGTGTGCTTCTTGTGACAAACACTGATACATTGTCGATACTGACAAAAGAAATATATGGTGGTGTAAAAAAATGGAAATTAATATGACTGAGATAAAGGGAATAATCGCCGAGCTGCTTACTGTAGCTTTCTTCATTGCAATGACCGTCGGGGCGTCAGCATTGCTGATGAAATGAAAATGAACACCGTGAAAAAGGCATCCAATGCCGAGGTAATAAGCTATTACACGGGGTACATCATCACTAGCATTTCTGCTTTGATGGTGATCCCCCTTTTAACGTCGTTATACTTCAGGGAATGGGAGCCTGTGCTTGATTTTCTGATAGGTATCTCGATATCTTCAATAGCAGGTATCGGAATGATAATGCTGGGGAAAAGGGTCAAGGTCGGAAAGTCGGACCTGCAATGGAAGCATGGCTTCATAATCGCTTCACTTTCATGGATACTCCTGACGTTCCTGTGCGCCATTCCATACAGGCTGAGCGGACATAACCCTTCTCTGCTCGACTCGATGTTCGATGTCATGAGCGGCTTCACCACAACAGGTCTGGCACTTACGAAGGATATAGACCATATCTCGAACGGACTAAATATGTGGAGGCACATTCTTACATTCATAGGCGGCCAGGGAATGGTAGTCCTTGCTCTGACGTTCCTTGTCAGGGAAACTGGCGGAGCCTACAAGATGTATGTCGGTGAAGGCAAGGATATCGAGCTTCTTCCGAACGTAAAGGGAACCGCAAGGCAGATATGGAAGATCAGTATGGTATATCTCGCAATAGGTACTGGTGCACTCTGGATAACCGGAATTACAATCGGACTCCGGCCCTTATCCTCGCTCCTGCACGCATTGTACATCTTCGAATCCTCATGGAGCACAGGCGGCTTTGCGCCAAACTCCCAAAACATAATGTATTACCACAGCATCACATATGAAACTATCGCCATGGTGATCTTCATACTCGGTTCCTTCAATTTCGGGCTGCATTATGCGATGTGGCACGGGAAGAAGAAGGAGCTAGTGAAAAATATAGAAACACAGAGTTTCTTCATCACTGCCTTCATCTCCTCAGTGCTCGCACTTGCCGGGCTGGCAAGGCTTGGAGTGTATCCTGATGCTGTGTCAGCATTCAGACGAATTGTGTTCAATGTACTTTCTGCCCATACTACTACCGGCTTCGGCTCAGTATATGCAAGGCAGTTCGCTCTTGAATGGGGCGATTTCGCTATACTCATCATGATCATCGTAATGCTCATAGGAGGTTCGGCGTGCTCCACAGCAGGCGGTTTCAAGGGGCTCAGGGTAGGTGTAGTCTTCAAGGGGGTCATTGTCGATGTCAGGAAGCTTCTTACCTCAGAGAGAATAGTGAAGGTAAACAAGTTCCACCATATAAAGGAACAGGTGCTGGATGACAGCCTGGTAAAATCTTCCGCCCTCATCATCCTGCTTTATGTCGTCATGTTCGGTGCAGGAACTCTGCTTGGCGCTTACTACGGCTATCCATTGTCACATTCCGCATTTGAGGCAGCCTCAGTAACCGGAAATGTCGGACTATCAATTGGTCTGACAAGTCCCGCAATGCCTGCAGCACTTAAGGTCTACTACATCATCGCAATGTACCTTGGAAGGCTTGAGTTCCTGTCGGTATTCGCACTAATCGGTTATTTGGGAGGAGGTTTGAAAAGATTATGGAAAAATACATCCGTGCGGTCATATTCAGCCTGATACTCCTCTTCCCATCTGCCGCAGCTGAAGCATCAACGACTTATTCGATAAATGACCTGATTGAGAATGCGATTAT
>DIXH01000098.1 GCA_002428605.1 Clostridiaceae bacterium UBA6085
ACAAAGCCATACTGTTTCCGGGTCCCTCTTCATCTTGGTCAGAAGTTTGGAGCATGCGAAATAAGTCAGACCTTTTCCAGTCTCCTCATATTCCTTGTTCCAAAGTTCCAGGAAATGGTTGAATACAAACCTTGAACTGCCTATCGTCTTGGCAATCAGTGTTTCCTGTTTTTTATCTGGATAGATACGGTATTCATAGGCTTTATGCTGCAGCACTGCACTCACCTCCAGAGATGTCAAAGCTTGAACTGTCTCATTTCTTTTTCTGACTCTGTATGTACCTGCGGATTTGCTCCTCGGTGTTTTCACTGACTGTGGCAACAAAGTAGCTGGGATTCCACAAATGACCGCCCCAAAGCCGTTTCTTCAGTTCAGGGTGCTTCTTGAACAGTAACCTTGCTGATACCCCTTTGAGTGCTTTCACGACATTTGGGATATAATGCTGAGGTTTGCAGTCAATCAGCAGATGTATGTGATCATTATGTGACTCCATCTCCAGGATATTCACATCGTTATCTGAAGCAATCAGATTTAACAAGTCCTTCGCATCATCATCCACCTGTCCAATCAGGATATCGTGCCGGTACTTTACGCACCATACCAAATGATACTGGATTGTATAGACATATCCGCGTCCATAATGTATTTCAGACATAAAAACACCTCTTGTCAATTTTAACATATGTATAATGCTAAAGCCATTATAATAGGTGTTTTATGGTAATTATAACTTGATATATGCTGATATTCTAAGTACTGTCTAGTTTTTACTTCGCTTGCTAACTCACGACTGGAGTCACGAGTTTGCGCAAGCTTCTCATCAATAAGCAATTGGCCGCTGCGTTTCCAAATAGCATAAAAGACAACTGAAGCATTATGTCCTCAGCTGTCTGTTTCTTCAGTTTTCCTTCTTCATTACTACATACTTAAGCACCGGGTAGATTATGAGCACCTGCACTATGATATTTATCAGGTTGGTCAGGTTGGTCGCCCAGAAGATACCGAAAATTGCTGTGAGCGGTGCCAGGGCCACTGTCGGTATGTACAGGCATATAAGGTATACGGAAAGCACAGTTACAAGGTATATGGGCACGGCTCCCCTTAGTGAATTGTTGGCCCCGAACACTATCCTTCTTTGCACAACGAAGTTCACTGCCTGGGCAATGAAGAAGCTTAGAAGGAATGAAAGGAATGCCGCGAGTCCACCGTTCTTCACGGAGTAGTCATAGATCCAAAATCTGAAGTCTGTTCCTGCAAGTCCTGAAAACAGGTAGTTCCTGCTGAAAATAAGCACAGCAAAGTTTACTATAGTGGCAATATTGCTGAACAGGTTGAACATGATGAACTCGAACAGGTCTGAATGCCTTTCTTTAAAATTCCGAAATGCTGCGTTCATCATATTTTTCCTGCCTTCAGCAGACTTTCCCTGAAATCCTTCTTTGCCCTTCTCATCCTGAAGTATCCGCCAATCATTCCGGACAGACCTTTGAAGAATCTTCCATTGACTATCATGAGCAGGCTGTCCACCATCTCCATGCTGACCATTCCCTTTGTCATCTTGGCCAGTCCGTAGAACGGCATATTGTAGATATACAGTATGTTGAGGTCAGGGCTCTTGTTTTCTTCAGCCTTATGCTTCATGCGCTTGAGTATCCTGTGGATAAGCCTTGCAAGTCCGCTTTTTGCATAGAAAAGCTGTGATATGGTATCGTTCCTTGTAAGCGGCAATGACTTGTCCCAATCTGACCTCGGAGCTTTCCTTCCAAGAAGAGCTTCAAACTCTTCATCTGTTACGGACTCCACATCAGCGGTGTAGTAATGTTTCAGGCTCGCCATTACATATGGTGACTCTGCACCGGTACCTGCATTACTTATTTCACCTGTCAGGCGTATGTCTTCAGAAGATGCCCCGACAAATATGCTGTATGAACCTGCTTCCACCTCGAATTTTCCTGTCTTTACATTGAAGTATCTGAAGGTCTTGTCATCAAAGGGTATCGCGACCCTCCTGCTCTCACCTGGCTGAAGCCTTACCTTCACGAAGCCCTTAAGCTCCTGCTTTGGCCTGAATATCTGAGAGTCCTCAAGGCTAACATACAGCTGAGCTATTTCAGCTCCTGCCGTATCTCCTGTATTTGTGATCGTGAATGTTACACCACCATCATCTACCGCAAGGTCCGAATATCCGAAGGTTGTGTAGCTCAGGCCGTATCCGAACGGAAACCTTACATCTATGCCTCTTGTTCCATAATACCGGTACCCGGCGAATATGGATTCCCTGTACTCGGTTGTGCTTTCAGCACCCGGGAAATATTTGCAGGTTGAGATATCCTCATATCTCATCGGATAGCTTTCACTGAGCTTTCCTCCGGGACACACACTTCCTGTTATGATGTTCAACATCGCCATTGCGCCAGCCTGTCCCGAAAGGCTTCCATGGAGTATCGCCCTGCAGTCATCTGCCCATGGCATTTCTACCGCTGAGCCGCAGCTGAGAACTGCGACTATGTTCGGATTGACTTCCTTCAAGGCCTTCAGAAGCGAAATCTGATTTTCACTTATCCTCATGTGGCTTCGCTCAAGCCCTTCAACCTCGCTCATCTCATCGAGACCGATATAGAGGAGTATGACCTGTGCTTTACCGGCAAGCTCAAGTGCCGCAGTTTGCATTGCCTTGTATTCCGTTCCGTTTCTCATGAATCCGGGCTCGTAGCCAACCATATCAAGGCCTGTATTGCTTATGCAGTCAACTGCATTGTCAACCTTCGTAGGGTTTACGTTGCTTGAACCTCCGCCCTGATAGCGCGGCACCTTTGCGAAGTCTCCGATGACTGCAACCCTTGTCCCTTCTTTTAGCGGAAGTATACTGTTTTCATTCTTTAAAAGTACTATGGATTCTTCAGCGGCCTTCATCGCTATGCTGTGGAAGTAATCCATATCTTTGCCTGATGCTGTACTGGAGTCATTTCCACTCCCCATGACGCCAAGGTCATTGAGGAAGCTCAGATATTCATCCACCCTTTTATCAAGGACAGACTCAGGGATCGATCCTGATTTTACAGCACTCACTATTTCGATGTCGCTGTTTGTTCCTGAAGATGGCATCTCCACATTCGTTCCGGCAACGAGTCCCATTACCCTGTCATGGCTTCCGCCCCAATCAGTCACAACGATGCCTTCAAATCCCCATTCTTCTCTCAGTATGTCCGAGAGCAGGTGGCTGTTTTCACTGGCGTGGCTGCCATTCACCTTATTGTAGGATGACATTACGGAGAGAGGCTTACCTTCTTTTACCGCGATCTCAAAGCCGGTAAGGTAAAGCTCCCTGAGAGTCCTTTCATCCACAACCGAGTCATTCGACATCCTGTGCAGCTCCTGGTTGTTGACCGCAAAATGCTTTACGCATGCGGAAACGCCCTGGCTCTGGATTCCTCTGCTGAATGCGGCGGCCATCTTTCCGCTTAATATCGGGTCCTCGCTGAAATATTCGAAGTTTCGCCCGCAAAGCGGGTTCCTCTTCATGTTCAGCCCCGGTCCCAGGAGCACATTGATCCCTTGATTATGAGCCTCTTCCCCCAGTGCCTGACCGACAGCCTCAGCAAGGTCAGTATTCCAGCTGTTTGCAATCGCTGATGCAGTGGGATAGCAGGTGGATGGCTTCCCCGGATTAAGTCCAAGATGATCGACCTGATCAGTCTGGCTTCTTACCCCGTTGGGGCCGTCAGCGAAGGTAATTGCCGGGATTCCAAGCCTGTCTATCTTCTTCGACATCCAGAAGTTCTCTCCGGACATCAGGGAGGCCTTTTCCTCAAGAGTCATCTGTCTTATAAGTTCCAAATTTTTCATGTTTCACCTATAGCCGGGACTGCCATCCTTTCAGGGCAGCAGTCCCAGTCCTTAGAAATTTTTCTGATGTTTAATTCTGTGCCTTCCAGGTCTTGGATACCGCATACAGCATATGCTTGCTTGACTCATAAAGGTTCTTGATGACGCTTATCCTTATAGCAGGATCTTCTGTCGCATTCAGCATGACCTCATTGTGTCCGTTCTTGCCTGTCCATGCTCCCATTACGTCGAGTGAAAGGTTTCCGCCTGCATTAAGCATGGCAATCGGGTTCATGTGCGGGTAAATGTTGGCATCAGTTATTACAAGACCCTTGAAGCCCCATTCATTCCTCAACAGCTCCGTAAGCAGATTATAGTTTCCGCCTGCCCATGAATATCCTATGAAGTTGAAGGATGACATCACTCCAAGCGAGCCGCCTTCCTTTACTGCCATTTCAAAAGGCTTAAGGTAGATCTCCCTCATCGCCTGTTCGTTGCTCCATGAGAAGAGGAAGTTTCTGACGTTCGATTCACGGTCATTCAGCGCGAAGTGCTTTATGAAGGTGATGAGGCCCATGTCCCTAGCTCCCTTGACAACATTAGAAGCTATCTTTCCTGCCAGAAGGCCGTCCTCCGAATAGTACTCAAAGTTTCTTCCATTGAACGGGCTCCTGTGAGTATTCATTGCAGGTGCGTACCATCCGCTGTATCCATTGGCTTTTCCCTCGTTGCCTATGCTAGTTCCCATTAGGTTAGCAATTTCTACGTTCCATGTCGATGCTATGACTACAGGTGTAGGATAGGTCACTCCCTTACCGTCAGCACCCATTATTGCTCCGGAATATATGCTGGCTCCAATGGTAGTTGTTCCGTCAGGAGTAAGGGTTCGAGGTACCCCAAGCCTGTCAATTCCCGCTATCTGCCAGGTTCCGGTTCCTGCCATTACGCTCATTTCCTTCAATGTTAGCTGAGATACGAATTCATCCCATTTCGGGTCGTCGTATTCAAGTCCTACCATCTCGGAAAAATCGATCTGCTTTGCAAGTGTCTTTCCGTATTCCGGGATATCTGCAGCCGTAAGCTTAAGTTCTGCATCTGTAGGTGCCACGTATGTCATCGCTGCGAGTACCTTATCTGATGCGATATAGTCAGATGGCTTAGGTCCTGTGAAGGCTCTTGCTGCCGGGTCCCATGCCCTTGTCAGGTAATCGTCAACTCCAATGGCATCATCAAACAGGTTTGTTGCTTCAATCAGGTCAGTCGAACGCTTTCCGTCATTGGCTTCATTGTATATGATATCGTCGGTCAGTGTGAATATCTCAGAGTCCAGCTCCACATGGGCATTTTCCCTGAGCATTATCGAATAGTCGCCCTTCTCAAGCACATAGCTCTTGTTTACCTTGTAGTCATAGGAAGCCATGTCTTCTATAGGGAAAGTTATCGAATAGTATTCAGTAGCTCCAGGTGCTATTACATTTGTTTTCTTGAAATCCACAAGATTCACAGTAGCCTTTTCAATTGCTCCGGTATAAGGAGGATTGTAGTATATCTGTATGACATCCTTGCCTGCAACTGTTCCTGTATTCTTGACGGAGACCCTTACTGTAAGGTTTCCATCCTCTTCATTTATCGCCATGATTTCCTTCTCGAACTTGGAGAAGCTGAGTCCATGTCCGAACGGGAACATGACTTCATCGTCATACTTGTATGTGGAATCGGTCATGGACCTTGTCTCGAAATATCTGTATCCAACATAGATGCCTTCGCTGTAGTTAGTGAAGTATCCGTTGTTTTCAGGTGCGTTTGTGTAGTGGTAGCTGTTCTTGTTCTTAGTACCGTCTGCTTCGATCTGAACATAGTTGTTAGAGGAAGGATTGGCAAGATTGTCCTTGAGCCAAGTGTCCGCCAGTCTTCCAGAAGGATTTACGGTTCCGTTCAGTATTCCTGAAAGGGAGTCGATTCCAGACTGTCCTGGATATCCTATCCAGACTATGCTCTTTATCGAAGGATAGTCCTTCACGAAATCAAGCTCCATTGCATTTGCAGAGTTGACGACAAGTATTACATTGTCAAACTTCTTCGCGACAGCATCTACCATGGCTGCCTCATCAGGCAGGAGCTGCAGCTGCTCTACAGTGAAGTCGAAGACCTCTCCGCCTCCGCGTCCTATAACGATCATTGCAGTATCGGAGAATTCCTTTGCCTTGTCGAGTATCGTCTTTCCGTCGCTGTAGATCGTCGTATCTGTAAATGCGCTTGCCGGCAGTTCAGGCACTGTGATGTTGCTCGGCTTTTCGATGAACTCCGATGCGCTGCTGTTTACAGGTGCCACTGTCTCGGCTATCGAAACGTTGCCCTTCTTGTAGTAGTTGTAGTATAGATACAGGAGGTCCTTGTTGACATTGAAGTTACCCTTTGGTCCCGCCAGTGAATCCTCAAGCTTTGTTGCAGACTCAACGTTGGATGCGGAGGATCCGCCTGAGTTGTATACAAGCTGGACGCCTCTCATTCCAAAGACGTTGATGTTCATCTTGCTGTCTGCTGAAGTCTTAAGCGGCAGGAGGCTGTCGTTATTCTGCATTAGCACGAAGCCCTCATCAGCTATTGCCTTGGTCGTGTCACTGGCTGATGTGAACGAGGCCTTCTGTTCAACAGTGTCAGGCTTGAATTTCGCTATGAGCCAGTATCCTGATTTCGTGATCACGAATCCATACACAAGTATTGCAGCAAGGATCACTGCTGTCACTCCAAGCACTATCGGCAATTTTTTTCTTTTCTTTGCATTTTCTGCCATTGATCTTTTCCCCTCTTCTTCATATGATCTCCTCATATGTTTTTTTCAACTATAGCACTTTCAAAAACCGAATTTAACAGTTTTGCACAGACTGTCATTTTGCACGCATAAACTGTAACGGGTTTCTGTAAACCATTTATCAGGCAGGTGCGAATGCCATATGCCCTAAGCCTCAGGAATATCCTCCAAAATGGGTATACATGAGGCTTCCAAGGTTGACTAACTCCATGGAAAAGGTATTATTATAACAAGCAGATTTGTTGAAGCTTGATTAACTTCAAAATCATCAAAGAAACAGGAGAGAAATTATGGATTTCAAAAGCACAAGAGATGAGAACAATATCGTTTCACCTTCGATGGCTATCCTACAGGGATTGGCTGCTGATGGAGGCCTGTTCGTTCCGGTCTCGTTCCCCAGGCTTGGAAAAGACCTTGATGCCCTCGGAAAAATGAGCTACCAGGAACTGGCATTTGAGATAATGTCTGCATACCTTGATGATTTCAGTGATGATGACCTTTGGGCCTGCATAAACGGAGCATATGATGAGAAGTTCGACGATCCAGGCATGGCACCTGTGGTCAGGGTAGGAAACGTTGACCATATGGAGCTCTTCCACGGTTCGACCATTGCCTTCAAGGATATGGCTCTTTCCATACTCCCATATCTGATGAAGACCTCGGCCGTCATGAACAGAAGCGACAAGGACATTGTTATCCTCACAGCGACTTCCGGCGATACCGGAAAGGCAGCCATGGCCGGCTTTGCTAATGTCCCTGGAACCAGCATAATCGTATTCTACCCCAAAAACGGTGTAAGCTCGATACAGGAACGCCAGATGGTGACACAAAAGGGAGCAAACACTCACGTTGTGGCTATCGAGGGCAATTTCGACAGCGCCCAGACCAAGGTCAAGGAGCTGTTCAACGACATAAAGCTCAGGAAGGAAATGGATGACAATGGCTTCCAGTTTTCAAGCGCAAACTCCATGAACATAGGGAGGCTTCTGCCCCAGGTAGTCTACTATGCATGGGCATACCTGAGGGAAGTCGAAACAGGCAGAATTGAAGCCGGTACAAGCCTGAACTTCTGCGTGCCTACCGGTAACTTCGGCGACATACTCGCAGGCTACTACGCAAAAAAGATGGGGGTCCCTATCGGAAAGCTCATATGCGCTTCCAATGACAACAGGGTCCTATATGACTTCTTTGAGACCGGCACCTACGACAGGAACAGGGAGTTCGTGCTTACCATATCCCCTTCAATGGACATTCTCATTTCAAGCAACTTTGAGAGGATGCTCTACCACGCCACGGGAAACAATACCGAGGAGCTCAAGAAGCTCATGGGAAGCCTTGAATCATCAGGCTCCTATTCTGTTGGTCCTGAGGTAATGGTGAATTTCAGTGACTATGCCGCAGAATACGCTACGGAAGAAGAGACCATGGACCAGATAAGGACGGTTTTCGAAAAGACAGGCTATGTCATGGACCCCCATACAGCAGTAGCTTCAAGAAGCTATGAAAAGTATTTGGAAAAGACCGGCGACAGGACACCGTGCGTCATAGTATCAACCGCGAGCCCCTACAAGTTCCCTGAAGCTGTCCTGAAGGCACTCGGCCGGCTTCCTGAAGACCTATCGGATGACTCACTGACCGAACAGCTTAACGCTGTCTCGAAGGTAGCAGTTCCAAAGGCCATCCAAGAGCTGAAGGATGCACCTGTCAGGCATGATAGTGTGGTCCCGGTGGACGGGATGAAGGATATCGTGAAGAAGATCATGCTGAAATAGCATTGCTTATTTCAGACAACGTTTCCCAATCCTCTTATTGACGATGGTCATACCAAATGATATGCTTTAATTGTGTCACGAAGGCACATTGAATCGATTGAAATTGATTTTTAAATGGACGAATCCAGAAACCAGCTGTCAGAAGATAGCTTTTTTCTGGATTTTTATTTTTGTTTAGGAGGATCCTTTAGCATGCATATACCCGACAATTATCTCAGCCCGGAAACCTGCGCAGTAATGACAACCGCAATGGTGCCTGTATGGCACAGGACAGTAAGGAAGGTAAAGGCAGAGGTCACCAAGGCCAGGATCCCGCTTCTTGGCATAGGTGCCGCATTCTCATTCCTTCTCATGATGTTCAATGTTCCCCTTCCGGGAGGTACCACTGGTCATGCAGTGGGAGGGACGCTTCTCGCCATACTTCTCGGACCTTACTCTGCCTGCATTTCAGTTACGGTGGCACTTCTTATCCAGGCGCTCCTCTTCGGAGACGGCGGAATACTGGCTTTCGGGGCTAACAGCTTCAACATCGCCTTCATTCTTCCATTCCTCGGCTATTGGGTATACAGGTTCATAAAGGACAGGGTCCGCTCTGAAAAGGGTGAATACCTTGCAATAGCCATCGGTTCCTACATCGGTCTCAATGCAGCTGCACTTGCAACTGCAATAATGTTCGGTATTCAGCCGCTGCTGTTCAGGAATGCTGCAGGTCAGCCACTGTACAACCCTTATCCCCTGTCAGTGTCAGTACCTGCAATCATGATCCCGCATCTTCTGGTCGCAGGATTCGTTGAAGCAGGATTTACTGTAGCGATATATTCATTCATAAGGAAGGTTTCACCCTCCATGATATATGAGGGTGCCAGGGAAAAGACAAAGGCTGTATACGGACTGTTGGCAGCACTCATCATCCTGACCCCCTTGGGACTGCTTGCAACGGGAACTGCATGGGGAGAATGGGGGAGTGACGAGCTGAGTATGGTCGTTTCTGGCGGGAACGCCCTGGGCTATGTTCCTGAAGGGATGAGTAATGGATTCAGCTTCGAAGCGGTAATGCCGGACTATGTCATAAGCGGACTTCCTGAAGCTGCGGGATATATCCTGTCGGCCGCTGCAGGAGCGGCTATCCTGATAATAATGTTCAAGGTTCTCTCAAGCATTAAAGGCAGGTCGAATAAGAGATGATGGAAGGAGGTACTATGAATGCCTGAATGGATGATTAAAGAAGAGGACTATGTTCCGGATAAGGATAGGGACGGGTTCATCGGGAAAAGCATCCTGTCCATTCTCGGAATCCTTTCAAGGATAAAAAGCCAGGGCAGCGGAAATGCAGGCAGATACATCGTAGATGCAAACCTTAAGGTTGTATTCACATTAGTCCTTGTCCTCCTTGTTTCACTTGCAAAAAGCTCCACGTTCGTGGTTGTTGTCATTGTATACCTCATTGTCGTTCTAAGCCTTCAGGATGCCGGCACCATAGTAAGGGTCCTGAGGGTAAGCCTTATAATGGCCGTATTCACCTTCGTGATGCTTTTACCTGCAATGGTCTGGGGGCGGGGAAGCAACGCGGCAATGCTTACAGGAAAGGTATTCGCCACAGTAACTGCAGTAAACCTCCTTTCACGGACCACAAGGTGGAACGACATAACAGGCGCACTCAGATCCCTGCACGTCCCCGACATCTTCATACTCGTGCTGGATATTACAATCAAGTATATAGTCCTTCTCGGTGAATTCTCTCTCAACATGCTCTATGCGCTCAAGCTGAGGTCGGTTGGAAAGGACAGGGGCAAGTATCAATCGATCTCAGGGATCGCCGGAAGCATGTTCGTAAAGTCCAGGGAGATGGCTGAAGACATGTACAGTGCCATGGAATGCAGGGGCTTCACCGGAGAATACAAAATATCGGGCAGAATCAGGCTTGGCCTTGCAGACTATGCCTACATCCTTGCAAATATCGGTATTGCATTCACGTTCATTTATTTGGGAAGGGTCTGAAATGATTGACATAAAAGGAGTCTCATATTTTTATTCCGGCAATGCGGCCCTCAGGGACATAACCCTGCATATCGGCAAAGGAGAGGCTGTAGCGCTGCTTGGTGCAAATGGAAGCGGGAAATCAACCCTTCTTAAGCTTATCAACGGAATAGTATCGCCTGACGAGGGCGAGTACATATTCAACGGCGAGAAGATCACATCAAAAAAGCTTCAGGACAGCAAATTCGCCAAGGGCTTCCATCAAAAAATAGGCTTTGTCTTCCAGAACTCAGATACCCAGCTGTTCTGTGCGGATGTCAAGGATGAGATAGCCTTCGGTCCGAGGCAGATGGGACTTGGAGAAGATGAAGTACTGAAGAGGGTAAATGACTGCCTTGCGCTTCTCGGAATAGAAGACCTGAAGCACAGGCAGCCATATCATCTGAGCGGAGGAGAAAAGCGCAAGGTCGCAATAGCATGCGTACTTTCACTCAACCCTGAGGTGCTTGTCCTTGACGAGCCAATGAACGGTCTCGACCCAAGGACCCAGAGATGGCTTGTCGAATTCCTGGTTAAGCTGAACAAGGCCGGGAAGACCATAATCACATCTACCCACAACCTCGAGCTCGTACAGAACATTGCGAAACGCGCGGTACTTTTCAATGAGAACCACGAGATCGTCGCAGACATGCTGACAAAGGAACTGCTAAAGGAATTCGAGCTGCTAAAGAGCGTGAATCTTGTTGATGAGTATTACCATCAGCACACAGGGGAGCACCATGTACATTACCATATGCACACCTACAGCGTGTGAACAGAGATGGAGCAAAAGATCACCAGACATAAATGACGGGAGTGGTATACATGACAAAATTTGAAGAACTTAAGAGTGAGATAAGGGAGCTTGTAAAGGATGGTGCGTGCATAGCCTTTTCAGGAGGAGTCGACAGCAGCCTTATCCTTAAGCTTGCAGCAGATGCCGGCAGGGAGTCAGGAAGGGATGTGCATGCGGTTACCTTCGAGACGAGGCTTCATCCGGTATCGGATGTGCAGGTGTCAAAGAGCGTTGCAAAAGAGATGGGTGCGATCCATACGATAATCAGGGTTGATGAATTTGAAAACAGGGACCTTCTGAAAAATCCGGTTAACAGATGCTACATCTGCAAGAAGATGCTGTTTTCAAACCTTCTGGATTTCGCAAGGGAGAACGGCCTGAAGCATGTCATTGACGGCACTAATGCGGATGACCTCAAGGTATACAGACCAGGCATCAGGGCCCTCAAAGAGCTTGGGGTCATATCCCCCCTGGCAGGTCTTGGAATAACCAAGGCCGAAGTCAGGGAGTACGCATCAGGCCTTGGCATATCGGTTGCCTCCAGGCCATCGGCACCATGCATGGCTACCAGGCTGCCATATGATACTGAGATAAGCTTTGAGCTTCTGGAACGGATCGAAAGAGGCGAGGAGTTCATAAAGGGACTTGGATTCGGGATCGTAAGGCTCAGGATACATAATGAGACTGCAAGGATCGAGGTTCCGACGGATGACTTCCTGAAGCTCCTGGAACACAGGGAACAGATAATATCAACTCTCAAGTGCCTGGGATTCACATACATCACCCTTGATATCGAAGGCTTCAGGTCCGGAAGCATGGATATTGGCCTGGACAAATCGCTGGTCTGAAATAATGATTGTGAGGTAACGAAATGGATATACAGGAACTGCTCAGAAAGGTCAAATCTGAAGAAATGGACATAACTACCGCCGAAAACATGCTCAAGAAGCTGCCATACGAGGACCTTGGCTTTGCCAAGCTTGACCATCACAGGAAGCTGAGGTCAGGCTTCGGGGAGGTAATATACTGCAGCGGAAAGTCAGACGAGCATCTGCTCATGATTTTCCAGAGCTTCAGGGAGAAAGGCGTAAATGTTCTGGGTACAAGGGCTTCAATGGCTCAGTATAAGTATGTCAGTGCTGTGATTCCTGAAGCGGAATATGATTCAATGTCGAGGATCATCAAGATAATCCACTCAGCCCCTGAGAGGATAGGCTGCATTGCTGTATGCACAGGGGGAACGTCTGACATACCGGTCGCTGAAGAAGCCGCACAGACTGCGGAGTTCTTCGGAAGCAACGTGCTCAGGGTATACGATGTGGGGGTTGCAGGTATCCACAGGCTTTTTTCCAAGATGGATGTCATCTCACAGGCCAACTGCATAGTTGCAGTGGCTGGAATGGAAGGAGCTCTGCCAGGAGTCATAGCGGGAATGGTAGACAGACCGGTGATCGCAGTTCCTACCTCCGTAGGCTACGGCTCGAACTTCCAGGGACTATCAGCTCTTCTCACCATGCTCAATTCCTGTGCTGAGGGGATTTCGGTAGTCAACATAGACAACGGCTTCGGCGCAGGCTACCTTAGCACACAGATCAACAGACTTGCGGAGGGATACAATGGAAGGTAAGACTTTATACCTTGAATGCTTCTCGGGGATAAGCGGAGACATGACAGTGGCGGCACTCATAGACCTCGGTGCCGACAAGGAAGTCCTTCTCTCAGCACTTGAAAGCCTTAATGTCCAGGGCTACACTATAAAGATTGGCAGGACCCAGAAATGCGGAATCGACGCATGCGATTTCGATGTCATCCTTGACAGCGAATCACAGCATGTCCACAGTCATTCACATTCAAAGCAGGTATTGAAGAAGCCGATCTCATCAGCTTCTTTCAGAATGGCACCTGGTGTCAAGGCTGCAGTACAGGCACATTCTCATTCACACGACAGTAGTCATTCACATGACAGTAGTCATTCACATGACCACAGTCATGAACATGACCACAGTCATGAACATGCTCACAGGAACCTATACGACATCAACAGGATAATCGATTCTTCCGGAATAACTTCCGGTGCGAAGACAATATCAAAAAGAATATTTGAAGTCGTTGCTATCGCTGAATCCAAGGCCCACGGATTAGGCATAGAAGATGTTCACTTCCATGAGGTCGGAGCTGTCGACTCCATAGTTGATATCGTCGCAGCGGCTGTATGCATAGATAATCTGGGTATAAGGGACGTCATCGTCTCAGAGATGTACGAGGGTACCGGCCATGTCAAATGTCAGCACGGCATCCTTCCGGTTCCTGTTCCTGCAGTCCTCAATATCCTTTCCGCCAATTCCCTGCCGATAAGGATAACCGATGAATCAGGGGAAATGATAACACCGACAGGTGCCGCCATAGCCGCGGCGCTTAGGACAAAGGACCATTTGCCTGACAGGTATGTGATACGGGGCATCGGCCTTGGCGCCGGAAAGAAGGATTTCAAGAAAGCAAACGTGCTTAGGGCTTACATCATTGAAGAATCAAATGTATCAATGACAAAAGACCGAGTATGGCTTCTTGAAACAAACCTGGATGACTGCACAGGAGAAAATCTTGGCTACGTCATGGAGAAGCTTCTTGATGAAGGTGCGAAGGATGTCTTCTATACGCCCATATTCATGAAGAAGAACAGGCCGGCATACAAGCTGAGCGTAATCTGCAGCGAATCTGAAAAGGCAAGGCTGGAGTCAATAATATTCAGAAACACTACCTCCATAGGTATAAGGACAGTCCATATGGATAGGGACATCCTCGACCGCGAAAGCATCAGCATCGATACCGACTTCGGACCTGCCCGCGTCAAGGTCACAACATTCGATGGTGAAAAGTCATACTCGCCGGAATATGAGGATATCAGGAATTTCTGCAAAAACAAAGACCTCCCGTATGGGGAAGTCTACGAAAGCGTAATGGCCTCAATAAGGGCTTTTACAAAATAGCAACATGCAAGGTCTCGCCAAATCAGGCGAGGTCTTTCTCTTTGTCCTGGGATGCTTCATTTTCAGGCTGCGGATTGCTTGCCATAAGCGGTGACTCCTTCAGGATGTAGGTCTTTATTGCAAAGAGCAGACCTATTGTGACCACTCCTATAAGCAGCTCATAAGCCTCAGTGTTGTAGATAAGCATTTTTCTCGCAATAGCAAGAGTCATGACATCGACCACATTGTTCGGCTTGTGTCTTATGAGCATTATTGCAAGCTCAAGGGCGATGATCAGGAGCAAAAGGTACGAGAGATAGTGCTGGAAGCTGCTGTAATTGATAAGCTCCTTGAGCTGTGTGATATCCCTGAACATGGATACCACGAAGAAGAATGAGTTGATTATTACCGCCATCACCAGGAGCCCTGAAATGAACAGCTCTATGCTGCTAATTGCTGTAGCGACCCGTTTCGACATCCTCTCATAGAACTTTGATTTGTTGCTGTACATCAATATCCACCTTTCGTTTGTAAGAGCTGAGACCTAAATCGTGTCATTTACCTTATAATATAGTTATTATTAGCTTTTATGAGTATATCAGAGCTTTTTATACATGTAAATATTTACATCCAAATTACAAAAAGATTATGAATCCGGCAATTTTCAGCATATGAAAGGTTTGAAGCCTCTGACATTTAACGCAGAAAAAGGATCTGAGGCAAGCCCAGATCCTTTTTCAATATGAATGACCTTATTACCTTTCTTCCCTGAAGTAATTCGATCCGCAGCTTGCCGGCTGGGAGTTCTCCTTCTCCTTGCGTATGGAGGTCATAACAAGCACCAATGCCGTTATTATGAAAGGCAGCATGTCAAAGAATGCGTTCGGTACGGTAATGATGTCCTTTGGAAGGTAATATTTCAGGATGTTGAATGCTCCGAATATGAATGAGCCGAATATGGCCCTGTTAGGGCTCCATGCGGCGAATATAACGAGTGCTACGGCAATCCATCCAAGACCGTTGACACTGTTGTTCATCCATACTCCGCCGTTGATTACCATTGAGCAGTAGGCTCCGCCTATTCCGCAGATGCCTCCTCCAAGGAGCACATTAAGGTACTTGAGCTTCGTGACCTTTATCCCGGCTGCGTCCGCGGCACCCGGATTTTCTCCTACCGCCCTCAGGTTCAGTCCGAGCTTGGTCTGGTTTAAGTAGATCCCGCATAAGATCGCTATGGCTATTCCTAGATATACGAAAGGATTATATGAGAAAAGCAGCTTTCCTACAACCGGAATCGAGCTCAGCCCCGGGATATCAAGGTTTGCAAGCTGCAGCGTGATGTTCTCAGGAAGCTTCATGGATGTAGTCTTGGTGCTTGTAAGCATGAATTCTCCGACAAAGTTGGAGATGCCTACTCCGAAAATCGTAAGGGTCAGACCTGTCACGTTCTGGTTTGCCATGAAGGTAATGGTAAGTATGGCATAAACAAGAGCCCCGGCCATACCTGCGACAAAGGCTGCGACAACAGCAACTGCCAGGCTGTCCGTGAGGAAGCCTGCCATGAATCCGGCACATGCTCCCATTGCCATCATCCCTTCCACTCCAAGGTTCAGATGGCCTGACTTTTCATTCATTATCTCGCCCAGAGTGCCGAACAGCAGCGGTGTGCCGGCAAGCGCTGCAGCAGTGAGGAAATTCAGGAACATATTCATTGTTTGGCACCACCCTTTCCACGGAATATGAATTTATATCTTATGAAGAACTCGCAGCCAAGTACAAAGAAAAGTATGATGCCCTGAAGCACATCAGCCGAATATGTAGATAGTCCATAGGTAGACTGCATTACGCTTGAGCCCTTCTCAAGAACACTGAACAGGAACGATATGACAAGTATGCTGACAGGATTGAGGTCCGCAAGCCACGCGATTATGATCGCGGTGAAGCCTACTCCACCTGCTACTGATGCAGCAAGGGTCATGTCAGAGCCTGATGACTGAACCATGCCTGTAATGCCGGCTATTCCGCCAGAGAGCAGCATGGTACGGAGGATTATCCTCTGCACGTTCATGCCTGCATATTTGGCAGTGGCATGGCTCTCACCTACAACGCTTATCTCATAGCCCTGCTTGGTGTATTTTAAGTATATGAACACTATGACGACGAGGATCAGTCCGATGATCCAGCCTATCTGTACGCCGAACACCTTGTTAAGCTGCGCATTTGCCACGAATCGTGCGATCTTCGGGAATCCCGAAGATTCAGGGTCCTTCCACGGGCCATCCCTCAGGAAAGATATCGTATGGAGCGCAATGTAGTTCAGCATCAGTGTAAACAGCGTCTCATTGGTATTGAACTTCGCCTTGAAGAATGCAGGGATAAGTCCCCATAGGCCTCCGCCGAGAAATCCCGCCAGAAACATTGCTGCGAGCAGCAGAAGATGCGGCCAGTCATTGTGGAAGAGCGCGAAGTATGAAGAAAATATGGCCCCCATTATTATCTGACCTTCAGCACCTACGTTCCAGAATCTCATCTTGAATGCGAGGGTGACTCCAAGTGAAGCCATTAAAAGCGGTATCATGATCTTGATCGTCGCCTGTATTGCCATTTCACTTCGGAAGGCGCCTGAAATTATGGTTGCATAAAGAGAAAGCGGGTTGAAGCCAATGAACATGAGGAACAATCCTCCAGCCACAAGCGCAAGCACCAGTGCAAGTATCCTGAGCTTGAATATTCCGCTTTTTGACCTTTCAACCCTTTTTACGGTCCTTACGAACGGCTCACTTGCCTTCAATGTCCTTTCACTCATCTGATCCAACTCCTTCCAGGCTGCGCCCCGTCATCATAAGTCCAAGCTCTTCCTTGGTTGTTGTCTTGGCATCGACTATTCCCTTGAGCTCACCATGGCAGAGCACCATGATCCTGTCAGAAAGCTCAAGCAGCACATCAAGGTCCTCGCCGACGAATAGCACAGCTACACCTTTTTCCTTCTGCTCATTGAGCAGGTCATAGATAAGGTATGACGAGTTGATGTCGAGCCCCCTTACGGGATAGGCTGTTATAAGCACATTGGGCTTCGATTCGATCTCCCTTCCAAGGAGCACCTTCTGCACGTTACCTCCGGACATCCTTCTTACCGGCATGTCGACGTTTGGTGTCACGATGCAGAGCTTTTCTATGAGCTCCTCAGCAAGCTTTCTCGCTGGATTCTTGTCAACGAAGGGTCCTGGATTCTTCTTGTAAGATTTAAGCATCATGTTCTCGACCATACCCATGGAACCTACAAGGCCCATGCCAAGTCGGTCCTCAGGAACAAAGCTCATGCTTATGCCAAGGTCTATGATCTCATCAGGACTCATTCCGATTATGTTCTTCTTGTTATAGAGGACAGCCCCTTCCTTGATATCCACAAGACCGGCGATAGATTCACATAGCTCCTTCTGCCCGCTGCCGGCTATTCCCGCAACACCAAGGATCTCACCGCTCCTCAGGCTGAAGCTCACATTCCTGAGCCCCAGGTTTCCGTGCTCATTCTCAACTGACAGGTCAAGGACCTTAAGGACAGGCTTCCTGTCCACTGTCTCAGGCCGGTTGATCTCAAGGCTTACAGGTCTTCCAACCATAAGCTCGGTAAGCTGCTTCTCATTTGTTTCAGCAGTCATGACAGTAGCCACATGGTGGCCCTTCCTCAGAATAGCCACTCTGTCGCTTATTGCCATTACCTCGTTCAGCTTGTGGGTTATTATGATGATGGCGCTACCCTGTTCCTTCATCCTTCTAAGTATGGCAAACAGCTTTTCAGTTTCCTGAGGAGTTAGAACCGCAGTCGGCTCATCCAGTATCAGGATCTCAGCTCCGCGATAGAGAACCTTCATTATCTCGACTGTCTGCTTTTCGCTTACCGACATGTTGTATACTTTGTTCTCAGGATCTATCTCAAGTCCGAACCTTTCACTGATCCCTACTATCTTGTCCTTAAGGACCTTCCGCTTCAGGTGCTTCTCCTTTGTTCCAATCACAATGTTGTCCATGGCACTGAATACTTCAACAAGCTTGAAATGCTGGTGTATCATGCCTATGCCCAGCTCTATAGCATCTGTCGGCGAGCTGATTGATACCTCTTTTCCCGCAACAGAAATAGAGCCCTTGTCCGGATAGTAGATCCCTGACAGCATATTCATCAGTGTTGTCTTTCCAGAGCCGTTCTCACCCAAAAGAGCGAGTATCTCTCCGTATTTGACTGTAAGGTTGATGTCGCTGTTAGCTACCACGCTTCCGAAGGTCTTCGTTATCCCCTTAAGTTCGATTGCATAATTAGTTTCACTTGCTTTTGTCATACTTTCTCCCATCTTTCTGACCCCTGGCTATTATTGCCAGTTCTGTGATTTGGCGATGAAAAGAATTATGGGGCAGACCATCTCATTTCGTATCCGAAAACCAGAGAGATGACCCACCCCTTACTTTGCCTGCTTCGTTATTTCAATGTAACGGTCTTGAAGTACCAGTTGATCTTTCCGGTTATGGTTCCATCATCAAGAGTCTTCCCAGCTTCTCCGACTGTCTTGCCGTCATTTGTCTCGATCACACCGTCAAATACGTTGAATGTACCGTCAAGTATGCTTGCCCTTGCCTTATCGACCGCTTCCTTTGTTCCTGGTGCAACTATGCTTTCATTGAGAGGAGAAATGTCTACCATCTCTTCCTTCATTCCGCCATAGTAGTTTTCACCGTCCCAGGTCCCGTCGATAAGCTTCTCAACAGCCCAGGTGTAGTATGCACCCCAGTTCCATACGGCAGATGTGAGTGTAGCCTTTGGAGCATCCTTGGACATGTCTGAATTGTATCCGATTCCGAATGCTCCTGCCTTTTCAGCCTCAAGCTGAGGGTTTGGAGTATCGACATGCTGTGCTATGACATCGCAGCCTTCAGCAAGAAGTGCCTTTGCGGCATTTGTCTCCTCGCTTGGTGAGTACCAGCTGTTTGTAACCTTTACGTATACCTTGGCATCAGGATTCACTGAGTATACACCCATTGCAAATGCGTTGATTCCTCCGGTAACCTCTGAGTTGTCCTGTCCCATTGCAGCGACAAATCCGATCAGGTTAGACTCAGTCTTCATTCCGGCGACTATACCTGAAAGATATCTTGCCTGGTAGATCCTGCCGAAATAGTTGTTCATGTTGGTTCCGTTGCTCTTGTAGCCAGTACCGTGTGAGAAGATTATCTCAGGATACTCTTTGGCAAGAGCTTCCATAGTGTCCATATATCCCCAGCTTGTAGCGAAGATCACGTTGGCGCCTTCTTCTATGCACTCACGTACCGCCGTTTCAGTAGCTGTAGGGTCAGTGTCATTAACATTGTTCTTTCTTATTATCTGGCTGTCTGCAAGTCCCAGTTCCTTCTGCATTGCAACTATTCCCTGGTCATGTGCGTAGGTATAGCCTGAGCCGTCTGCAGGGTTACCTATATGGATTACGCCTACCTTGATATCGCCCTTGGCGATTGCGGCAAACTTACCTCCGGTTGTAGCGGATGGCGCTGTTGTAGGCGCTACTGTAGTGCTGGGTGTTGTCGGGGTTGTCTTGGTACCGCAGGCAGCGGTGAATGAAAGTACAAGTGCCAGTGTTGAAATCATGCTGATTATCTTTTTCATGTTTTCCTCCTTATAAGTTAGATACCGTCAGTTCAGATGACTGAAAAAAGTGCAGATTCATATTTATCTTCGATTGTGTTTCAATAGCGCTCCCCGTGCACCACCTGCAATATCAATATGACCCTGACTTTATTTTATGCGAATGATAAAGCCCGTGCAAGTCTTTTTGTTCGTAATCTTTACAATTTATCCATTTATTTTATGTAATCGTTTAGATGTGCCTTGTCACGTCATTTTTCCATCAAAATATGCTAAAGTCTTCAGTTTTTCCGTACGCTTAATATTCATATTCTTAACAATGTTCGTGGATTTTGCGTGTTTGCTGGATATACTAATAGCTGTAACCCTGAACCGATTTTCGCGATAAGCAAAACCCGGACTTCCGAATGGTCTAAGACATTATGATGATCCCCAAAAATTAACGAGGACATGGCTTTCATGCCATGTCCTCGTTTTAAACTTCTATTTTGCAAAATGCCTGTCGAGCAGCCCCTTGAAGGCCTTGCCGTGTCTGGCCTCATCCTTGCACATCTCATGTACTGTGTCATGGATCGCATCAAGATTAAGCTGCTTTGCAAGTGTCGCGAGAT
Organism: Clostridiaceae bacterium UBA6085; assembly: GCA_002428605.1. Classification (GTDB taxonomy): domain Bacteria; phylum Bacillota; class Clostridia; order Clostridiales; family Clostridiaceae; genus Youngiibacter. Next base: position 20,428 of record DIXH01000098.1, read on the forward strand.
CCTTTTTGCCCTGGCATGCGCCATGTTCAGCATCTACCCTTACCTGGAGGTTCTTCCTGGTATCTGCGGCCACAACTTCTCCCAGAAGCTCTGCAAACTTTGCAGCATGCTCCGCCTCCTCAAAGGCTATCCTCTTATACGCTTCGGCTATCTCAGGGAATCCTTCCCTGTCTGCCTGTCTGGACATCGCAAGGTACATTCCGACTTCTGTGCACTCGCCCATGAAGTTGGCCCTCAGTCCTTCAACTATCCTCTCATCAACTCCCTGTGCCACTCCAATCACGTGCTCGTCAGCGAATGACAGGTCTCCCGACTGCTCGATGAACTTAGCAGCCGGTGCTTTGCATATCGGACACTGTTCTGGCGGCATATCCCCTTCGTGGATATATCCACATATTGTGCATACAAATTTTTTCATGCTTTTCTCCCCTTTTAATATATTTGATATTACTTATTATTTAATAATTATTATAATTTGTAAATAGACCATAAGAAAATTGCTTTGAATCATTGGTAAAATTAGTACCGGGACAGCCATTCAGCCATCCCGGTATGGTATTTGTGTTTAGGTATAGCTTTCCAATTCCTTATTCAAGGAATGCCGACGGTGCTGATGGCTTACCCATCTTAAGCTCTATGTTGGTTACTAGGAAGAATGTAATTACACCACAGAAGCTTCCGAATACTATTGGAAGTATCTTGAACGGTCCTCCAAGGAGCTGCCAGGAGACTACCGCTATAGATCCGACAACTATAGATACGATTCCTGAATTCTTGGTTGCCTTTGGCACTACCATGCCCAGTGCATATGCCGCGAAGGGTCCTGCCGTCCTGAGTGCGAATGCAAACAGGTTGAGGGTTATCAGGTTTATCTTGAAGAGGGCAATTCCCATCGACACCATGCATATCACCGCATTGCTCAGTCTAGTTATCGTTATGAGCTTTCTATCTTCAACATCAGGATTGAAGTATCTCTGATAGATGTCCTTTACGAGTATTGTCGAGGCACAGAGCAGGTTCGAATCGGCGCTTGAGGTCGTTGCAGCGACTATCGCAGCTGATACGAGGCCCGTTACGAAGCTCGGTGCATAGTTCGTTGTCGCATACATGAGAGCTGAAGTACCCTTTCCGCCATCAAGGCCCGGATTTTCAGCAAGGGCTATAAGTCCGATCAGTGTAGGTATGAAGGCAAGCATCGCCATCATAACCGCTGAAAGTACGGCTGCCTTCTGGGCAGTCTTCTCATCCTGTGCGGATGCGAAACGGCTTACCATTTCAGGTCCTGACAGGAATGTGCAGAAGTAGTTGAATATGAGTCCGAGTATTGTCGGAAGTCCGATCTTGAAGAAGTTCAGTTCTACCGGTGGAAGCATATTTGATACAGCTTCCCATCCGCCAGCTCCTTCTATTATGAAAGGAAGAGCAATCAGCAATCCGAAGAATATGATGAAGAACTGGACTACGTCTGCAAGCGCATCAGCGAACATTCCGCCAAGGCTTGTGTAAGCAATTATAATGATTCCGCTTATAAGTATCGCTACGTTGAGTGGTATGCCGGTTATGGCGCTTATTACCGTCGCTGCAGCAAGTATCTGTGAAGATGTGAGGAAAAACAGTGAAAGCACGTTAAGGATCGCTGTGAAGGTACCTGCTGCATCACCGAATCTTCGGTTTACAACTTCAGGGATCGTGACCGCCATGGTCTTTCTTATCTTTGGAGCAAAGAATGCAAGAGGTATCATTGCTATCGCTGCAGCAAGTACATACCAGGCCGCACTCATTCCCCATCCTGCAAATGCTTTGGCCGCAACTCCTGTTGTGCTTCCTCCGCCGATGTTGTTTGCTGAAAGTGAGCTCGCTATCATAAGCACGCCCATTCTTCTTCCGGCAAGCATATAGTCTGTGCTTGTCTTTATGAAGAACTTATTTGTCAGGTAACCAATGGAGAACATCATGGTCATGTAGACTACCAGTATGATGACAGGTAAAACATGGACTTGACCCATTATTAACACTCCTAATCCGATATTTTTGAATCCAATATTAATCCTGCATTTTCAAATGCCCCAGGTTTTATCCAGGTCAGTTAAGCTCCGTAAACGTTTTCTTCACAGGCGCTGTTTTCCCGGACTTCAATTATGCTGGATATGTTTTTTGGTCTTAAGACAGGGCTGCATATGCTTTCCTAAGTACGATTCAAATTATACTTGAGGCATTTTCACATGTCAACGTTATCACGTTAATCAATTAACTAAGTTAAACGTTTACAACTACGTTTTAATGCAATATTCTCATTATTTTTCTGTATATCTAAATTATTTTTAGGAATCAGCAACTAAACATGCAAATATTTCCTTCATTGATTTTAGTGAATCTCAAAAATATTTAGTAATTTCCTGCTTTAATCTTATTTAATGAAACACTATTGTGCACCCTTGTCATAATGATGATATACTCAAGAAAAAGAGCTTAGGAGGCATGCATAAGGTGGAACTTGTAGAAGTGAGGATAAAGAGGGCACGAGGCATACCTGCAGAAGCTGCAGATGAAGCAGTATTGGTTGAAGGGTTTGGGATAGAGGGCGATGTGTTCGGCGGTAAGGCAGGCAGAGAAATCAGCCTTTTCGACGAGGCTTCCAGGCTGTACAGACAGGAAGAAAGGAAGGATGGCTTCTGCACCGTTAGGTTTGCAGAGAACCTTCTGACAAGAGGTGTTGATTATCTGAATGCACCGGTCGGAACAAGACTGGCAATAGGTGATGGAATACTTGAAATCACAAAGTCCGGCAAGGAATGCCACCCTGAATGCCCGGTATTTCAAAGGGAGGGCAACTGCGGTATGCATATGCATGGTTCCTACTGCAAGGTCGCTAAGGGCGGAACCGTACATCCGGGAGATAAGATACTCATATTATCTGACGATTAAGAAATCTGCTTATCAAGAACTGAAACTTCAAATGAAAGGACCAGCTTAACTTTGTGAGCTAATCTCACAGCTTAAGCTGGTCCAATTGATTATTTCATTTCTTCCGCAGCTATCTTTCCAGCTATCTTGCCGAATACTATGATGTCAGTTACTGCATTTCCGCCTATCCTGTTAGCTCCGTGAACTCCACCTACAACCTCGCCTGCAGCATACAGTCCGACAATCGCCTTTCCGTCTGTTCCTATCACGTGAGTTGTGGTATCTATCTTGAGTCCGCCCATTGTATGGTGGATACCAGGTGTGACCTTCAGTGCAAAGTATGGTCCCTCTTCGAGTGACTTTGTAAGATGAGTCCTGTTGAACTCAGCATCCGTTCCTGATTTGACTGCCTCGGCATATGTAGCCATGGTCTCTTCAAGCACAGCGGCCTCTATTCCAAGCTCCTTGGCAAGGTCTGCAAGGGTTGCAGCCTCAACTGCGTATCCCTTCTTTACATAACCTGCAAGTGAAGCATTCTCAGCCCTCATCTCTTCATTGGTTATGAGGTATGCTATTCCTTCAGTCTGCTTTAGTATGTTCGCAGATACGACGTCCCTTGTGAGAAGCTCATCTGTGAACCTCTTTCCTTCCGCGTTTATAAGGATGGCACCGTCACCCCTGAGTCCTTCAGTGAACATGTACCCTGTCTCAGGGTCGGTAGTAGGATGTATCTGTATCTCGCCGATGTCAGTCAGGTCAGCTCCGACCGCCTGCGCCATTACGATTCCGTCTCCTGTCGCACCCTTATGGTTGGTTGTTGAGAACCCAACAAGGTCAGGCCTGAAGCCTTCAACCATTTCACTGTTGGCTCCGAATCCGCCTGTAGCTATGATTACAGCCTTGGCCTCGATCTTGAAAGGATTGCCGTTTGCATCCTTAGCTTCGATACCGACAGCTGCTCCGTCCTTGGTAATTATCTTTGTAGCCTCTGTATTGAGCATTATCTCAACCTTGAGGGCCTCAAGCTTTGCTGAAAGGACCTTGACTACAACAGGTCCTACTGCAGAACCGTCTACAGGTGTATGTATCCTCGGGTTTGTAGCGCCACCTGAGAGAGTTACCCTCTTGAGGTCACCGCCGAGCTCGTTTATCCAGTCAACTGCAGCAGCAGCATTATCTACCATTGTCTGAAGAAGCGCAGGATCGTTCTTTTCCTTTCCGCCCTTCATTGTGTCGTTGTAGAAGGTTTCTTTTGTGTCTGCGATTCCTGCTGCTGCCTGTATCGAAGTCTCAGCAGCGTTCATTCCGCCAGTTGCCCTTGTCGTGTTTCCGCCTACGATCGGCATCTTCTCAACAATTATTACCTTCTTGCCGGCTGAAGCGGCTTCAACCGCTGCAGACATTCCTGCTCCGCCTGCTCCGATTATTACGATGTCAGTAGAAAGGTCTTCCTGCTTCGCAGCAGGTGCAGCGGCAGTAGCTTTCTTAAGAGCCTCTATATCCGCGCCAGCCTTTTCAAGTGCAGCCGTAATGGCAGCGATCATCGCAGTACTTGAAACAGTAGCCCCGCTTACTGTATCTACAGCAAGATTCTGGCTGTTCATGATGTTTTCAATTACAACCTTGGCAGCGCCTGAACCTATGCCCTCTGTCTCATTTGGTGCATCTATGACGATTTCGGTTATCTTGTCCGCTGTAACGGTAACCTTCGCCTTAACATCTCCGCCATGGCCCTTTGCTGTACCTTCGTAAGTTCCAGGATTGAACTTGCCTTCAGCTTTCTTGGATCCGCAGGCTGCAGTTCCGGCTACCATAGTAACCAACGCAAGGCAAACCAATATTGTCTTGAGCATTCTTTTCATTGATTATTTCCCTCCAAATAATAAATACCAATTGCAACGTTAATATATTAACAAAAACATGTGCACTGGACAATAGATTAAAATATTTTTTCCACAATTAAATCGTTATCACAGAAATTAATTTTAGATTTTTCATATTTTGGAAATTCCAATAAGATGTTAGAATCCAATTGAAGATCAAAACAGACGGAGGGATGAAATTGGTAAAAGTTGATAGGGTCATCTTTCTTGTGGACATGAACGCCTTTTTCGTCACCTGCGAGATGACCAGAAATAAAGATCTTCTAGGTAAGCCTTCAGCTGTCGCAGGCGATCCGAAGAAGAGAACCGGTATAATCCTCGCAGCCAATTATGATGCACGAGCCTGCGGCGTTAAGACTGCCATGCCTCTGAACCAGGCACTGAGGCTTTGCCCGGAGCTTGTTGCCGTCCCTCCGGACCACAGGTTCTACAGTGAAATGTCAAACAAGGTCATGGATATTCTCTCCCACTACTCTCCTGTGTTGGAGCAGAACAGTATCGATGAAGCATGGCTGGATATGACAGGTATGGAAGAGCATTTTGGTGACCCGGTCCGGGCTGCTGGCCTCATAATGAGTGATATAAGGGAAACACTGGGCTTATGGTGTTCCATAGGAATTGCAGAAAACAAGTTTCTTGCCAAAATGGCCTCTGAACTGAAGAAACCATTAGGAATTACAAGGCTCCATGGCAATGACTTCAAGTCAAGGCTGTGGCCCCTCCCTGTAAGGGAAATGTACGGAATTGGAAAAAAGACGGAAGAGCAGCTATCAGAAATTGGAATAAGGACAATTGGGGAGCTTGCTTCAGCAGATGAAGCCTCGCTTATAAGAAAGTTCGGAAAGTCAGGCAAGGTCATGCACGACCATGCCAATGGGATAGACTGTGATATTGTAACCCCCCGGCACCATGAGGACATGAAGTCAATCGGCAAATCAGTAACCCTGTCCGAGGACATTACCGATATCGATAAGGCCAGACAGATCCTTATGAGGCTGTCTGATGAAATATCTGCAACCGCAAGAAAGAACGGTAAAAGCGGTCACACGGTCCAGATCACAATAAAATACAGCAACTTCACTACCATTACAAGGCAGATGACTATACCTTCCACTGACATTTCCAAGAGGATTTTCGCATGCGGCAGCGAGCTGCTTGAAAAAAACTGGGATTCACGGAAACCGGTCCGGCTCGTTGGCATCAGCCTATCCGGATTTGACGTCCAGTCTGAAATCCAGTTGGACCTTTTCTCGACACTTGCTGATGAATCATTTCCTTCTGACGACAAAGAGGAAAAGATACAGAAGGCTATAGACGATATACGGGACAAGTTCGGGAAGGACAAGGTATCCTGGGGAACCCTTCTAAAAAAGCATAGGTGAACTGACAGTAAGGACCTGTGGTCATCACCACAGGTCCTTACTGTACTTCTAGCATTATTTCATGATTAGAGCTAAAGCGCTGCCTCGTATACTATGGTACCATTTCCTTCAGCCATTGCCAGCGCTGAGTTTTCAAGTGAGGTTATGACAGCCTCCCTGCCAAGCCTGTTCCTGACAAAGCCTATGGCAGCCTGCACCTTCGGAAGCATGGAGCCCTTGGCGAAATGTCCTTCAAGTACATACTTCTCAAGGTCTGTCCTTGACACCCTCTGGAGCTTCCGCATATCAGGCTTGTTGAAGTTGATGGCCACATTGTCCACTGCCGTAAGCACCATGAGTACATTCGAATCAAGCAGCTCCGCAAGAAGATTGGAGGTGGCATCCTTGTCAATTACCGCATCTACGCCTTTATAGCCTCCATCACCCGCAATGACAGGTATCCCTCCTCCTCCGCATGCTATCACTACCATGCCTTCATCGGAAAGCTTCCTGATTGCCTCGATCTCCACTATGTCGACAGGTTGAGGTGAAGGTACTACCCTTCTGTATCCTCTACCAGAATCCTCCACGAACACATATCCTTTTTCCTTTACTATCCTTTCAGATTCTTCAAAGGATATGAACTCCCCTATCGGTTTGGACGGATTCCTAAATGCCGGGTCTTCCGGGTCGACAACCACCTGTGTTATGACAGTTGCGACCTGTTTTTCCAGGCCTCTTTTCTTGAATTCATTGAGCAGTGCGTTCTGTATATGATATCCGATGTAGCCTCCGCTGAGCGCCGAGCACTCTGCGAAAGGCATTTCAGTACCAATCACACCTTCAGAGTATGAGTGATTCAGCCCCTTATGTATCATCCCGACCTGCGGCCCGTTCCCATGGGTTATCACAAGGTCATTTCCAGCTTCAATAAGGTTCGCTATCGAAACCGCAGCTTCAGATACCTGCGCCAGCTGTTCACTGACACTGTTTCCGAGTGCATTTCCCCCCAGAGCAATAACTATCTTCTTTCCCAAAATTATCCTCCATATTAAATTAAGTGTTTCTGTCAAAAATATCCCTGTCGAACTCCTTCTCGCTTACCGCTATGAAAAAAGTGCATAGTACATCATCTACGACGTTGAGGAATGTCCTGGCTATACCCGCAAACCAGTCCACTCCAGCTATGAGTGCAATCCCTTCAAGGGGCAGTCCGGTCATGTTGAGAGCTATTGACACGGCAACCAGGGCTCCCCCCGGAACCAGAAGGTTACCCAGTGTCGACAGTGTCGAAACTGCGACTATCACTATCTGCTGCTGAAGGCTGAGCTCTATGCCGTAAAACTGCGCGATCATGAGGCACGATATGGCTATCGTCACCGCAAGCCCGTCGCTGTTAAGTGACATTGCCAGAGAATTTACAAGCCTTGATATCCTCGGGCTTATGCCCAGCTTATTCTCGCAGTCATCCATTTGCACAGGGAGTGAAATGGCAGAAGATGTAGTCGCTATTGATACTATTATCGTATTTTTAAGCTTGTATAGCACTTTTATTGGATTTATCCTCGCATATGCCGATACTATGCCAAGATTGAACATGAGTATTACGAAGCATGTGATGAAGGTCGCTGCAAGGAACTTTACCAGTGGCACAATGACCCCTATGCCAATCGTTCCTGTAATGCTGCCAAGAAGCGCGAACACTCCTATCGGCGCGAACTTCATTACTATCTTTATGATCTCCATTATCACTTTCCCGAAGTCCACTACGAGAGCATATACCCTTTTGGATCCCTCGCTATGCCTTGTCAGCGAAATTGCCAGCCCGAAGAATATGGAGAACACGATGACCTGCACCATATTGCCCTCTGCCATGGACTGCATTACGTTCTTCGGGAAGAACTCCGTGATCAGCTGAGGTATGCTGATGCTGAATATCTGACCTTCATATTTCCCTGGAAGTACACCTGTTATGCCGACACCAGGCTTTATGACGTTTACCATTAGTACGCCCATAACGGCACTGATAACTGTAGTTATCACAAACAACACAAGTGCCTTGATTCCGATCTTGCCAAGGTCCGCGGGCTCAATCGAGCCCACGGATTCAATTATGGCTGACATAACCAGCAGAACGACTGACATCTGGATGAGCCTCAGGAATATGGTTCCCAAAAAGCTAACATTGCCCATCCTGCTGCCAAATATGATTCCGGCAAGTATTCCAAGCGCAGATGCTATCAATATCTGGATGCTGAAACTGATTTTTTTCAATACCACACCTCCCGGACATATCCTGGAGAAGTGCCGTCATACCCTCAGCACTTCCTATTGTGTCAGGCCACAGACTCTGCCTTTGGAGACTCGTCTGAGTTGAAAATGTCCCTGTCCAGTTCATTTTCGCTTATGGCGACGATTACCGCAATAAGAACATCATCAACCACGTTGAGAAGTGTCCTGATTATTCCTGCAAACCAGTCAACACCAGCCATTATCGCAACACCTTCTAGCGGAAGGCCTGTCATGGAGAAGCCTATTGCCATTGTGACCAGGGCACCTCCAGGAACAGCAAGGTTGGCAAATGTAGCGAGGGTGGACATGACTCCTATCATGATATAGTTAGTGAAGTTCATCTCGATCCCAAAGAACTGGGCAACGGTAATGCAGGCAACTGCGACCGTAATAGCCAGTCCATGGCTGTTGAGGTTCATTCCAAGGGGATTTACAAGCCTTGAAACCCTTCTGCTGACTCCAATCCTGAGTTCTGAATCCTCCATCTGCACAGGAAGTGAAACTGCCGATGAAGTCGTGGTTATAGCTACTATTATTGTATTGTTGAGCTTCTTCAGCAGCCTGTATGGATTGAGTCTTCCATATGCTGACACGATACCGACCATGAGAAGGAGAACCGCGATGCATCCGACAGTAAGGGCGATGAGGAATTTGCCGAGCGCCATGAGCATATTTATTCCTGAGGTTCCTGTCAGCGAAGCCACAAGAGCGAATATTCCTATAGGCGCAAAGTTCATTACTATCTTTACTATCTGCATAATAATTACATTGAAGTCCTTGATGAATCCGAATACCGCCTGTGCGCTTGAATTTCCCTTCAGCATAGACAGTGCAAGACCGAGGAATATTGAGAATACGATTATCTGGAGGATGCTTCCTGTAGACATCGACTCAACGATGTTCTTCGGGAAGAAATTAACAAGAAGATTAAGCGGGTTGCCTTCAGGAAGAGTACCTGTGAAGGCCGCGCCTTCAACACCGGTGACACCTACGCCCGGCTTGATTATGAGTGACAATATGACTCCTACGAATGAAGCGAATAGAGTAGATGCTACAAATAGTGCGATCGTCTTTCCGCCAAGCTTGCCGATATCATGCATGTCAAGGCTTCCAATTGCTTCAGTTATGGCTCCCATGACGAGGAACACCACTGACATCTGCATTAGCCTCAGGAATATGTCCCCCAGGAACTTGATGTTCCCCATGGTCTTTCCGAAGAGCAGTCCGCATATTATTCCCAGAGCCGAGGCAATTATCATCCATGTGCTGAGCTTGATCTTACCCTTTGACTTTGTCATTTTTGTACTCCTTTTTTTATATTAGCTGCCGGCATTTCCGGCAGCTGATTACCTTGTAAAGTATGACTATGAATCGAATTTCTCCGCGAATTCCAGAATTGCCTTCTCAAAGCATTCCATCGGAGGATTTGCTATGCCTGCTCCTATCTGTCCCCTTCCCCTTTCCTTATGGGCTATGCCCGTCGTTATTATGGGAAGTATTCCGGTCTCGATGACCTTCCTTATGTCAACTCCCGCCGGAGTACCTCTGAAATTCAGGAATGGTATGGTATAGTTCCTGTTTTCGCTCCATGTTATCTCGTACATCTTCTTGACATATGACATTGCATCGGAAACCGTCCCGCCTACGAACTGGACTATGGCAGGTGCGTTGCCCAGGGAGAATCCTCCCAGGCCTGCAGTTTCAGAAATCGCCGAGTCACCCATGTCGGGAGTTGAGTCCGCCTGGCTGAATCCAGGGAAGAACAGTCCGTCGACAAGCTGTGCCGGTCCCGTGAACCACTTGTCCTTTCCCATTCCGCTTACCTTTATCCCGAAGTCCTTTCCGTTTCTTGCAAGTGCCGTAACGATAGTGCTGTTTTCAACTCCTGTCGCAGCATCCAGCTGTGCCTTGCTCGCTGCCATGGTAATGGACAGATGGTAATGCTCGTTTCCATTTATGAACTCAGATACCCTGAGTATAGTCTCCTTGTCATATTCGGACCTCAGGAGATGCGGAAGTATCTGCTTGTAGAAGAGCACGCTTGATGCCTTGTTCCTGTTATGGCATTCGTCTGACATATGGAGTGCCTGCGATATTGTCGCTCCTGCATCGATCCCTCCAGCCCTTGCAAGTGCATCGTTCAATACCGGCCTGAACTCGCTGTCCAGCCACTTCAGCCTTCGTATTACGCCCTCATCCCAGGACCCGTACCTCTGTACCGTATATCCGGATCCTTCATGGACTGTCGAGAATGCATAGTTTCCGTAGGTCTCGTTCTTGACTACATGGACAAGCATGTGCGCTGAGGTTACTCCAGTCATTGCGCCGACCATCTGGTGGTCATGGCATGGTGAGTAGGTTATCTCTCCTGATACAGCCAGCTCCGCCGCAGCTTCAGGTCCATCCGCCAGCCCCTCATATATAAGGGCCCCTATGACGGCTCCCTTCATCGGTCCCGGCATGTCCTCATATCTTATGGGTGGTCCGGCATGAAGTATAGTCTTATCGGTCATCCCGGGAACCACGTCAATAGCCCTGGATACTCCTGTGAGCATAAGCTTTGAAGTCATCATGATCTCTATGGTCCTGTCATTAGCCCTGTCTACCGCCTCGCTGTCGCCTATTTTCGAGAGTGCCTCCATAAGCCTGTGGTCTCCTCCGGCCGGTGGATTCCACTTCACCTGAACTGCAGGTGTCCCCTGCGCTTCAAGGTCCTCCCTGAACATGTCCATGCCGAGGTTCACCGGCATAAGGTCTTTTGAAAAAAGTTCATTTATCGCACCCATCTATCTGGCACCTCCTGTAAGTTCGAGCGAAAGTCTCGCTGCCCTTGCATTGCTGCTTGCGACGATTACCCCTTGTTCCCTGAGCAGGTTGACCTGCTTCTCATATCCCTGAAGGTCGTCCCTTGTTCCAAGCACATATGCTATGAACAGCACTTCACGTCCGGATTCCTTAAGGGCGGATTTTGCTTTCGCGATTGCCCTGGCAGCTTCCCCTGCCGGATCCCTGTGGGATCCGAAGCCAAGCTCCACATCGAACAATACCACCGCAGTCTCCGGGTCAAGGGCTTCAGAGACTATCCTCTTGTTCCTGAGGTCAGGATCTATCATCGGATGCGGACGACCTACGGTGAACTTGTCGTCACCAAGGTCAACGAAGCTGTGTGCTATGCTATGCGATGCATCAGGAAGCTGCCTTACCTTCCCGACATTGCTGTATACATCCTCAGGAAGGACTTTCCCGAAAATTGCTGCCGCCTCATCACACAGCGTTCCTCCGCAATATAGTCCCCTGACATATTTCTGTCCGTTTGCCCGGAGCCTTTCTGACAATCCACGCAGCTCTTCAATGTTCCATTCATCGGCCAGCAAGGCTGCATTTCCCTCTGTAAGGATGACCGCTTTTCTGGCTGCCTCCTCAAGTGTTGATGCAAAGTGGATTCTTCCGTCATCCGGTTTTTCCGTGCTGTTGATGAAGCATACCACTACATCCTTGCTGCAGCTTCCTGCCTTTTCAAGTATCTTCGCGGCAACTGATTCTACAGGTGGCTTGGAAATGAGTACTATTGCCTTAGTGGATGGATCTTTGTCAAGGGCATCGATGCAATCAAGCATCATGATGCCTCCGACCTCCAGGCTAAGGTCCCGTCCGCCTGTTCCAAGGACCTGGGATACTCCGCCACCCATATGGTCTATAAGTACGCTGACCTCCTGGGTTCCGGTTCCTGAAGCACCTGCGATTCCGATTCCGCCTTCCCTTACCTTGTTGGCGAAGCATAGACCCTTTCCATTGATTATCGCGGTACCGCAATCCGGTCCCATCATCAGAAGTCCCTTTTCATGGGCTAGCTTCTTAAGGGAAATTTCCTCCCCAACCGATATGTTGTCTGAAAAGAGCATTACATGGAGTCCTCTGTTCAGAGCTTTTCTTGCTTCCTGCGCAGCATAGGTACCCGGCAGGGATATGAGCGAGATGTTTATTTCAGGATGCCTCTTAATAGCCGACCCAAGCGATGAAGGGGGTGCATCCTCCTTCTTCTCATCCTTGGCCTTCTCGTTCAGCTTTCTGTCAACAAGAGCAAGAACCTCATCTTCACTTGTGCCTTCATCAGCAACAAAGGCTATTATCAGGTCACTTGGCTTTGCAGCCCTGGCTTCATCGAAAAGCAGGCCGGCTGTCTGAAGAAGCTCCTTGTTCATGTCCGTACCCATTCCGACCATGGCGCTTCTCACTCCCGGATGCTCTTCCACTGCCCTTGAGATCTGCATCAGTGACACAGAGTCATAATAGACATTGCTGCGTATCATTCCTTTGATTTGCAAAAAATATCACTCCTTATCTTGCGCATGTATTTACTTATTTGATTGCATGTTTTATACTTCAATTATGCAAGTGGTCACTTCAATATTAGCTCTGCTGTTAAACGTTGTCAATATGGCTGAAAAATAAATGATAGCGATTACGTGCAGAAATGTTTTCTATCGCTTGCCATTGTGTGGAGTCTGCTCGCAAATATGGTATATTATAGGTGAACCGATCAAAAAGCGGAAAGGTGTTATTATATGAGTGACAATTGGACAAGGCTTATCGAAACTGCATATCCCATGTTCATGGAAAAGGGCTACAAAGGCACAGCTACGGCTGATATCGCAAAGGCTGCCGACATCAATGAGAGCACACTGTTTCGGAACTTCAAATCCAAGGAAAAGCTCTTCCATGCGTCAATTGAGCATTTTGCAAACAAGGCAATCGGTATCGAATTCAACATCTTCGAATACACCGGCAATCTGCATGATGACTTGAAGAGAATGATAAAGACGATGTTTGAGGTAGACCTGGAGCTGATACCTTCATTCAGGCTTCTTATCAAGAGGTCTCTTGTCAAGGAAAGCGTCCTTGAAGAAATCTCACGGGCTCTTTCTGACCAGAACGAGCTTTTCAGCCATTATCTCACAGGATCAATGAGCAGGGGGCTTATGGTGGAAGCTGAAGCTGATGCGCTTGTGGACCTGATTTCCAGCCATGTCTTCAGCAAGACCTTTGAGCTGCTTACAAGCAGGGACCAGGATGGCTTCAGCTCAAGGCTTGATGCCATGGTGGAAGAAACCACGGTTTACTTCCTGGCTATGACAAAGTTACGGGAGGTGAAGCAATGAGAAGATCCCTTCAGGACCAGATTGAAGAAGCTGCACTTCTCCTTTTCTCAAGGCAGGGCTTCAACGAGACCAGTACCTTTGAGATCGCAAAAGCTGCAAATGTAAGCGAAGCTACCATTTTCAGGATGTTCAAGACCAAACATGACCTATATATCAATGTTCTTGATAAATACGGGAGTAAGGCAGAATTAAGCTACAACAGCATTTTTCACAGGCTTTCATTCGATGACCTGGAATCTGACCTTAAAGTCATTGTAGAAAGCTTCTACCGTTTCTACTTTGAGAACATCCATATAACCAGGATCTATATTTCAAATGCGATTCAATTCAGTGAGATAAAGGGCTTCAATTACCTCGCCTACCCTCAGCTAAGGGAATTCCTTGAGGGTTACCTCAAGGAGATGAGCATACGGGGGAAGGTCAGCGAGGAGTTCCTCAGCAGGATTTCCGACCTTGTGATGTCCTTCATGGTAAAGGATGTAGCGTTCCTTACGACCTTCAGCAAGCTTGAGGTACTTGATGACAAGACATTATCCCAGCTTGGAGAGAAATGGCAAAAAAGGCTCGGACTTCTTAGCCTTATGCGCTAAGGTCTTCGATCCTGAAATTTCCTATTTTCATTGAAGCAGCCATAGGCTGCTTCTTCATTTTTTAAGCCTCCATTTTTGAGGCTTCGTTATTCATTGTGGGTAGAACCACAGTTCACTAGTAAAAGTAAATATTGAAAAGCCACCCAGTTCCCAGTAATGTATAAGCGACCAAACACATACACGAAAGGGATAACCAGATGGCTTCTGCTAATACTTTATGCAAAAAATTACTTAACGTCAATGGGGTTGTTGTTACTGACCATGATTTTTATACGGACTCTCTTGGGGTGCAGCATCTTAA
>DIXH01000011.1 GCA_002428605.1 Clostridiaceae bacterium UBA6085
TAAGGATTGTATGAAGAGCCCGTTGCCTTAATAGGGCACGACGGGTTCTGTGAGGGGCAGAGACAGAACCTCACGAATAATATAAACAAATATATGTATAAGTGAGGTGAAAGTCGAGCTGTCTACTCGAAAATAGCATGCCAATGGTAAAGAATCATGTGCGATTATCAGCAACCGACAGAAAAAAGTTGCAAGACCTGATTTCTAAGGGTAGTGCTACAGCTAAATCAATCATGCACGCAAATATCCTGCTGGCAACTGACGAAAACAACCCCAAAGGCCGAATGAGCGAAACAGAAGCAGCAGAGATTTTTAATGTGTCAAAACAGACTGTTCACAACATCCGACAGCGATACTCTGAAGCTGGATTAGATGCAGCTATCAGCAGGAAGAAGAGGGATACTCCTCCAATACCAGCCAAAATCACAGGTGATGTAGAAGCACACATTATTGCCTTGAGCTGCAGTGCCCCTCCATCAGGCCGAAGCAAGTGGACTCTTCGACTTCTTGCCGACAAGGCCGTTGAGCTGGAAATTATAGAAAGTATCTCCTATGTTGCTGTAGGGGAACTCCTAAAAAAAACGAACTCAAACCCCACTTGAAAAAATGCTGGGTCATAGCCCCACAGCAAAATGCAGCCTTTGTTGCATGCATGGAAGATGTATTGGATGTCTATCAGCAACCATACGATCCAGAATGTCCGGTTATTTGTATGGATGAAAAGCCATATCAGTTGCTTGGTGAAACCAGAAATCCCATACCTATGAAACGTGGACGACCAAAACGAGAAGATGATGAATATGTCCGCAACGGTACCTGTTGTATCTTCCTGTTTACTGAAGCATTGGCGGGATGGCGTCATGCAGAGCCTAAGGAGCATAGGACAAAGGTTGATTGGGCTCACCAAATCCAACGATTACTAGATGTTGACTATCCAGAATGCAAGAAAATTCGTCTTGTCATGGATAATCTGAACACCCATTCAATATCCTCGCTTTATGAAGCGTTTCCTCCAGAGATTGCCCGTAACTTGGCCAAGCGGTTGGAGATACACTATACACCCAAACACGGTAGCTGGCTCAATATAGCTGAGATTGAATTAAGCGTGATGACCAAGCAATGCCTGGACCGCAGAATCGACAATATCAACTCACTAAGAACTGAACTTGCTGAGTGGGAGATTACACGAAACAGCATTCAAAAGGGTGTTGACTGGCAGTTTACAACTTCTGATGCCAGAGTGAAGCTTAAGCGGCTTTATCCACAGTTTAAGAGTTAACAAAGTACTAGAACAAAATATAACCAGGTTGCAAACTATATCTATCTCGACACACAAGTCAACAAAGCAATAAGTGATGACTCACCAAATGTATACTTTGCAAAAGTCCATAATCAGTGCCAAAATGGCGAAGTTGGGCTTGGCAACATTAAAGACAGTGTGCTTCTTGCAAACAATTTAGCAGAAAACTGCATTCCCTGTAATATCTCAAATATGGATTTCAGCAACTATGATGATTTTCTCGTAGAACGAAGAAATCTAATGTCTAAACTGATAGAGAAGTATTACAAAGGACTTTAGGAATTTTGAACTATAGGAAAAATATTGCGTGAATGAATCCACAGGCTTCCTTTCGCATTATGCGTAATGAGCGCCTTCCTTACCACCTCTATTCACTTTTCTATAAGCAGCTTGTTCATCTTGAAGAATAATTCCTTGCAATGGATCTTGAGCCGCGAGAAGGACCTCCATCGGGATTACTCCTTTTCTCCACCCAGATTCAGATGAATCATATTTGTGATGATCTTAGCACCATTTCCATAGCGATAGTTGTGAGGAAACATAGTTCAAGTGACATTCTTACTTTCAAAATGCCTGTTTATCAGGTCCAAGTATATAATGGAGAGACCACCGAGTTTTATGATGTGCTAAATTTTGATAGGTAAGATCTGTAACCACTACAAGGACATCAGGCTCTATGATTACTGGTGCTCCGATGTCATCGTAATAAATAAAGGCTTAACAATTGGTTTCTAAGATAATTTTACTTTATAAATGCTTATCTACTTTCTTTAAACCTTATTTCAGTTGGATTATTTTCGCAGCTAATCTATAATATATATAAGTGTCTATACTTGAAATCCAATATGTTTCATCGTGCTTTTGGAGGAGGTGGAAACCATACAGAAATGTCAGAAATGCTCCACGCAATTCACGTGGAAAGCCATACAGAAGTCCTTGCTCTGGGGGTACAAGCCAATAAGCTGTTCAAGCTGCTGCAGCACCCATGATATAACCTTCCTGTCGAGGATTGGGTTGGTCCTTTTCACCACTGCCATTCCCATGCTGCTAGTCTTCAATCCGATCATGACCCTCAGGATAGAATATGAAATAGCTATCTATCTGCTTTGGGTAGCAATTGTCGTTTGTATCGCTCCGCTGTTTGTTAAGTACAAAATCATATGAACTAAAAAGGAAGCCAAGTTGGCTTCCTTTTTCATTATGCTGTAACGAGTTCCTTCCTTACAGCCTCTATTCCCTTTTCTATTGCCAGCTTGTTCATCTCGAAGAATGATTCCTTGCCATGCTCCTTAAGTGAAGCCAGAAGGACATCCATAGGTATCACACCTATCTTCTCGACCACGGCTCCAAGGAGTATCATGTTGGCTATGGTCTTGGCTCCTATTTCTGAAGCTATAGTCTGGGAAGGTATCCTTATTTCAGTGACATCCTTCCTTTCAACTTCCCTGTTTACCAGGTCGCTGTCAACGATGATGAGGCCGCCGGGCTTTACGATATGCTCAAACTTGTCCAGTGAAGGCCTGTTCATGACTACAAGGACATCAGGCTCTGTGATCACCGGAGCTCCGATATCATCGTCAGAAAGGATTACCGAACAGTTTGCTGTTCCTCCCCTCATCTCTGGACCGTAGGATGGACACCATGATACATGCAGTCCGTCATCCATTCCGCCATAAGCAAGGAACTTTCCCATGGACATTATACCCTGACCGCCGAAGCCGGCGAAAAGTATCTCATAGGTCATTTCGCTTCAACCTCCTTGACTGCATCCATATCCTTTACAACGCCAAGAGGATAGTATGGAATCATATTCTCCCTGAGCCACTTGAGGCTCTCCTCAGTGCTGAGGCCCCAGTTGGTCGGGCATATTGAAAGTACTTCAATCAGATTGAAGCCCTTTCCTGCGATGGCATTCTCGAAGGCCTTCTTTATAGCCTTCTTGGCCTTCGCGACTGCAGCCACCTTGTCTACAGATACTCTCTCGACATAGTGTGCTCCGTCAAGCTGAGCAACCATCTCGGAGAACCTTATGGGGAACCCCTGGGTCTTTACATCCCTTCCATATGGCGAGGTCTCAGTGACCTGACCTGGAAGAGTTGTAGGAGCCATCTGTCCGCCAGTCATGCCGTATATGCAGTTGTTTACGAAAATGGTTACTATCTTCTCGCCTCTTGCTGCTATATGCACTGCCTCAGCAGTACCGATTGCTGCAAGGTCGCCGTCTCCCTGGTAGGTGAACACTATCTTATCGGGATTTGCCCTCTTTATTCCTGTAGCTACAGCAGGTGCCCTTCCGTGGGCAGCCTCGAACATGTCGCAGGCAAAGTAGTCGTATGCAAGTACGGAGCATCCGACAGGAGCTACTCCTATTGTCTTGTCAATGATATCAAGCTCCTCAAGCACCTCTCCCACAAGCCTGTGGATGATGCCATGGGTACAGCCCGGGCAATAATGGGTGGGAACATCGAGCATGCCGGTTGTCGGCTTGAAAAGCACCTTCATTTCCTGGTTTTCCATGTTATCCCCTCCCCGTTATTTCTCTTACTTTTTTCATGATGTCCTTCGGCTCAGGAATCATGCCGCCAGACCTTCCGTAGAAGTATACAGGCTTCTGGCCCTCGACAGAGAGCCTTACGTCCTCTACCATCTGGCCTTCGCTCATCTCTACGCTCAGGTATCCGTACTTCACGTCCTTCACTGTCTCAGTGAATGCCTTGACAGGGAACGGCCAGAGCGTTATGGGCCTTATCAGTCCAAGGTTCAGGCCTTCAGCCTTCGCCATCTTTATTACATTCTTGCATATCCTTGATGTGGTGCCATAAGCGACCATGATCAGGTCTGCATTTTCCGTGTTGAACGATTCGTACCTTGTCTCGTTCTCCTTCATCTTTTTGAACTTAGCCTGAAGATGGTGGTTATGCACTTCAAGCTCTTCAGACTTCAGGTAAAGGGAATTCACCACATTATGGGTAGCCCTGCCATTCCTGCCGTTAGCAGCCCATGTCTTTTCAGGAAGGACCCTTGTCGTGGTCCTTTCCTTGAATTCAACAGGCTCCATCATCTGGCCAAGCATACCGTCACCCATTACCATTACAGGGGACTTGTACTCATCAGCAACATCAAAGGCCTCCTGGATAAGGTCTACCATCTCCTGTATCGATGCCGGAGCATATACCGGCATGTTGTAGTCCCCGTGTCCGCCGCCCTTTGTAGCCTGGAAATAGTCCGACTGCGCTGGCTGTATGCTTCCGAGACCCGGGCCGCCTCTCACGATGTTTATGATGAGGCACGGGAGCTCAGCTCCTGCAAGATATGAGATTCCTTCAGCCTTGAGGCTTATTCCAGGTGAAGACGAGCTTGTCATGCACCTTACTCCGGTACCTGCCGCACCGTATACCATGTTTATGGCCGAAACCTCACTTTCAGCCTGCAGGAACACCCTTCCAAGAAGAGGCATCTTCCTTGCCATATATGCCGCGACCTCAGTCTGCGGAGTAATCGGATATCCGAAGAAGCACGTGCAGTTCGCTCTGATGGCAGCCTCACCTATTGCTTCATTCCCTTTCATGAGAACCTTCTCGCTCAATTTCCCCACCCCCTATTTATACACTGTGATGCAAAGATCTGGACACATTCTTCCGCATGATGTGCATCCTATGCACTTCTGCATGAGCTCCTCCGGTATCCCCGCCGGCCTGTAGCCCTTCTCGTTGATCCTCTCCGTGAAGGATATTATCTTCACAGGACAAGCTATTACGCACTGGCCGCAGCTCTTGCACCTTTCTTCCCTGAACACTACTTTTGGCATTTGCTCTCCTCCCTAATTATCGCCATGGTGGCTTCATGTATATGTCTATGGGCAGGATCTCGCCCTTTATCCTTCCTCTGACCTCATCTGCCAGGTCTCTTCTCACCACTGTGTAGGCAACCGGCAGCCCTGTTGCTTCCGATATCTCAAAGACCTTCTCCTCACCGGATATTATGTCCTCTGCTGTGGTCTCATAGGACATGTTGGTGTTTGAAATGAGCTTAGTGACCTTCAGCCTTGAGCTTCTCTCGATGCTTTCCATGTACTCCAGGACTGACCTTCCGTCAGACGTAAGAGGTCTTAAAGTGTTCACAACGAAATACATCTCGTAGGGCTTGTCCTTCAGATGCGCATTGTACTGTCCGAGGACCACAGCACCCATATCGTCTCCGCCGATGTCCATGATCACGCAGGAATCCTCCCTGTAGAAGGCTCCCGACACCTGACGAGGAACTACCATGAGCTCAGCGTTGGACAGGTGCGGACTGGCAGATACCAGCTCGATCCCTTCCGCCTGCAGCTCATCCCTGAAATCCCTTATGCAGAAATAGGGATTCACGATGTCGATGTCCACAAGGACTACCTTTTCCCCTTCCTTCCTCAGCTTCTTCGACAGGTTCATGGCGATTTCAGACTTGCCGCTGCCGAAGTGCCCGGTTATGATTATAAGCTTTTCCAAGTTCTTCAACCCTTTTTAATATTTATCCGTATTCCGGATGTTTTCCACCTATAATTTTACATTAAAACGGTTACAAAGACCAATTTTTATATTTATTATGAATAGCTCAAAATACCTACGATTTTATGTGCTGCGATTCTTAAAATCTTCTATTTGGCAAAATACCAAACTTCATTTTAGCAAATTCCTAATATTATATATGTAAATCACAATTTCATTAAAACATTATTTTTTTGTATTAAAAGGCGGGACAAGTGTCCCGCCATGGAAATCAATATGTCTTTGCCTCTTCTTCACCGTCAAGGACCCTTAATGCAGCTTCCGCAAGCGCAAGAAGCTCATCCTCTCCCGGGTATACCACCACATCGGCGATGAAGCCAACACTCTGCCTTATCATCTCAACGATGCTCTTCGACCAGGCTATGCCACCTGTAAGGATTATTGCATCGACCCTTCCCTTGAGGACAGCTGCATTTGCTGCGATATCCTTCGACACCTGGTAAGCCATGGCATCGAATATGAGCCTTGCCTGCCTGTCGCCTGACTGCGCCAGGTTATCCACAGCCCTTGCGTCATTGGTCCCAAGATAGGCCACAAGTCCGCCTCTTCCTGTTATCTTTTTCCTTATCTCCTGCTGTGAGTACATTCCTGAGAAGCACATGTCGACAAGCTGACCTGCCGGCAGTCCTCCGCTTCTTTCAGGGGAGAATGCACCTTCACCGTCCAGGGCATTGTTGACATCTATGACCCTTCCCCTGTGGTGCGCACCTGTAGATATACCTCCGCCCATGTGGCAGACGATGAGGTCCAGGCTCTCGTATTCCCTGCCTGTCTCCTTCGCATATCTCTTTGCCACAGCCTTCTGGTTCAAGGCATGGAATATGCTCCTCCTCCTGATCTCAGGCATTCCTGAGATCCTCGCTACCTCCTGCAGCTCATCGACTACCACAGGGTCAGCAATGAAGGCTTCCTTTCCTGATTCTTTCGCAAGCTCATGCGCAAGGACACCACCAAGATTCGACGCATGCTGGCCATAAGCGCCTGACTTAAGGTCAGAAAGCATCTCCTCGCTTATCCTGTAGGTTCCGCTCTCGATTGGTTTGAGCAGTCCGCCCCTTCCCACGAAGGCATCGAAGGATCCGAGAGGTATACCCTTCTCATCGAGGTAATCGGTAATGGCCTTCACCCTGAAGCCGTACTGGGAGAATATGTCAGGATACTGCTCTATCTCCTTAGCGTCATGCCTGAGGGTGACAGAGCTCTCCTCGGTAAGGTCATTGAATATCCCGATCTTTGTTGATGTTGAACCCGGATTGATTATAAGAAGCTTCTTCAAAATACGCCCTCCTGTGCCATTGCCTGCATCGCAGCAAGCGCCATTGAGTTAACCTTTGATTCGAAGGAATCCGCCCTTGAGGTGAGTATGACCGGAGCCTTTGCTCCAAGGAGTATTGCTCCCAGATAGCACTCGGCAGTGTATGTGAACGCCTTATAAAGTACGTTTCCAGCCTCTATGTTAGGCATTAGGAGTATGTCCGCGCGTCCCGCTACCTCACCCTTTATGCCCTTATGCTCTGCAGCTTCGATGCTTATGGCATTGTCAAGGGCAAGAGGTCCGTCAACTATGCACCCCTTTATCTGCCCTCTCTCGTTCATCTTAGAAAGCATGGATGCATCGAGAGTCGCAGGCATCGCCTCATTGACTACCTCAACAGCGCAGATCGGTGCTACCTTAGGAACCTCCACTCCCAGGCTGTGCATGAAGTCCACGGCATTCTCAAGTATGGCCTTCTTCTCCTTCAGGGTGGGTGCTATGGTAAATGCCGCATCGGTGACTACAAGCAGCCTGTCATAGCCCTTTATCTCGAACACTCCCACATGGCTTATGAGGTCGCCCTTTCTTAAGCCGTTCTCCTTGTCAAGGACAGCCCTGAGAAGGCTTGCCGTATCAACCAGGCCCTTCATAAGCATATGCGCCTCGCCGTTTCTGACAAGGGACGCTGCAACTAACGCAGCCTTCTTCGGGTCCTTCTCTTCTATTAAACGGAAGCCTGAAACATCAAGGCCCTCAGCCTCTGCAATCTCACGTATCTTTTCCCCGTCTCCCACAAGTATGGAATCGCAGATTCCAATCTCCTTTGCCTTTACCACCGCAGACAGTACTGCATCATCCCCTGCAGCCGCAACAGCTGCGGTCTTCATGCTTCCTGCCCTTATTTTCTCATATATCTCTTCAAAGCTTTTCACCTGATCATCTCCTCCTCATAGCTAAGCGGTGTCTCCTCGCCGTCAAGCACCCTCTTGGCACCCTCAAAAAGCGCCCTCATCTCATCTTCTCCCGGGACCACCTCAACAGGCCCAAGGAATCCCACATAGGATGATATGAGGGAAGTCATGTATGCGCTGTAGGCAAGTCCTCCTGTAAGGATAATGGCTTTCACCCTGCCCTTGAGTGCAGCAGCTGCCGCACCTATCTCCTTGGCCACATGGTATCCCATGGCATCATAGATGAGCTTCGCATGCTCGTCGCCCTCATCTATCATCTTC
The DNA here is from genome assembly GCA_002428605.1 of Clostridiaceae bacterium UBA6085. Taxonomy (GTDB): domain Bacteria; phylum Bacillota; class Clostridia; order Clostridiales; family Clostridiaceae; genus Youngiibacter. The sequence continues at coordinate 8,335 of DIXH01000011.1, forward strand.
TCGACCTTCCTTGCATCGTTGGTGCCAAGGTGAGCCAGTAGGCCTGACTTCCTCTGGAGAAGCCTCAGAAGCTCCTTCTCCTCGTACTTGCCGCTGTATGCAAGCCTTACCAGTCCAGATAAAGGAAGGGTTCCGCTCCTCTCAGGCATGAGAGGTCCTCCCTCGTTGGCATTGTTGACATCAGTGAGTCTCCCGCCTTCAACCGGTCCTATGGAGAATCCGCTGCCAAGGTGGGCAACCACGAAGTTGTCGCCTGAAAAGTCATAGCCCTTCTCCCTGCAGACCTTTCTCACGACTGCCTTGATGTTCAGGTAGTGGGCTAGGGATCCTCTTTCGATTCCGGGAAATCCAGTGACCCTTGCAAGCTCGTTCATCTCGTCGCATGACACAGGGTCGACAATATAGGCATTAATCCCTGCAGAGTCAGCCATCTCTTTCGCGATTATTCCGCCAAGGTTAGATGCATGCTCTGTGATCTTCGCATCCTTAAGGTCTCCAAAAAGGGCATCATCCACCAGGTAGGTTCCGCACCTTATAGGCCTGACTATGCCTCCCCTTCCGACAATGGCAATAAAGTCATCCTTAGTAAGTCCTTTTCCTCTGATCCATGTGGATATGGCTTCCCTTCTCACCGGAAGCTGCTCGCTGATATGCCCGAAGCCTGAAAGCATTGCCGGGTCATGCTCTATGATGTCCGAATAAAGCGCTACGGACTCGCTGCTGAAAATGGCCACTTTCGTGGAAGTGGATCCGGGATTGATGACCAATACGTATTTCAATCAATATCACTCCCTGTTTGTTCTTACATTCTCATTCTACTAAAATCCTTTACAATATGGAACAGGAAATGCCCACTATATTTTCAGAATAAATTTTGACTATCTGTTAATATTTCCAGAATAAAAAATGGAATCGGCAATGCATCGCACTGCCGACCCCCTTATCTCCTTGGTCTGTACCTGGCCATTATGCTTTCAGCGGCCTTTATGCCGTCAACAGCAGCCGAAACTATGCCGCCTGCATATCCCGCCCCTTCACCTGCAAGGTATAGCCCGCTGCAGGATATGCTCTGAAGCTCATAGCTTCTCACTATCCTTACAGGCGCTGAGGTCCTTGTTTCAACACCAGTGAGAACCGCACCGTTCTCGGTGAATCCCTTTATCTTTACGTTGAAGTCGGTGAGAGCCTCCCTTAAACCTCTTGTAACTGCATCTGGGAGTATGCCGCCTATGTCAGCGAAACCTACTGCTGGCACGTATGTTGGAGTTACCGCACCAAGCGATGTGGAAACCCTCCCTTCGATGAAGTCAGAAACCAGCTGAACAGGTGCGGTGTAGTTTCCGCCACCCGCCTTGAAGGCTTTCTCCTCTATCATCCTCTGGAACCTTATTCCGTCAAGAGGATGACTTCCATAGTCGTCAGGAGTGACTGAAACCACAATTGCGGAATTGGCGTTCCTGCCGTCCCTTGCATGGTAGCTCATCCCATTGACAACAAGCCTGCCGTCTTCACTGGCGGCGGGTACCACGAAGCCTCCGGGGCACATGCAGAAGCTGTAGGCGCCCCTTCCGTCTGAAAGCTTCCTTGTAAGCTTGTATTCCGATGCCCTGAGCCTTTCATGCCCTGCCCATTTCCCGTACTGGTTGCTGTCTATAAGCTCCTGAAGGTTCTCAACCCTGGCTCCCACCGCCATGGATTTGGCCTCCATATCAATTCCTTTATTGAACAGCATCTCATAGGTGTCCCTGGCGCTGTGACCTATGGCAAGTACAAGAGCCTGAGCAGGCACGTCCTTGCCTGAAACTTTTGCTGACCTGACCCTTCCGCAATCTGTTCCGATATCCTCAAGCTTCTGTCTGAAGGCTATCTCCCCGCCGAGTGATTCGATCTTTTTCCTCATGTTCCTTACCACGTTCTTCAGTATGTCAGTTCCCACATGTGGCTTTGACAGGTATGCGATCTCAGCTGGTGCACCTGCCTCGATGAGCTCTGACAATACCTCCTTCACCCTCTGGTCCTTGATCCTTGTGGTAAGCTTTCCGTCAGAGAATGCTCCTGCTCCGCCTTCACCGAACTGGATGTTGGATTCAGTGTCAAGCGGTCCCCCTGCCATGAATGCATCCACAGCCGCAGTCCTCTTATCCACATCATCTCCGCGTTCCATAACCATTGGCTCATATCCGTGCTTTGCAAGGGTCAGGGCGCAGAATATCCCGGCAGGTCCGAAGCCAACAATGACCGGTCTTTCATCGAGGACCTCCGTCCCGTAGACTGCAGTAACCCTTGTTTCCTCCACATAAAGTGAAGCGTCCCTGTTCCTCGCCCTTTGCAGCACTCTCTCATCATCATTTGTCTCAACCATGACGCTGTAGGAAAGCCTGACCTCGCTTCCCCTTGCATCTATGGATTCCTTGAGTATCCGAAATGACAAGATGTCCTGAGGCGACAGCCTCAGGGCCTTTGCCGCCTTTGACCTTAATGCCTCCCATGGCTCATCCAGGGAAAGGCCGATTGAATTTATCCTTATCATATTTCCTCCACAGAAAAAGCCCTTACGGGCTTCTTCATCAGTTTGCTGTTATGCTTATCGTTACACTCACATTTTCAGGCTCCAGCTTCTCAAGTACGATCCCCTGTGGAAGCCTTACCTTTGGGACAAGCTCGTGTCCGCCAGCTTCAAGACCAGAAAGGTCAAGCTCTGCGAACAGACTGCCTTCAGCGATCGCATCAAGGGCACTCTGAGGTCCGCGCAGCGATATGTCAACGCTTGCCGGAGTTACAGAAGCTTCCAGGCCTTCACCAAGGTTCAGTGTCTTTACCTCTACCTTGAGGTCCTTTGTTCCCTGTACCTCAACAACAGCTGCCACCTCTACGCTTGACTCCCCGTCAACCACATGGATTCCATCAGGTACTGAGATTGGTACCAGGAAGCTTCCTGTGGCTGTTATTCCCCTCAGGTTTATCTTGTCAGTATCTATCCTTGCTACTGTACCAAGCAGGTCATCAGGACCTGCTATGACAATTGACTGCTTGACCGGAGTTAGGGATATGAGGCTCAGCCCCTCACTCATAGTCCCTGTAGTTACAGGATTAAGGGCTACGCTCTTTGTCCTGTAGACTTTAGCTGTAAACTGCGCAGCCTCTGGTGTCGCCTCCACATACTGGACAACGCTTCCGCCTTCATCCACCGGAACCAGGTCAACAGGCAGATTAAGGTCTTCTGTAAGGCCTTCGCTCGATCCCCTGATCATCATCTTTGTTACCTTCTCGACATACTCCGAGGGGCCCTTGATCTTCACCGTCGACGGGGTAACCGATGACGGTGCGGCAAAGTAGCCTTCAGCTGCCTTGACAGTATATTCGCTGCTTACCTGGATTTCCTTCTCCACAAGGTCATCAAGCCGGACAGTGGCCTCAAGTCCCCTGCTCTTTGTGATGTCCACGTTCTGCGGGTAAAGGGTGATCTCTATGGGCAGCTCGTTAATGCCCTTCACCAGGTCATACTCGCTCATGTCCACCTCCACCCTGAAGTCAGTGGGAAGTGCCCTGTATACTGTAGATGCAGGTCCTGTGATCGACAGGTTGACTGTTATGGTCTGTCCTGGCACGAGCACAAGTGACTGGTCAGAGAGGCTCTCCGTATTGACCAGCCTTACCCCCACATTATTTATCCTGACTGTCTTGGTAGGGTTTTCAACGTTCGTGAGGTATATCCAGAGGCCGAATGACATGATGAGGGATATTATCTTTATCAGGATGTCGTTTTCTTTATTTTTAGCCATTCCCTGATCCTCCCTCTTATCGACTCGTCCTTACCTTCCTCCTTCTTCATTATCTTTGTTAATATGGCCTGAAGCCTTTCCCTGTCGTAGTTCCTTACAAGCTTTCCGTTGACTGCGAGACTTATGGTACCTGTTTCTTCCGAAACAACCAGCACAACCGCGTCAGAAACCTCGCTGAGGCCTATTGCCGCCCTGTGCCTCGTACCCAGCTTCTTGCTGATCTCCTGGCTTCCCGTTAGCGGAAGCACGCATCCGGATGCCAGTATCCTGTTCATCCTTATGATAGTGGCTCCGTCATGGAGAGGTGTGTTTGGTACGAATATGTTCTCCAGAAGGCTTGCAGAAACAACTGCATCGACAATGGTACCCGAGCCCAGAATCTCACCGAGGCCTGTAGTCCTTTCGATGACTATGAGTGCTCCTGTCTTGGATTCAGAAAGGCTGTCCACTGCAGTTGTGATTTCCCTGATTACCTTCTCAATGGATTCATCCTGCCTTGGAACTCCTCTTTCGGTGAATGCGGACCTTCCTATGTGCTCAAGTACCCGCCTTATCTCCGGCTGGAATATTATGATCATCGACAGTACGCCGATTG
>DIXH01000073.1 GCA_002428605.1 Clostridiaceae bacterium UBA6085
GCATTGGGATGGCAGCAGTTCTGGATCTGGCCGCTTTTGAGGAGCATCATGAACCTGTCGCCGGTCCTTCCTTCCCTGTAGCACGCTGTGCAGAAGCTTGGGATATGGCCCTTGTCGATCAGCCATTTCACTATTTCATCCAATGTCCGCTTGTCGCTTACGTCGAACTGCTCAGATTTTTCATCTTCAGGCTCAGGCAGGATATACCCGCCAACACTGGTCCTCGAACCTCCGCTTATCTGGGACACTCCGAGCTCAAGAACCCTTTCCCTGCAGGCCTGACTTTCCCTGGTAGAAACGATCATCCCGGTGTAGGGTACCGCTATTCTGATCACTGATACAAGCTTTGCGAAAACATCATCATCTATGCCGTTGCTGAAGGATCCCGCATCAATGTCATCCGCATTCCTTATCCTCGGTACGCTGATGGTATGTGGACCGACTCCAAATGCCGCCTCAAGGTGCTCCGCATGCATTATGAGGCCTGCAAGCTCGTATCTGTACAGCTCAAGGCCAAAAAGGACACCCAGTCCAATATCATCGATACCTCCCTGCATCGCCCTGTCCATGGCTTCGGTATAATACCTGTAGTTATGCTTCGGTCCTGTCGGATGGAGCCTTTCATAGCTTTCCTTATGATACGTCTCCTGGAAGAGTATGTATGTGCCGATTCCTGCATCAGAAAGCCTCCTGTAGTTCTCGACTGAAGTGGCGGCGATGTTTATGTTGACCCTTCTTATTGCACCGTTCTTGTGCCGTACTCCGTAGATTGTCCTGATGCTTTCAAGGACATACTCTATGGGGCTGTTTATCGGGTCCTCACCGGTCTCCAGCACCAGCCTCTTATGGCCCATGTCCTGCAGTGCTGTGACCTCACAGATGATATCCTCCTGGGAGAGCTTCTTCCTTGCTATGTTCCTGTTCTTCCGGTGATAGGGGCAGTACACGCACCCGTTAACGCAGTAGTTCGATAGGTACAGCGGCGCAAACATTACTATCCTGTTCCCGTAGAAGTCCTGTTTGATGGATTTTGCCAGCTCTGTAATCTCCAGGTTCCTGTCATCCAGGGTGCAGTCCAGGAGCACCAGGGCTTCCCTGTGGGAAATTCCCTGCCTGAGCCTCGCCTTCCTGATTATGCTGTCCACTACCTCTTCATTGTCTTTGTTCGCCTCAGCATATCTTAGTGTCTCAAGTATTTCGTCATGGGATATGAATTCTTCTGCTTTCATGGATCTTACATCATACATTCTGCATTTCTCCTCTCATAGCTTTCTCTACCATTCCGATATGGTCACCACGATCAACAACAACCTCGAAGCCTGCTTCACCCATGCTTTTTTTAAGGCTGTTCAGGCTTTCAGCGGCCTCGCTTCCTGTATAGGCCTTATTGTCATACAGGAGGTACTTCTTCCTGACATCCATGGGGGAGAGGTTCGGCATCACTACATTCGCACCTGAAAGCATGCCTTTCTCCCTGCCTTTTGAGTCAAGGGTGCCAAGTGCTGTAGTTGCCGGAATAAGGGCTTCAGGCAGCATCAGCCTCGTCAGGGCAACCATGAATAGCGTAAGGTCCACGCTGCCCGGCTTCTCATCCCTGAACCTGGTCTCATGGTGTGGAATGAACGGACCAATGCCCACCATCTCAGGGTCAAGCGCCTTCATGAACAGCATGTCCTTCGCGAGGCATTCTGCAGTCTGCCACGGAGACCCAGCCATGAAGCCTGTGCCTACCTGAAATCCGATCTCCTTAAGGTTAAGCAGGCATCTCATCCTTTGCTTCAATGTCTGTCCAGCGGGATGGAGCATTGAATAATGTCCTTCATCAGCGGTCTCATGCCTCAGGAGATACCTGTCCGCACCGGCCTCGAAAAGCTTCGCATAGCTTTCCCTTGACCGTTCTCCAAGTGAAAGGGTGACTGCGCATTCAGGATAACGACCCTTGATCCGACTTATCATGTCACACAGCATCTCATCGCTGTAATATGGATCCTCTCCTCCCTGGATGACGAATGTCCTGAATCCAAGGAAATAGCCCTTTTCGCAGCAGGCCAGCACTTCCTCTGCATCAAGCCTGTACCTTTCAGCCGACTTCACGTCTCTGCCGAGGCCGCAGTAATGGCAGCCGCATCTGCAGTAGCTTGTAAGCTCAATAAGACCTCGGATATACACCTTGTTCCCGTAGTGAATTTCCCTCGCAGCCCTTGCCCTTTCACTTGCAAACTCCAGGTCCTTCATGTCAAAGGTCCCTATAAGCGCTGCGAACTCTTCATGATCAAGCGACTGGTTAATTTCCAGCTTTCTTATGAGCCTGATGTTTGATTCCATGATCTGCCCCCTCAATCTCTGACAAAAGTTTTGACATTTTTATTCTGTATTCGTGGCGCAGAAAAATAAAAAACCGCGCACAAAAATGGCGCGGTGAATATACCCGTTTACTTGCGCCTTCTCCCTCGGATGACCCTTGGGGTGAGTACTTCATATAGCTTCCGATTCGAAGGAAGGGCTGACCTTGCTTCTCATCCGCTTTATCATAGCACAAGTATTGTTAATTTTATATCAATTTTAAAATATTTAATAAATTTTTATCAATCCTAAGAGACTACCCTGGATAGTGCAATGAGCACTCCCAGCTTGCCATGGTCGAAGGTCAGTCCCCCCTGTAGGTAAGCTATATATGGCTCCCTTATCGGAGCATCGCAGGAAAGCTCGATTGAGGCACCCTGCACGAAAGCTCCCGCCGCCATTATTACCTGGTCCTCATAGCCTGGCATGTCCCAGGGCTCGCAGACTGCAGATGAGTCGATTGGCGCACCGAACTGGATGCCCTTTACGAATTCAATCATCTTGTCCTTCACTCCAAACCTTATTGCCTGGATTATGTCAGTCCTCTTGTCTTCTGCCTTTGGCAGCACGACGAAGCCGGCAAGCTCCAATAGCTTTGCAGCGTAGACAGATGTCTTCACAGCTTCCATTGTGGTATGGGGAGCAAGGAAGAGTCCCTGGTAGAAGCTCCTCATGACTCCGAAGGTCGAACCCGCTTCACCGCCGATCCCCGGAAGGGTAAGCCTGAATGAAGCCTTTTCAACAAGGTCCTTTCTTCCTACAACATATCCTCCGGTCTGTGCGATGCCGCCCCCGATGTTCTTGATCAGCGATCCTGCAACGAGGTCAGCACCTACCTCGATCGGCTCCTTCTCCTCTACGAATTCACCATAGCAGTTGTCCACGAAGACCACGACATCTTCCCTTACTGACCTTACCTGCCTTATTACTTCCTCTATTTCAGCTATGTTCATGGACTTTCTCCATCCGTAGCCTGTGCTTCTCTGGATGTGTATCATCTTCACCGAAGGATCCTTATGCAGGATATCGAGCACTGCTTCAACGTCGACCTTGTCTTCCTTAAGAGGAACCTCCACATAGCCTACTCCATAATCCTTAAGCGACCCGGTATCTTCATCCCCTGCTATCCCGATTATGCTGTGCAGTGTGTCATAGGGTCTTCCGCATACTGATACCATGGTGTCTCCTGGCCTCAGCACGCCATAGAGGGCTGCCGCAATGGCATGAGTCCCGCTTACGAAATGGGGCCTTACAAGCGCAGCCTCTGCCTTGAATATCTTTGCATAAAGGACGTCCAGCGTATCCCTTCCGACATCCCCATAGCCGTAGCCTGTTGAATTCGTGAAGTGATAGTCGCTGATCCTCTCATCCTGGAATGCCTTCAGTACCTTGAACTGGTTGTATTCCCTGATGC
>DIXH01000086.1:0-22324 GCA_002428605.1 Clostridiaceae bacterium UBA6085
AACCCAAGAGAACTTTTAATCACAGACAACAGAGCCACGGATTAGGATGAACGTCCATGGGTGTTATGACAAAGACAACGTAGTGCCGAAGCACTCAGGCTAATCAACCAGGCATTAGGGATTTCTCCTTCATGCCTTCGACTTTAGTCGAGGGTTAGTTGACGCTTTTGTTAAGCCGCAAGCAATTCCATGAACTCCTCGCCTGTTATGGTCTCCTTCTCAAGGAGGAATTTTGTCAGGTCATGGAGCTTCTGCTTGTTTTCTTCAAGTATTTCCTTTGCCCTGTTGTGGCATGACTTTATTATCGATAGTATCTCCTGGTCGACCTTTGCCGCTGTGTCGGCAGAGACCATTAGCTGTGTATCTCCTCCAAGATAAGGATTTACCACAGTCTCCAGAGCCATCATATCGAAGGTCTCGCTCATTCCGTACCGTGTGACCATCGCCCTTGCGATCTTAGTAGCCATCTCTATGTCATTCGATGCACCTGATGTGACAGTACCGAATATAAGCTCTTCAGCCGCACGTCCTCCCATGTAGGTTGTGATCTTGTCGAGAGCCTGCTCCTTCGTGAGAAGCACCTTCTCCACATCGTCGATCTGCATGGTGTATCCAAGCGCTCCTGATGTCCTTGGGATTATCGTTATCTTGTGGACTGGAGCCGAATCCTTCTGCATCGCTGCAACAAGGGCGTGCCCTATCTCGTGGTAGGATATTGTCAGCTTGTCCTTCATTGAGATCACCGCATTCTTCCTCTGGTAGCCTGCAATGACGACTTCTACAGACTCTTCAAGGTCCTCCTGTATGACTGTCTTCCTTCCGAGCTTCACGGCTCTAAGGGCACCTTCGTTTATTATGTTTGCAAGGTCAGCTCCCGATGCTCCTGATGTGGCTCTTGCGATCACATTGAAGTCAACTCCGGCATCGAGCTTTATCTTTTTCGCATGGACCTTGAGTATCGCTTCCCTTCCTGCAAGGTCAGGCAGCTCCACGGGGATCCTCCTGTCGAAGCGTCCGGGCCTCAAGAGTGCCTTGTCCAGTGTCTCCGGTCTGTTTGTTGCAGCCAGTATGACTACCCCCTTGTCAGCCGAAAAGCCGTCCATCTCTGAAAGCAGCTGGTTAAGCGTCTGTTCCCTCTCGTCATTGCCGCCTATGCCGCCGGAATCCCTTCTCTTTCCTATTGTGTCTATCTCATCTATGAAGACTATGCAGGGTGCCTTTTCCTGTGCCTGCTTGAACAGGTCCCTTACCCTTGCGGCTCCCATGCCTACGAACATCTCGACGAACTCAGATCCTGAGATCGAGAAGAAGGGAACCTTTGATTCTCCTGCCACTGCCTTTGCAAGCAAGGTCTTTCCGGTTCCAGGAGGGCCTACCAGGAGAGCTCCCTTGGGAATGTTCGCTCCGATATCCGAATACTTCTTGGGGTCATGCAGAAAATCAACGATCTCCCTTAGAGCATCCTTTGCCTCATCCTGACCAGCCACGTCAGCGAAGGTCTTGCCTGTCTGGGCTTCGACATATACCTTCGCATTGCTCTTGCCAAAGGACATTGCATTCCCCATGCCACCCTGGTTGAGCTTTCCGGAAAGCTTCTGTCCAAGGTAAAGGAACAGTCCTATGGGTAGTATCCATGTGAGGAGGAAGGACATGATCGGGGATGCCTCCTGCGGAATGACCTTGCTGAAACTTACACCCCTGGCGTAAAGCCTTTCAACGAGCCCTGTGTCCTCCATCCTGCCGGTCATGTACACTGCATCCTTACCCTGGGTATCGGGTGCGCTGAAAAGTATCTTAGTTTCCTGGATCTCTACTGTCTTAACGGACCCTGCATCCACCATGGAAAGGAAGGTCCCATAATCTACCTCGCTTACAGAAGCGTTCATTATTGCAGGTACTACGAATGTGTTGAACAGCAGCATGATGAGAAGCACCAGGCTGTAGTAGAACATAAGCGGTTTTTTGGGTGGTTTAATCTCTTTCATCAGTTTTTCTCCTTCGTCATTTCAATTATAATTTCCGATAGCTTTTCAAGAGCTTCTGCCATTATAGTCAGGTCCCCGGAGTATTCCGGCAGCCTTTCCTCGAGCTTCGCTGTCAGCCACATGTCAAGCCTTGTGGCGGTTTCGGTCCCAGATTCGGTGAGCCTCATCAGCACCTTCCTGTCGTCATCCGGATCCCTGGCCCTTTCAACAAGACCTTTATTCTCCAGGACCTTGCAAAGGTTCGTCAGGTTTCCTCCTGCTATTGAAGCCGAATCTGATATCCTGCCCATGGTTGCAGAGCCTTCAATGCTCATTATCAATATTATCCTTGCCTGGTTGGGTGTCAGGCCTTCTCTTGTTCCCATCCTGTCAAGGCATGTGTCCATGGCTTCATTGAGCTTTCTCGTGCTCTGCAGCAGCTTCGCCTTGAATTCGTTCATTTCCATCAATATCCCTCAATTTGCTTATAATTTATAAATATTATAGTTCATAGTAAAACTATACCCCCGGAAATGAATTTCCGGGGGCTTTTAATCGATTTTTAACTTTAGAGCCAGGTCTCGTATGGCCTGAGCTTATCTTCAACTATCTTTCCAAAGCTTTGAGAAGCGCCCCAGTCAAACCTGAAGAGACCTTCACCGCCGCCGCCGCCAATGTAGTGGACCCGTGTAGCTCCGGCTGCATCATCGATCGTTACAGTTAAGGTGAGCCTGTTCCCTACCCTGTAGAAGTGCTTCTCGTATACCATTACGACTACCCTTCTGTCGGAAAACCTTACCTCGTAGTGGTCGAGCTTCTCTCCCGTGATGCTTCCGTTTATCACTGCATCATCAAGGATCTCAATGGCTTCATCAATGCCGAGCGAAACATGTATGGTGGTTTCCATCTTCCCCTCCTAGTCCTCTATCTTCACTATCCTGCGCTTTGCCTTGTAGGTCCGTCTCTTTTTCTTCACTTCAGGCGCTGGTGTCTCTTCAGTCTCCTTCGGTGTATCAGACTTGAGCGACACCCACATTGATGTGCCTTTGCCCTTCTGGTGTATCTCAAGGAAATCGAACTTCTTGAGGAACTTTGAAAGCTTGGTGTCCCCGTAGTTCCTGACGTCAAAGTCCGGATATCTCTTGACCAGCCTGTTTCCGATCTCTCCCATGTTCATGCTCTGGTCCTCGGCATCTACCTCGTTCATCATCCTTATGATCGCGGCCTTGATGAGGTTAATGTCAGTCATGTACTTTCCGGGCTCAGTCTGTTCCTGAGGCTTGTTGCCGTTTGTTGCGGCCTTTGTATCCGGCTTGCTCTCAACTGGCTTTGCCTTGGATTCCTGTATGGACCCTTCCTCAAGGGCCTTCTTCTCTGATTCAGCCAGGACGTCAAGATACTTGAACTGGTTGCAGGCGGCTATGAAGGGCTTTGGGGTCTTCTTCTCCCCCATACCGACTACCATCATTCCTGATTCCCGGAGCCTTGCCGAAAGCTTGGTGAAGTCGCTGTCCGAGGATACTATGCAGTATCCGTCCACGTTTCCCGAATAAAGGATGTCCATGGCATCGATTATCATTGCTGAGTCTGTCGCATTCTTTCCTACTGTGTACCCGTACTGCTGTACCGGAGTCACTGAATTTTCAAGAAGGACATCCTTCCAGGATGCAACCTGAGGTTTGGTCCAGTCACCGTATATCCTCTTGTAGGTTGCTACTCCATAGTTTGAAATCTCATCAAGTATGAATTTTATGTACTTCGCCGATACGTTGTCAGCGTCGATAAGTACTGCAAATTTTCTGTCGTCAATCATCTCATGCCGCGCGTTTTTTTCAACGCGCACTCCTTTCTCTGTGTTACCTAAGTATCAGTATAGAGCATTTTGACTCACTTGGCACGAAAATTGTAAACGATGAGATGGATTTAAGGCTGTACCTTATCTTCTTTAAGGGATAAAATGGTAGATATTATTTGATTGGAAGTGGTGGCATGGTAGCAGTAATAGCAGGCACTCCGGTGGATACGTCAATGGGAAAGGCACTGCTGGAAGAGCATGGATATGAGGCGGTTTCCTTCCCTATCTCAGATACACCTGAAGAGCAGAGCATACTTCAGGTGCTGTACCCTGAAAGGCTCAGGAAGATCATTGAAGGTAAGGTAGATGAGATAAAGGCAAAGGGCATGGACACTGTCTTTGTGTACTGCAACTCCATTTCAGCGGCAGTCGACATGGAGGAGATCGGAAGGGTCAGGGGCGTAAGGATGATAACCCCACTTATGGTGTACAGGGACCTCGGCAAGAGCTACGGAAGACTTGCGGTCATCGCTGCGAACAGCCAGAGCGCCTGCGGCATTGAAAAGGCCCTTCAATCAGGGAAAAGCGATACCAGGGTAATTGGTTTGGGCGCTCTTGAGCTTGTAGATGCCGTCGAGTCAGGAATGGCTCCTCGTAAGATCGTAGATGGATTCGACCTGGCAGGCCTTCTTGGGTTTTTCAAGACCGCCGGCTGTGAAGCACTTGTCCTGGGATGCACCCATTTCTCATGGTTTCGGGATGCGCTTGCTGATAAAAGCCCGATAAAGGTAATAGACCCTGCACTTATGATGCTGGAAATGCTCCAAACCTGAGCATTTCCAGCATCTGAGCCTTGAGGATATTTTGATTTCGGAGGAATTGTGGTATCATTTACTAAAAACAGTAAACGTTTAGAATAGCACGAAAGAAACATTTGAGGAGTGATCGGCATGAAGCTGGAAGGAAAAGTAGTAGTAGCACAGGGCGGAGGACCTACGGCAGTAATCAACCAGTCCCTGGTTGGAGTTGTCCTTGAATCAAGGAAATTCCAGCAGATAACCAAGGTATACGGAGCTGTAAACGGGGTAAAGGGAATAGTCAACGAGGATTTCCTTGACCTAACGCAGGAGACTACGAACAATCTCGAGAGGGTAGCTGTAACACCTTCATCTGCCCTGTTCTCTACAAGGGACAAGCCTGATGAGGCATACTGCCAGGAGATATTCAAGGTGTTCAAGGCCCATGATGTAAGGTACTTCTTCTATATCGGCGGAAATGATTCTGCAGATACTGTAAGGATAGTAAACGAGCAGGCTGAGAGGTCCAACTACGAGTTCAGGGCGATCCACATTCCGAAGACCATTGACAATGACCTGGTACTTAACGACCACACCCCGGGCTTCCCTTCTGCAGCCAAGTTCGTGGCACAGGCCTTCATAGGTATAAACCTGGACAACAGGGCTCTGCCGGGAGTACATATAGGCGTTGTCATGGGCAGGAACGCCGGTTTCCTTACCGCTGCCGCATCGATCGCACAGAAGTATCCGGATGACGGTCCGCATCTTGTATATATCCCTGAGAGGGCCTTCAAGACCGAAGAGTTCCTTGCTGATGTGAAGTCCATATACGACAAGTACGGGCGCTGCGTTATAGCAGTATCTGAAGGGATCCAGGACGAGTTCGGTGTGCCCATAATCACCAAGCTTGAGCAGAAGGAACGCGATTCCCACGGGAACCTGCAGCTCTCTGGTACCGGTGCGCTTGGTGACCTGCTTTCGAAGCTCGTAAAGGACAACCTGGGCATAAAGAGGGTCAGGTCCGACACATTCGGATATCTGCAGAGGTCATTCCTGGGCTGCGTCTCCGACGTTGACCAGAGGGAAGCCAGGGAGGTAGGTGAAAAGGCCGCGCAGTTTGCAATATGGCATAATATTGACGGGTCGATAACCATACACAGGACCGGCTTCTATTCAGTGGACTACCAGCTTTCAAGGCTCAAGGATGTTGCAGGACTTACTAAGCTCATGCCTCCGGAATTCATCAATGCCAGGGGCAACAATGTGACAAATGATTTCAAATATTACCTGACTCCTCTTCTCGGGTCCGGAATGCCGTCTGCAAGCATGTTGAGGGCACCAAGGGCAGAGAAGCTGCTGGTAAAGTAAGGATGGTGGACTGATGCTTTTTAATGCTGACAGGGACAAATGCACGCTTTGCGGTGACTGCATGAAGGCCTGTCCAAGATATATTGTGAAGCCAGATGAAGACGGATATCCTGAGGTTTCTCCCGATGAGGAATGGTACTGCATACGCTGCGGCCACTGCGTGATAAACTGCAGGTTCCAAGCTGCAAACCTATCCTTCTACAAGTGGGAGGATGCTGCAGACCTCTCAACCTATGACTTTCCGTCAGAGGATGAAGCGAGGCGCCTTATCTGCACCAGAAGGAGCACAAGAAGCTTCCGGAGCGATATCATAGGAGACGAGACCCTGAAGAAGCTCATGGACATGACAAGGTACGCCCCTTCAGCTTCAAACAAACAGCCGCTGAGATGGATCGTCGTTCAGAAGAAAGAGACCATGGCCGAGCTAAAGAGACTGTATGAGGAAAACCTCAAGGTTGATTCAGGTATCATCACCGACAAGAGGTATGCAGTCCAGGAGGACCAGATCAAAGCTGGGCTCGACCCTGTATTCAGAGGTGCTCCCATGCTTGTCGTAGCTTTGGTCCCATTATCACATGAGTGGTACGAGGATGCGCCGATAGCCCTTTCCTACTTCGAGCTTTCAGCCCATTCGATGGGAATAGGAACCTGCTGGGCCGGCTTCATAACAAGGGCGCTCAGGAAGAACCAAAGGATGCGCAGCCTCCTTGGAATAGGTGATGACGAATGGGTTGGCGGAGCCACCCTCTTCGGATACCCTTATCTTAGGAATCCGGACAGGCTGCCTCTGAAGAAGGCTCTAGAGCTTGACTTCAGATGATTCAATAAGTAAAACTTAAGCCTGCCGTCTGCTCGAAGTTAGCAGGCGGCAGGCTTGTTTTCATATGATGTTCCTGATGATTTCAGCTATCGCGCTTTCATCATTTGAAACAGTTATAATATCGGCAATATCCTTGACGTTTTCTGCAGCATTTCCCATTGCGATTCCAACATCTGCTGAAGCGATCATCTCAAGGTCGTTCAAGTAGTCCCCTACTGCATATATCCTTATACCCCTGTCCAAAATACCCCTGAGCCTCTCAAGCATGAAGCCTTTGGTAGCTGATTTCGGGAGTATCTCAAGGTACACGTCCGAAGAGTACACATGATGGATTTCATCATTTAACCCCATTTCAAGCAGCCTGTCCTCGATGTCCTTCAGTTCATCGTGCCTGCCATAGGCAAGGACCTTAAGCCATGGTTTATCAAGGACTTCTTTGAAATCCGAATACTTTGCAGGCTGATGGTCAGAAAATATGACCGGATTCCCCTTCTCTTCAGAGGATATGATATGGCACGAGTCAGGAGCATATATGTGCATCATGACCTCTGGGTGGAACCTGAGGCAATCCTCTACCCAACCCTTCAATTTCTCGACCGGCAGATAGACGGCATCCAGAAAGCTGTCCTTCCCGCTGTCATAAATGGCGCAGCCATTGTATAGTATGCAGGGCGCGTTGATTTCGACCCCCTCAACGAATTTTCTGAAATTCTGATGGCTTCTGCCGGTTGCTACTCCGAAGAGGCCTCCATTTTCGGTAAACTCCCGTATCGCCGTTTTGTTATTCTGAGACACAATTCCGCTGCTATCAAGCAGAGTACCGTCAAGGTCGCTCAAAAGGAGCGTTCCACTGTATTTACCCATTCGTCACCTTCCTTTATTGAATGCCTTTCTTCTTTATGTATGTCATAGGAGACATTGAAGTATACCTCTTGAATACCGTACAGAAGTGCTTGTAGTCTGTGAATCCTGTCATTTCAGATATCTCATATACCCTGTATCTGCCTGTCGACAAAAGCTTCACAGCCTGCTGTACTCTGAATAGATTCAGGAAGTCCAGGAACTTATGGCCAGTGACCTCCTTGAATTTCCTTGTCAGGTAGCTGGAGGAAACCATAAGGTCGTCAGCTATGCTCTCGATGCTTATCTTTTCCCTGTAGTCGCTCTGTATCCTTCTTATCGACTCTGCCACATAGCCGCTTTCTGACTTGTCCATCTGAATATACTTTGCAAGGTCAAAGGAGTCCTTCTTCGCGTTCTCCATGGCGACTACGGCTGACCTTTCTATCTCGATCTCCTCATGCACCCTTTCGATAAGTGTCCTGACCTTCTCCTCATCCACAGGCTTCAGAAGATAGTCGCAGGCCTTAAGCTCGATCGCCTGCCTGGCGTATTCGAATTCGGCGTAGCTTGTCAGGATTATGCTCTTGAAGCGTAATTTAGACGAAGCCTGCCTCAGCATTCCAATTCCATCGAGCCTTGGCATCTTTATGTCCGTTATCACAACATCCGGCTTAAGTCCCAGGATCAGTTCAAGTCCTTCAAGTCCATCCCTTGCATCTGCCACGACCATGCAGTCCATTCCAACCCAGTCCAAAGTTGAAACGAGCCCTTTCCTTATGATATCCTCATCCTCAACTATTATTACCTTAAGCAACCCGTTCATCCCTCCTCGCAGGCAGAATGACCCTCAGCAATGTTCCCTTATCCTTTTCGCTGGATATCTCCACCCCATATTCCGTTCCATAAGCAAGCTGTATCCGCCTGTGTATGTTATATAGCCCTGAATGCCCGCTTCTGTTGGTCTGCTGTTCGAGAAGATTCCTTACTTCAATCAGATTCTCCTGATCCATCCCTGTGCCATTGTCCTCGCAGGTGATCTTAAGCAGTCCCTCCGACACTTCTCCTTTGATGGCAACGTCAAGGCAGTCCCTGCCGCCAAAGCCATATTTGACTGCATTCTCGATCATAGGCTGAATGATCAGCTTAGGGATAATGCATCCTTTTGCTTCTTCCGATATGTCTATGGTGTAGCTGAACCTTTCGTTGAATCTTGCCTTCATTATGCTCATGTAGTTTTCAGTATAGGCCGCATCCTTTTCGAAGGTCACAGTTTCCTCAATGGTATCAATGCTGTACCTGAGTAGTGTAGACAGATTCAATATCATCCTGCTGGCGGAATCGGGATCAAGCTTTGACATGAACCGTATGTTCTCAAGGGTGTTGAACAGGAAATGCGGATTGAACTGCGACTGCAGCTGCCTGGACTGAGATACAGCCACGAGCTTTCCCATCTCCTTGTTCTTCTCGGTCTGTTCCCTGAGGCTTTCAACCATCATGTTGTAGGAGTCACTTATAACCTTGAATTCATCACTTATGACAGAGTCAATATGCGAGTCAAGGTCACCACTTTGTACCTGTTCCATCGCCCCGATTATAGTGTAGAGGTCCTTGGTCTTCTTGGCCGCCATGTTCTTTGTGCTGATGTACACAAAGGCTATCAGCATTATGAAGATGAATGAAAT
Organism: Clostridiaceae bacterium UBA6085; assembly: GCA_002428605.1. Taxonomy (GTDB): domain Bacteria; phylum Bacillota; class Clostridia; order Clostridiales; family Clostridiaceae; genus Youngiibacter. Next base: position 9,270 of record DIXH01000086.1, read on the forward strand.
AAGGGCAGCTATCGATTCAAAGAACCTCGTCTGGCTTCCCATTGATGAAATGGAATGCACTATAAGCCTGCCATCAAGTATCTTCTGCGATGCGATGTAGTATCTGTCAATTTCGTCCTCATAGACCCCTTTGGAATCCGGTTCTATTATGAATCTTTCCATGGTGTCAAGGAGACTGTAACTATTTCCTGCAAGCACCCACCCGTATTCATCAGCTATGACGGTCTGCGATTCGAGCCTTGCGATATCCATTCCGAATTGCATGCTGTCCATTACAAAGGTCACGAATCCCAATACCTCATTGTCAAATACCATGGCTTTTCCAAGTATCAGCTTCATGGAATCCGAATTTTCATCGCGCACGACCTTGAGCTGTACCTTTCCCGGATCGCTCCTCATGGACCTGAATATGCCCCAGTCAAGATAATTACCCATATCCAGGTAATTCGGTATTTCAGAGGTTCCGCTTACGACGCTTTCCATGTGCCTGTCGAATACATATAGATAACCTCTTCTGTCCAGTTTGTTCGATATGTCATATATCTCCCTGAATATGGACACGCGCTGGTCCACTGTCATGCCGTCAAGGACATATCTCTCTTCCGAGACCTTTTCGATCACGGAGGAATATGACTCCACCGCTGTTTCAAGGCTTGCTGCCATTTTTGCGTTGTCACTTCGTGTCGTCCTCTCCAGGTCATGCTTCCAGGCAAACCAGGAGGCAGCAAGTCCTACGATTGTAAGGAGAGCGACAGGAACCATAGCATATAGGAAGAACATTTTCCTTATGTCCTTGAAATAGCTGTGCTTTACTTTTCCCATCGCAACCCCTCCTTTCCAATGCCTCTGACCAGACAATTATACTACACAATCCCGATTATCATAAACTGATCTCCTTTTTACCGGAAACCTTGAAGAACAGAATCAGTGATGCCACGGTCGTAAGCGTCAGTATGCTTGCAAGTGCCGCAGCAGTTCCGTAGCTTGCCCGTATAACTTCCGTATATATTGCAACAGACATGGTCCTTGTGCTGCCGGTATAGAGTATTACTGATGCCGAAAGCTCATTTATTATTGTTATCCAGCTTAGTATGGCGCCGGACATGACTCCCGGAAGCATCATTACAGCTGTTACCTTGAAGAAGGTCTTCAAGGGTGAATCGCCAAGGCTTATGGCAGCCTCCTCCATGCTTGGGCTTATCTGGTAAAGTATGGCTGCACTTGACCTTAAGGTGTATGGCAGCCTCCTGATGGTGAATGCCACAATGATTATGATGGCAGTGCCGCTAAGTAGAAATGGCCTTTCGTTGAACGCAAGAAGGAGCGTTATTCCGAGCACCGATCCAGGTATGATGTACGGGAACATAGTCATTGAATCGATAAGGCTCGTGAATTTGCTCTTTCTCCTTGTCGTGAGATATGCGATGAACATGGCAAGGAAAATTATGACAACAATAGCCGCAAGTCCATATAGATAAGTGTTAAGTATGGGCTTTGCAAGGTTCCTGAATATGGTCCTGTAGCTGTCTAGAGAGAAGCCTTCTGCAAACATGGCTCCCCTTGTAGCCTTGAATGATGTATATATTACCGTCAGCTGAGGAATTACCGAAAGGAACACGATCATGTAAATCGGGGCATGCAGTAAAAGACTTCCGATTCCCTTCAGCTTTTTCGCCTGTATGGGTCTCAGCGAGCTCATCGTGAAGGACTTCCTGTTTACGACATACTTCTGTCCCAGGAACATTGCCCCCGTAATAATAACCATGATGACTGCCAGAGCCGCGGCAAAGTTTGCCTGACCTCCGGTCTCTGAGATGAATTCACTGTATATGAGGACAGGCATTACCGTATAGCCCTCACCGATAAGCATGGGAGTTCCGAAGTCCGCAAGTGAATTCATGAACACAAGGAGTGAACCTGCAAGTATCGTAGGAGTGACAAGCGGGAGAACTACAGTGAATATCTTCCTTATTCCGCTGCATCCCAGGCTCTCTGCCGCTTCACTCAGCGACGCGTCAACCTTCTTGAGGGCTCCCTTGGTATACATGTAGATGTACGGATATAGCTTCAGGGAAAGAACCAAGAGTATTCCGCCAAATCCGTATATTGACGGTGCTTTTATGCCGAATACTGAAGAAAGCAGCTTTGTAAGTATTCCGTTCCTTCCTCCGAGCATTATCCAGGAGTATGCACCGATGAACGGAGGTGAAAGCATGGAGATTATGATCAGTACGTCCACAAGTCCCTTTCCCTTAAGCTCATAGACTGTGGTGAAATAGGCCATGGGTGCTCCGATGGCTACAGCTATGAGTGTCGTGCACGTCGAAACCAGGAAGCTGTGGCCAAGTGTCCTGTAGTAGTATTTCTTCGTAAAGAACCTGGTGAAGTTGTCCAGTGTGAATTTCTGGGTCTCGGGATCCTTGAATCCGCTGGCAAACAATGAGAACAGAGGATACACAAGGAATATTGCAAAGAGAACAGCTATCACGATCGTTGTTACAGTCCAGAAATCGAACCTGAATTTACGCTTAGTCATCGCCGGCCTCCTTCATGAGGCTTCTATTGCCGTCCTCACTAAACACATTTATCTTCTTCGGATTTGGCTTAAGCGTAAGCATATCCCCGACTGATGATATTCCTGAAGCCATTCCTATATCCTGGGAATACTCTATTGACGGCTGGTTCGGCAGTATCATATCTTCCCTGAAATCAAGCTCATAGTTCGTGTACTTGCCAAGGAATGTCCTTCCCTTTATCCTTACCTTCAAGCCTTCGCTGTCGATTGAGAATTCTTCAGGCCTCACCGATATTATGACCTTCATGCCACTTTCGCACTCTTCGGAGAGGTTATCCATGTATGTACGATAACCGTCTTGGAACTCAACATATTTGCCTTTGTTGTCCTGTCCGACTGTGCCTCTGAACAGGTTCGAATGACCTATGAAGGTCGATACGAAGACATTTGAGGGCCTCGTATAAATATCCTTCGGAGCGCCAACCTGCTGTATCACACCGAGATTCATGACTGCTATCCTGTCCGATATCGCCAGTGCCTCTTCCTGGTCATGGGTGACATAGACTGTAGTTATACCAACCTTGTCCTGCACCTCCCTTATAGCACCTCTCATTTCTATCCTCAGCTTCGCATCAAGGTTTGAAAGAGGCTCATCCATCAGCAGGACGCTTGGATGTATGACTATCGCCCTTGCGAGGGCGACCCTCTGCTGCTGACCTCCAGAAAGCCTTTCGGGAAGCCTGTCCTGCATCTCGCTTATCCTTACAACATCAAGGATGTCATCGACCTTTTTCTTCATGTCTGCCTTCGGTACCTTCCTTATCTTAAGGCCATACTCAACATTCTGCCTTACTGTGAGATGAGGAAATATGGCATAGTTCTGGAAGACCATCCCTATGTTTCTCTTGTGTGCGGCTATGTCGTTGATGACAACATCATCAAAGCTTATTTCTCCGCCTTCGATGGTATTAAACCCTGCTATCATCCTCAGTAAAGTAGTCTTTCCGCATCCTGAGGGTCCCAGGAGAGTGAAGAATTCACCGTTTCTTATCTCGACCGAAAGGTCCGGTATTATCACAGCCTCGCCATATTTCTTTACTACCCTGTCGATCTTTATGGAGTTGCTCATATCTTTTGCTCCTTATTGCTATCAAGCTAACTTCGTAAGTTTTGCCAACCTAGAATTCAAGCCCACAACAGAAGTTGCGGGCTCTACTGTTCTCATTTATTCCAGTTTTTATTTGCTTATGAATATCTCGTTGAATTTTGTGAGCCATTCGGACTTGTTTGCAGTTACGACTGCCTCTTCATCGAATATGATATTGATGTCTTCCTTCTTTGTCAGGTACTCAGGTGCAGGTACGTCAGTCCTTACCGACCTTCTGTTGAGCTGCTCGACTATTATTGTCTGTGCTTCCTTGCCTGTTATGAAGTCGATGAACTTCTTTGCGTTGTCCATGTTCTTTGCGCCGTTTATGATATAGATTCCGTCAGGCTTGGATATTACTCCCTCTTCCATATAGACAAGCTCAACAGGTGCTCCGTCCTTGACATACTTGGCTCCGCCTTCTTCAAAGGTAAGTCCTACTACATACTCACCGTCAGCGACTCCCTTGTAGACAGCTGATGAACCGCTGAGAAGCTTTCCGTCAAGGTTTTCAGCAAGCTTTTCAACATATTCCCAGCCCTTGTCAGGGTCTCCTTTGCCCATTGCATAAAGCATGTTTATGAGATGTTCATATGACGAAGATGATTTCGAAGGGTCTGCAAATGCGATCTTTCCCTTGAGCTCAGGGTTCAGAAGGTCTTCATACCCTTTGATCTCAATGCTTCCGACAAGGTCCGTATTGACCATGAGAACACTCGGTATGTCTGTGAATCTTGTCAGTGAGCCTTCAACGTTCTTGAACGCTTCCTGCACTGAGCCTTCATTGGCCGAGGTGTATGTCTCGAATAGAGCCATCTGTGGCTTCATTGTTGAAAGGGATCCGCCCCAGAATATGTCTCCCAGGGGATTCGATTTCTCTGACTCCACCCTCTTCAGCAGTTCTCCGGTTCCCGCTGCTATGACTTCAACCTTTATTCCGCTCTGTGTCTCGAATTCGCTTACAAGAGGATTTATGAATTCAAGAGGATGAGGACAGTAGATAACCAGGTTTTTCGAGGCTGCAGACGGTGCTGCTGTCGAAGTAGGAGTTGCAGGTGTGTCAGTTTTGCTTCCGCATGCAGCAAGTGAAGCTGCTGTGATAACGGATAGGCAAAGAGCCAGTATTTTTTTCATTGCTTGATCCCCCTTAGGATTTATGATGATGTAATCGTATACTATTTTGATGATTGCCAGAAACCCATTTTTCAGGACAATTGTCTCAAAAAATGAACAAGGTAAAAAATCGAATTCAAGAAAAAAACCTTCCAAAGCCCATTATAGGGCCCTGAAAGGCTATTTTACCAAGATTTCTATTTACATCTCCACAGAAACTGTCAGGACTGCAAGTACGATCTCGATCGTCTCACCTGCTCCGAATGCCGGTACCTGAAGCCCGTGCGCATTCAGACCACCCTTCACCACCTCGATCTCCCTGTTTCCGACAGGCACTGCCTTGAGCACTGCCGCCTTGTCTATCCTGTCCGGGTCGGTGCAGCCAATCTTCACATGGACATGCATCTTAAGGACGTCCTTCTCCAGGATATCTTCAATACCGCACAGGCAGGACCTTGAAACAGCATCCTTTACCGCCTTTATGGCTGCCTTTGTCATGTCACCGCCATGAAGGTCCGCACCCATTCCAATTTCGATCACGTATCTCTTGAGCATTGGCATGCCTCCTGTAAAATGATTGAAAGCTTGACCTATTGCACGATCCTAACCGGATCCTCCAGTATTTCGCATACAGTATCAAGATAAAGCGATGCAGGGTACCCGTCGATTATCCTGTGGTCAACCGTAAGGCTGAGATAGAGCCTGAACCGGTCACAAATCTCCCCGGCTATCCTTTCAAGCCTTGGTACCACCGCCCCGACGCAAAGGATGGCAACCTGGGGTGGATTGATGATTGCTGTCGCCACCTCTATCTTCATCTTTCCCACATTGGTTACGGTGAAGGTTCCTCCGACCATGTCTTCAACCGCAAGGGCACCATTTCTTGCCTTCTCCGTAAGCTCCCGTGTCACTGCCATTATCTCATTCACCGTCAGTGAATCTGCATTCCTTATGACCGGTGTCATGAGTCCGTTTGGTATGGCAACTGCCATATTGACATTGATATCCTCGTAGGTCCTTACGATACCGTTCTCAAATGTCGAGTTCAGAGCAGGATGCTTCTTTAAGGCCAGCGCCGCTGCCTTAAGGACCATGTCGTTTATAGACGGCGCCTTTTCACCCTTGTCTTCTGCGTCCTTCTTGGCTTTTTCATGGATAACCATGAGCTCAGTCACATCTGCTGCCCTCGAGAGCATTATCGCCGCATTCTCATGGGCGCTTATTGACATCCTTTCTGCGATTATCTTCCTTAATCCCCTGACCTTTGTGTCAGTGTATCTTTCTTCTGACATATCCATTTCCTCCGAAGCGCAGCTGTATCCGGAGACACGATGGTCTCCGGATAATACTGCCATTTACTGCTTTATCCGAGAGCTTTCCTTATCCCTGCAATGATGTCAGCCTCGTTGACAAGCCATTCCTTTTCAAGGACAGGAGAGAACGGTATTGGTGTGTCAGGTCCGCAGACCCTTACCGGAGCGGCCTTCATGAACTTGAACGCATGCTCTGCGATCTCAAGTCCTATCTCAGTGACGGAATTTCCAAAGCATGGCGCCTCGTTGACAAGCACTACCCTTCCCGTCTTCTCCACTGACTTTGCGATTGTCCCTATGTCAAGAGGCTTAAGGCTCCTTGGGTCGACAACCTCAACGCTTATGCCTTCCTTGGCCAGCTTCTCGGCTGCCCTCAGGGATTTGTGGAGCATCATCTGAGTAGCTATGACGGTCACATCGGTGCCTTCCCTCTTGACATCCGCAGAGCAGATAGGTACCGTGTAATCGCCGTCCGGTACAAGTCCCTTGACTCCGTAGAGAAGCTTGTGCTCGTAGAAGAGGACAGGGTCATTGCCCCTTATTGCAGTCTTAAGCAGTCCCTTATAGTCTGCAGGAGTGCTCGGGATCAGGATCTTTAAACCAGGTATGTTCATGAACAGGGCTTCAAGGCACTGCGAATGCTGGGCAGCAGCGGCTATTCCGGCTCCGTTCGGAACCCTCAGCACCATTCCGCAGACCTTGCCTTCCTCCTGCATGCCAGCCATGTATCTTGATTTTGTCGCCTGATTTACTATGTAGTCTGCTGCGACTGAGGTGAAGTCTGAGAACATGAGCTCAGGCACTGCCTTCATCCCCATGTAAGCTGCTCCCGTAGACAGTCCCATTATGGCTGTTTCCGATATCGGGGAGTCGATAACCTGTTTCGGGAACCTCTGTATGAGTCCTGCAGTTACGCCGAAGCAGCCTCCGAACTTTCCGACATCCTCACCGATCACAAAAACCTCCGGGTTCCTTTCCATTTCCTCTGCAAGGGCCTCATTGATGGCCTGTGCTACAGTTATTTCCCTCATCTCACTGCACCTCCTTCAAGCTCGAAGTACACATCGGTGTAGGTTTCGGAAATGTCAGGATACGGACTTTCCTCCGCGAACTTCTGGGCAGCATCTATAACCGCAATCTGCTCGTTCTTGACCTCAAGAAGCTTCTCCGGAGTGGCTATTCCCTTTTCAAGGATGATCGATTCCAGTCTCTTGATCGGATCCTTCTTCAGCCACATCTCAAACTCTTCCTTAGGCCTGTAGGTTACGGGGTCACCCTCGAAGTGCCCCTGGTGCCTGTAGGTCTTGAATTCAAGCACGCACGGTCCTCCGCCTTCCCTGGTCCTCTTGAAGGCTTCTCCAGTTGCTTCTATTACTGCAAGGACATCATTTCCGTCAGCGGATATCCCCGGCATACCGTAGCTCTGGGCCCTGGCCGAAAGATCCTGAATGTTGGAAGAATCCTTGCTTGACATTGAGATTCCATAACCGTTGTTGACTATGATGAACACCGTCGGAAGGTTAAGTACGCTTGCCAGGTTCATCCCTTCATGGACGTCGCCCCTGTTTGCAGCACCGTCACCGAATATGGTTATGGCAATGTTACCGTCATTCCTGAATTTGTGGGAGAATGCATATCCGTTGATTATGGTCTGCGCATCTCCAAGGATTCCATTGCAGCCAAGGGCTCCGTTCTTAGGCAGGCAGGCGTGCATTGATCCGCCCTTGCCTTTGTTCGAACCTGTCGCTTTTCCGTAGAGCTCAGCCATCAGAGCATTGGGGCTTATACCGAGACCAAGCAGGAGCCCATGCTCCCTGTGGCTCGTTCCTACACTGTCACCGGGCTTGATGTTGTAATGCGCTCCTGCCATGAACGCCTCCTGTCCTATCCCAAGGTGTATGAATCCGGGAAGGACACCCTTTGCGAAAAGGTCAGACAGCCTTTTTTCAAAGAGCCTGATCAGCCACATTTCGCCATACAGCTTTATGAGATCCTCATTTGCTACTTTCACAGTCTTACCTCCTATTCAAGTCAAATACCCCGGGGAGACTCCTCCCCGCAGCGCCTGTAGAAGCTGAAGCCTTCCAAAACATCCTTCGACCCTTCGCCGCACTCAATGAAGAAACCGCTGCCTGATGCCGCCTTGAGGGTCTCGTGGATATCGATGACTACCGGACCGTCAGGACTTAGTTCAAGCTCTATCCTGTCACCTTTGTTGAAAGGCACCTCCCTTTCACCGTCCAGTGCGACCATCCCCTCAAGGGCCTTTACAAGTATCCTTTCATACGGGACTACTTCCCTGTATTCCCGAAACGCAATTTTGCTCATGACTCCCGGAGCCATGGGGACCCATGTCTCTACTGATCCTTTTTCACCAAGCTCCACATAAACACCGTTGGGGTCTGTCTCCTCAACAGGATGGACGCTCCCTGCAATTGCAGACATACCAAGGCAGTCTGGCTTTGCAACTGTTACCACCAGCTCGCTTATGGCGGAAGGGTCGTACAAGGCTCTTGCACCTACATAGAGGTCGCTGGTTATTGCCGCATCCACGAGGGAAATATCAGTGAATATACCGTTCTTGTATACCTTGATGCACTTCCTTTTCGACATCTTTAGCCACTCTTTTCTGATGTCCCTTTCCGCAACCACTGCAGCCATGCCTGCCAGGGTACCCTCCATCATCCTTGGAAAGACATTGTTCGTACCAGTTGAAACAGGAATAAGCGGCACTTCACCGCAGGCCTTCGCTACTGCCCTGTTGGTCCCGTCACCGCCGAGGGTTATGATGCAGGATGCGCCCATTTCCCGCAGCAGCCTCGCTGCATTAGTTGAATCTGCCTGGTCATTCTCAACAAGGATATCAAGATATCTGATCTCCACATCTATCTTCATGCTCCTCCTGAGGTGCTCGCATGCCTTATCAACTATCTGGAATGCATCGGGCATGACGCATATCTCCCTTAACCCTGAAGCATGGATCACTGAAAGTATCCTCTGGATGATGTTGACCTTCTCCATATTGTCGAACACCGTAGCCTGTGCAACAAGCCTTCTTATGTCCTTTCCTGAGGACGGATTGGCGATTATACCTATCATCTCAAGACCTTCCTATAAAAACTCTGAAATGTCATCCCCGGGCTCGCCAAGCAGCGCAATCACCGTACCGATAGGCACCTCGTCACCTTCGTCCACAAGCAGCTTGAGCACTGTACCGTTTGCTTTGGCCTTCACCTGATTCGTTATCTTCTGGCTTTCCACCTCGCAAAGCTCCTGGTCCTCCGCTACCAGCTCCCCTTCCTTTACCAGCCACTCGCTGAGCCTGATATCCGCTTCCATCATTCCAAGTTTCGGCATGATCACCTGCTCTACCATTTCCATACCTCCTCTCAATTTATGTAAATTTGATCCATAGTTTCAGGTTAACAATACGCAAATATATTGTCAAACTACTGACAATATTCACTCAATTCATATATTCAGATTATTTGAACTGTACTATCATTTATTGAGAAACTTCAAAACTCCGAGCAGTGCACATCTTCCAGGCAGGCGGATTTGATAAAGTATCACCAGCAATTCCTGAATCGGTTGACTTGAACTTGATTTCAGGCAGAACGTAAATGCTCATATTCCATACGGTTTACAGTAATTTCAGATATCGCGCAAAACAGACATTTTATTAACTCTGAGTTAACATCCACTCCTCAAGGGGCATTTTGCCAGCTTTCATCAATAACCTCAATTTATGAAATACATCGGATTGAAAGAAAAAAAGGATGGTCTCCCATCCTTTCAAATCTTATTGCTGTTTGACAAATACCTCCTGAGCCACAAGCACACCTGCCCTGGCATCCTTGCAGTAGTAGTCAGCTCCTATTGACTTTGCGTAGCTTTCGGTAAGGACAGCTCCGCCTACGAATACCTTGACATCAGGTACTTCCTTCCTCAGTGCCAGTATCGTCTCCTCCATTGAGGTTACTGTGGTTGTCATGAGGGCTGAAAGTCCTACGAGCTTTATGTTCCTTGCCTTTACAGTCTCGACTATAGCTTCAGTCGGCACATCCTTCCCAAGGTCAATTATCTCATACCCGTAGTTCTCAAGGAGTACCCTTGCCAGGTTCTTGCCTATGTCGTGTATGTCGCCACGGACAGTTGCCATTACGATGGTACCCTTGGTCTCAAGCTTTTCGCTTCCGGCGGTAAGTCGCGCCCTTATTGTCTCAAATGCTGTTCCTGCAGTCTCTGCCGCCCTTATGAGCTGAGGAAGGAATATTGTCTTTTCCTCGAAAAGCCTTCCTACCTCGTCAAGAGCAGGCACTATATGGTCATCGACGACTGATAGCGGAGGCTCCTTTTCAAGAAGTGACCTGGTGATCTCGAGTATACCCCTGGAATCGCCTTCCAGGAGCATTTCCCTGAAGGACTTTGATGCTCCTTCCTTCTTAGGTTCATCCTTCTTCACAGGGTTAAGCTGATTGTTGTAGGCTATGTAGTCCACTGCCCCGTCATCTATTCCAGCAAGCACGTTGAAGGCCTTAAGTGTGTCCACTATCCCCTCTGCCCCCGGATTGATGATGACCGTATCCAGACCAGAGGTAAGTGCCATGGCAAAGTAGGTCCTGTTGATCAGAGCCCTGAAGGGCAGACCGAAGGATACGTTGCTTAGGCCCAGCGTGGTAAGGGCCCTGGTCTCTGACTTCACCCATCTCATGGCGTGAAGAGTCTCCATAACCGCTTTCTGCTGAGCTGATGCGGTGAGCACCAGGCAGTCTATGAGGAGCCTTCCTTCATCTATCCCGTACTTCTTTGCTTCATCTATGAGCTTTTTTGCTACCTTTGTCCTGCCCTTGGCATCGTCAGGTATGCCTTCATCGTCAAGGCACAGCGCGACTACAAATGCTCCATACTTCTTGACTATCGGATATATGGAATCCATGGATGACTGCTTGCCGTTCACAGAATTGACTATTGCGACTCCGGAATATCTCCTGAGGGCCTTTTCAAGGACCTCAGGCTTGGTGGAGTCGAACTGGAGCGGTGCATCTATAAGTCCGCTCATCCCGTCGATTATCTGCGTCATGTAGCCTGCTTCGTCTATCTGAGGCAGGGACGTGTTGACATCAAGGACCTCAGCGCCCTTCTGGACCTGCTCGAAGGCAACCTTCACTGCAGCAAGAGGGTTGCCTGCCATGAACTGCTCCTTGAGTGCCTTGTTGCCTGAAGGGTTTATCCTCTCTCCGATGAGCGTGACCTTACCGTCAAGGCAGACTGATCTCTGGGCGGAGCAGACATATCTCATAAGGGCCTTTGGCTCACGCTTCCTGTAGCTTTGCCTTGCCTCTGAAAGCTTTGCGGTATAAAGAGGAGTTGTCCCGCAGCAGCCTCCGATGACAGCTACTCCAAGGTCTGCAAACTGCCTTGCTGACTCAAGGAAATCGTCCGCGGTCACAGAATACCTGGAAACCCCGTGTTCTGTTATGGGAAGCCCTGCATTTGCCTGAACCATGACAGGAGTGTTTGTAGCTGAAAGGACCCTTTCAACTATTGGAAGGAGCTCCTGCGGGCCCAGGGAACAGTTGACGCCCAGGGCATCAACTCCCAAAGCGTCAAGGGACATTGCCATGATCTCAGGACTGGTTCCGGTGAGGGTATTGCCGTCATCAGAGAAGGTCATTGTCGCAAACACGGGAAGACTTGAATTCTCTTTTGCAGCGAGCACAGCTGCCCTCATCTCTCCAAGGTCAGACATGGTCTCAATGAGGATAAGGTGGGCTCCCGCCTTTTCTCCCGCAACTGCCTGCTCCCTGAAAAGGTCATATGCTTCCTCGAAGTCAAGGAGACCGATAGGCTTCATCATTCGTCCGATTGGCCCCATATCAAGTGCGACGAGGGTACCGGTACCTTCAGCGGCAGCCTTTGCGATTCCTACGGCAGCTGTGATGACCTCCTCCGTGGAATGACCTGTCTCATAGAGCTTGTAGGAATTGGCCCCGAAGGTGTTTGTTGTTATGATGTCGGCTCCGGCTTCTATATATTCTGCATGTATCTTCCTTATAAGCTCAGGCTTTTCAAGGTTAAGAAGCTCAGGATTCTGTCCCGGCTTCATTCCGTAGGCCTGGAGCATGGTGCCCATGGCTCCGTCAAAAAGGAGCACTTCTTGTCCAAGTCTTTCAAGTTTACTCATTTGTTGCACTCTCCTGTCTTCTTGACGCGCAGTCGTCCTTCAGACTGCAGTCATCACAGCTTTCATTGCCGCAGCTATGGTCATTTTCTTTTTCAGCTTCTCCATCAAGGATCCCCAGTATGGCGACAATTGATTTTCTTGGAGTCATAAGCATGGTTTCAGTGAGATGGATCCCGATCCTTTTTTCAGCCTTGAGCTCTTCAAGGATCATCTTGTTAGTGGCAAGAGGCAAATCCCCGTAGCCCGGCGCAAACCTGAAGGTCAGGGTCTGGTTCGGCTTAAGGTTGCCCTCTATCTCCTTCTGGCAAAGGTCGGCGTAGCCTTCCACCAAAGCTGACGCGCATGCATCGGCGATCATGCCTGAAGTGGCGGATTGAAGCTTCTTCAGCTGTATTATCCGTTCTGCCTGCGGCCCTATGGTACAAGCCATTATGTATGCTGTCCTTGAATTTGCAAGTATTCTCCTTATGTTCCTTCCCCGGAGCTCTATACCTGTTCCTGAAAGAGTGATGTGATCCTCTGAAAATTCGAGGTCGTAGCTTCCATAGGTCCATTTGCCTTTTGCTGAAGCTTCAAGCTCATCTGTTATCTCAAGCATCTCTCCCATTGTCTTTTCATCGGGAGTGTTAGCGCCGTATCCAAGATACCTTGCTGCTTCCCTGAGGTCCGCTATCATCTTGATGCTTCCTTCTTCCCTGAATACCTTACTGTTGAAATGCTCTCCATTATCCTTCTTGTCGGCTCAGGCTTGTTCATCGTATATATGTGGACACCCTCGAT
>DIXH01000086.1:22402-27672 GCA_002428605.1 Clostridiaceae bacterium UBA6085
CCCACAAGGTCCATCTTTTCCCTGAACTGGTAGAATAGCTCGTTGTCGAAGAAAAGCTGTGTGACCAGGAAGTCAACTCCGTGGTCAACCTTCTGCTTCAGGTACTTAAGGTCATCGACCTTGTTCCTTGTCTCTACATGTCCCTCTGGGTAGCATGCGGCCCCTATTGAAAATCCACCGAAATCCCTGACCTCATCAATAAGCTCGTAGGCATACCTGTATTCAGGCTTCCAGTTCTTGTCCTGCATGAAGGAATCCGGTATGTCACCGCGAAGGGCAAGGATGTTCTCTATCCCGCTGTTTTTGATATCCTGCAGCATCTGGCGGATGGTATCCTTCGTCGAGGTCACGCAGGTAAGGTGGGCGATGGATTCAATACCGAAATCCTTCTTCACCCTCGATGCGATCTCCACGGTGTGCCCCTGTGATGAACCGCCTGCACCATAGGTGACTGATATGAAATCGGGGGAAAGGTCCCTCAGCTTCTCAAGCGTCTCGAATATGGTCTCCATTGGATATGTTGTCTTTGGCGGAAATATCTCGAAAGACACCGTAGTGTTTCCTTTTCCAAGCATGTCTCTTATCTTCATTTGTTCCCCTCTCCCTTTTACTTGCGCATCATTATAAAAAAACTCCGCCTGTTGGCAGAGTTAAATCACGACATTCTCATCTCCCGGCCATAACCGCTGGATTTGGCACCACGCCTTAAGGCAGGTTGCCGGATTTCACAGGGCCAGTTCCCTCCATCGCTCTCGATAAGCAGACATATGTCCGCGTCAAGTATATGTTTTTACAAGATTATATACAAATTGTTCATACCCTGTCAAGAATATTGACAGCATTCTTCAAGGTTTCGTCCGTACTTCCTGAATTGTCCAGGACTATATCCGCATAGTGCCTGTATAGGGATATCCTCTCCTCATAGAGCCTCCTGATCCGTCCGGAATCATCCTTCAGGAGAGGTCTTCCGGAGAAATCAGTCCGCCCGATTATGGTGTCAACAGGAGTGTCAAGGAACAAGACCTTACCGCTTGCCTTTAGAAGGCTAATTCCGCCCTGCCTGAGTACCGCACCGCCGCCTGTTGATATCACTGTATTTTCAAAGGCTGATGCTTTCCTGCAGACCTCTTCCTCGATATCCCTGAAATGGCTCTCGCCTGATCCGCTGAATATTTCGGGTATGCTCCTGCCTGTCTCTTCCTCGATGATGCAGTCCAGGTCCCTGAAGTCCATGCCGAGGGCTGCAGCAAGTTTCTTCCCTATTGTTGTCTTCCCGCTGCCGGGCATACCTATGAGTATGATGTTCATATTCTTCAGGCACCCCCGTCGGCCTTGTAGCTTCCAAGTATCCTGAAACTTTCGCTGTTCTCGATGAGCTCCGCCACCACATCATCCATGTTCCCGTAGGCAAGGCTTCCTGTGAAGTCAGTGAAGAACCTGTACTCCCAGCCCTTCCCGGCGACAGGCCTTGATTCGATCTTAAGGAGGTTCAGTCCTCTTGATGTGAAGCAGGATAGCATCCTGTGAAGGCTCCCCACCTCATGTCTAAGGGTGAACATGACGCTGATCTTGTCGCTGCCCTCCCTTGATTCCATGGCCTTAGACACAATGACGAACCTTGTGTGATTGTGCTCATTGGAATTTATCCCTTCTGCAAGGACCTTAAGTCCGTATATCTCGGCTGCACGCCTGCTGGCGATCGCAGCCTTGGACACATCCTTAGATTCAGCTACCTTCTTGGCGCTCTCCGCCGTATTTTCCATGATGTTGCGACGCCAGGCTGGGTGCTTCGCAAGGAAACCCTCTGACTGGAGAAAGCCCTGCTCATGGGAATAGACATCAGTTACCGTATCCAGGGCTGCACCCTCAGGTGCCATGAGGCAGTGCCCTATCCTTATGGTCTTTTCACCAACCATGTAGCAGTTGTACTTCGACATGAGGTCGAAGACCTGTACTATCGATCCCGTTGAGTTGTTCTCTATGGGCAGTACGCCATAGTAAGCATCACCCCTGTCAAGTGCCTTGAACACATCCTCGAAGGTAGTGACGTTGGACTTCCTTACGGAATCTCCAAAGAAGCTTATGCATGCTTCCTCGCCGTAGGCGCCGGGCTGTCCCTGGTATACGACAGAAGGGTCAGTGACCTCGTCCCTCATGGCTTCCATGGCAGACCTGTAAGCATTGTAGTCGGGATGCACCCCAGGGCCCATCAGCATATGCTGTTCGTGCCTGCTGTGGCTCATGAGCAGCTCGAAGAACCTGGTTGCACCTGATTCAAGTCCCGTACCCCTGACCTTTGCTATCTTCTCCTCGAGGAGCAGCTTCTCCCTTTCCGGGTCGAAGACCTGCATACCCCGTGCCTTCTTGTATTCCCCTATCCTCCTTGCAACATCCATGCGCCTGGCATAGAGGTCAAGAAGCTTTTCGTCTATCTCATCTATTTCACTTCGCATAGCCTTGAGTTCATCCAATGCATCCACCTCCTAAAGTCCAAGCACCTCGCAGATCGCAAGTGCAGCCGCAGCCTCGATTACAGGTACCGCCCTGTGAACTATGCACGGGTCGTGCCTTCCTTCAATGGCGATCTCCGAATCCTCCAGCGTCCTCATGTTCATTGTCTTCTGAGGAAGCCCTATGGAGGATGTGGGCTTTATAACGACCGAGAAGACAACCGGCATGCCGTTGGTTATTCCGCCGTTGATGCCGCCGTTATTGTTGGTTGTAGTCATTACCCTGCCGTCCCTGTACTGGAACGGGTCGTTTGCAATGCTTCCCTTCATCCTCGCCATGTCGAAGCCTGTGCCGAATTCAATACCCTTCACTGCCGGAACAGCGAACATGTTAAGCGACAAGACGCTTTCAACGCTGTCCCTGCCCGGCGTGCCTTTTCCTGCAGGAAGGCCGTCTACGACGCACTCGATTATCCCTCCTACAGAGTCATGCTCGTCCTTCGCCTTCCTAATGGCTTCCTTCATGAGCTCGCCCCTTGCGTCGTCAATGACTGGAAATCCCTTGCCTGCGACTCCTAAAAGTATGGACGGGTCCTCATCAGTGAGCCTTGAAGGAATGTCCTCGATGCCTGCGATCTCCCTGATCCTTGCCCTTACGGTCACTCCGGACTCCTTCAGCATAAGCTTTGCCACTGCTCCCGCAAATACAAGAGGTGCCGTTATCCTTCCTGAGAAATGGCCGCTGCCCCTGTGGTCGTTGAAGCCATTATACCTGACATAGCCTGAATAGTCGGCATGCCCAGGCCTTGCCAGGACCTTCATGGCTTCGTAGTCCCCTGACCTTGTATCGCTGTTCTCGATTATCCCGCAAAGAGGCGTACCGGTAGCCCTGCCCTCGAATACTCCGGAGAGGATCCTGACTGAGTCAGCTTCCTTCCTGGGAGTAGAGAGGTCATTCTGGCCAGGTTTCCTTCTGTCCATTTCACCGGATATGAATCCCATGTCAATGACAAGGCCGCTCTTCACTCCCTCAAGCACCACTCCGATTGCCGGTCCGTGGCTCTCCCCGAATATCATATGCTTCATCATTCAACCCTCCCTATGAACTCCATGAGGCTTCCTGTATCCATTTTCCTTATGACTGCCTTGCCTATATCCTCGATGAATATCAGGTTTATCATGCTGCCTTCTGCCTTCTTGTCAACGCCGACAGCCTTTGCGTACTCCTCAAGCCCGATGTCGATCGATTCGGGGAGGCCGTACATCCTGATGATACTTCTGAGCTGGTCCGTGCAGCCCTTCCTGGTCATTCCTGTCTCTTCTCCGATCTTTGCTATCAGTACCATTCCTGCCGCTACAGCTTCGCCGTGGGTGTACCTTGAGTAGCCGCCTGATTTCTCATAGGCGTGACCTAAAGTGTGCCCGAAGTTAAGGACCATCCTTCCGCCCTCATCCTTCTCGTCAGCTTCGACTATCCTTCTCTTGATGTCTACGCAGGTGTACACTACATCCTCTATCTCCGACATCACTCCCGGCCTTCCGCCTAAGGTGGAAAGTCTTTGGAAGAGTCCTGCATCCTCGATGGCCCCGTACTTGATGACTTCTGCCATGCCGTCTGAGAACACCCTGTCAGGGAGAGTTTCAAGGCAGTCGGTGTCGATCACCACAGCCCTGGCCTGATGGAAGGCGCCTGCCAGGTTCTTTCCCGCGTTAAGGTTCACCGCTACCTTCCCTCCGACTGAGCTGTCTACCTGAGACAGGAGCGTCGTAGGTATCTGCACGAAATCGACACCGCGAAGGACAGTTGCAGCAACGAAGCCGGCAAGGTCTCCGACTACCCCGCCGCCAAGTGCGACGATGATGTCCTTCCTCGTGAGTCCTCCCTCCAGGAGCCTTTCGCAGACCTCGGAGTATACCCCCATCGACTTGCTTCCTTCACCAGGCTCCACGAGAACAGTGAACAGGTCAAAGCCTTCATCCTTCAGGCTTTGCCTGACCATGTCCCCATAGATGGCATCAACGGTTTTATCCGTTATGAGTGCCGCCTTGTTTCCTCTGGCAACAGACCTTACTGTCCTGCCGGCTTGACTTAAGGTTCCTGAGCCAATTTCAATCATGTATTCTTTTCCTGGAAGTCTTACCTCTAGTGTCTTCAAGCTAAAGCCTCCTACATTCCCGGATGGAAAGCCTGCACAAGCGGGAATGACTTCTTCATGAAATCGTCGAACTGCTTGGGATTTAAGCTCTGCTGTCCGTCTGAGAGCGCATGCTGAGGGTCATTGTGAACCTCGATCATAAGGCCGTCAGCTCCTGCGGCTATCGCAGCAAGGGCAAGTGACTCAACCATCCAGCTCATGCCTCCGGCATGGGATGGGTCTACTATTATAGGGAGATGGCTCATCTTCTTTATTGCAGGTATTGCACTTATGTCCAGAGTGTTCCTTGTATAGTTCTCGAAGGTCCTTATCCCTCTTTCACAGAGGATGACATTGCTGTTTCCGCCTGCCATGATGTACTCAGCTGACATGACCCATTCCTCGTAGCTGTTGGAAAGTCCTCTCTTGAGCACTACCGGCCTTGACATCTTTCCTACTTCCTTGAGCAGGTCGAAGTTCTGCATGTTCCTGGCACCTATCTGGATGACATCCACCTTCTCCTCGAAGATCTCGCAGAGCTTAGGTGACATTATCTCGCTTACTATCGGAAGTCCTGTCTCAGCCTTTGCCTTAATCAGCAGGTCAAGTCCCTCCACCTCGAGTCCCTGGAAGGAGTATGGCGAGGTCCTTGGCTTGTAAGCTCCGCCTCTCAGCATCTTTGCCC